>JABEUS010000068.1 GCA_013044285.1 Acidimicrobiaceae bacterium
ACCCGTCCGTGAACGACGCTCACGCCCTCTCGAAGTCCGAGGACAGCCCGGGCGGCCACGTTCCCGACCGCCAGAACTCGTGGGGGGTTCCACGCCGCACGTTCGAGGTCGAGCCAGGGCTGACAGGCCGCGATCTCTGTAGCCCGCGGCGTGCGGTTCTCGGGGGGACGGCACTTCACCACGTTGGTGATGAGGTACTCGTTTTCGCCGAGCCCCCACTCCTCGAGGATCAATCGGCGCAGCAACTGTCCGGAGCGCCCCACGAAGGGTTGTCCCCCCTCGTCTTCCGTTCGACCCGGGGCCTCACCCACCACCAACAACGGTGCGCTCGCGGGACCCGATCCCACCACCACCCGAGTACGGGTGAGAGAAAGATCGCAGCGTCGACATTCGGTCAACTCCTCGAGGCGTCGATCACTCACGGCACGAGGACCCGAGGTACTCTCGCGCTCACCCCACAGAGAATCTCCCAGGTCACCGTGTCGGCCCAGCGCGCCCAGTCGTCGGCGCTGATGAGTTCGTCGCCCATGCGGCCGAGTAAGACGACTTCATCTCCCACCGCAACGTCGTCGTCACCGCAGTTGACGATGAGTTGATCCATCGTCACCATGCCCGCTAGGGGGTAACGCCGACCCCCGATGAGCACCTCGGAACCGGCGTGAAAGAGTCGCCGGGGGTAGCCGTCGGCGTAACCGAAGGGCACGGTCACCAGGTTCGCGGACCGTTCGAGAGCGCGCCAGCGACCGTAACTCGGTCGCTCGCCGGCCTCGGCGCGTCGGCGCGCGACGACGTGGGCGCGCAGCGTCATCACCGGCTCGAGGGTTTCTCCCCGTTGTTCGAGAGACTCGCCGAGCCAGGGAGCCGGCAGATACCCGTAGAGCGCCAGTCCGGGGCGAATCATCGTGGTCGACCCGGAGTCGTAGCCGAGGGCCCCCGCGCTGTTGGAGTCGTGGACGATCCGCGGAGCGATGCCCACGCTCGCCAGGTCGCGACGAACCCGGGCGAAACGTTCACGTTGGCGTCGAGTGAACTCCCGGTGTTCCGCCGTCTCGCCGTCGGCGACCGAGAAGTGAGTGAAGAGACCCTCGAGGTCGACCGCCGAACTCGCGCTCAGGAGGCGCGCCGCCTCGAGGGCTTCGTCCAGGCCGACACCCTGGCGCAACATGCCGGTGTCTACCTTCAGGTGACACGTCACGGGCTCACTACGGCGTTCGGCCGTGTCGACGAGGGCCCGCGCCCCGGCGAGAGAGCCCACCGTGACGGTGAGCCCGGCGTCGAGCGCGGCGTCCAAGGTGTCGGCGGGGATCTCTGCTAACAGAAGAATCGGTAGGTGAACACCGGCCTGGCGCAGCTCGAGTCCCTCGTCGAGAATCGCCACCGCGAGGTGGTCCACCCCGGCCTCTTGGAGGGCACGGGCCACGAGCACCTCACCGTGTCCGTACCCGTTCGCCTTCACCACTCCGCAGACTCTCGCCCCCGGGACCACGCGGCGCAGGACCCCCAGATTGTGGGAGAGCGCTGAGGTCGAGACCTCCGCCCAGGCCGGACGATGTACTCCCTCAGCCGGCACGAACGTCTCCCTCCGCGATCACGAAGGCGAGGGCCGTCGTCTCGGTGTGCGTGAGAGAGACGTGCCAGCGAGTGACTCCCTGGTCGAGTGCAATCTGCGCGGCGCGACCCGACACCCGCAGGTTCGGAGCACCCGAGTCTTCGAGTTCCACACTCACGTCTCGCCAGTCGGTCGCCCCGAGTCCCACTCCGAGAGCCTTCCAGGCCGCCTCTTTCGCGGCGAAGCGGGCCGCTAAACGTTCCGGACGCTCCGCGCACTGGAGGCGTTCGAGCGGAGCGAAGAGGCGTTCGACTAAGCGGGGTCGACGCGAGAGCACTCGCGCGAAGCGCGAGACGTCCACGGCGTCCACCCCGACGCCCACCACGGGCACTACTCCACCGTCACCGTCTTGGCGAGGTTGCGCGGTCGGTCGACGTTTCGACCCATGCCCCTCGCGAGAGAGTAGGCCAGGAGTTGCAGGGGAACGATATCCACCATCGGCGACATCATCGGGTCCCCCGCCGGCACCCGCAGGACGAAGTCGGCGACCGCCTCGGTGGTCTCGTCGTCGTCACTCGCGACGGCGACCACCGTTGCCCCCCGAGCTTTCACCTCCGCGACGTTGGAGAGAATCTTCTCTCGCATCACGGGATCGGTGGTGATGGCGACAACCACCACACCGGGCTCGATGAGAGCGAGGGGACCGTGCTTCAACTCACCGCCGGCGTAGCCCTCCGCGTGGAGGTAACTGATCTCTTTCAGTTTGAGGGCCCCCTCGAGAGCCGTCGTGAACCCGAGGTGGCGACCCAGGTAAAAGAAAGTGGTCGCGTCGAGGAGTTGTGCGGCCACCTCGGCGTAGGCGCTGCGTCGCGTGAGGGCGAGGGCGATCCGCTCGGGAACCTGCTGGAGTTCCTTCCAGAGTCGCTCGATCTCGGCTCCCTCGAGAGTGTCACGCAGTTGAGCGAGACGCAGAGCGAAGAGTTCCAGCGCACACACTTGGGCCACGTAGGCCTTGGTGGAGGCGACGGAGACTTCGAGTCCGGCCCGGGTGTAGACCACCGCGTCGGCCTCTCGGGCGATCGAGGAGTCGACAATATTCGTCACGGCGACGACTCGCGCCCCCCGTCGTTGGGCTTCGCGCATGGCCTGGATCGTGTCGATCGTCTCCCCGCTCTGGGAGACCCCGATCACCAGCGTGCCGATCTCCACCACCGGGTCGCGGTAGCGGTACTCCGAGGCGATGTCCACGTCCACGTTGACTCGGGCCCAGCGCTCGAGGGCGTACTTCGCCACGTGGGCCGCGTGCAGCGAGGTTCCCGCCGCGACCAGTACGACCCGACGCACGTCACGCAACTCCTCGTCGGAGATGCGCAGTTCGTCGAACACGATGCGTCCGTCACCGTGCCGACGATCGAGGAGAGTCGCGGCGACCGCGGCGGGCTGTTCCTCGATCTCTTTGGTCATGAAGTCGTCGTAGCCCGACTTCTCCGCCGTCTCGAGATCCCAGTCAATAGCGAGTTGGCGCAAGCGCACCGGTGAACCGTCGAGCCCGCGCGCCGAAAATCCCTCCGGAGAGAGTCGGACGATCTCGTCGTCGTCGACGGCGTAGAAGTGAGTGGCCCGATCAAGGATGGCCGGTACGTCGCTCGCGAGGTAGGTCACTCCGGGGGCCGTACCCACCACGAGGGGCGAGATACGTCGCGCCGCGACGATCACGTCGGGCTCCGTCGCGTCCATCACGGCGATGGCGAAGGCTCCGCGAACCCGCTCGAGCGCCCGACGGAGCGCCTCAGCCAGTTCAAAACTTTCGTGGCGCAACTCTTCAACGAGGTGCGCGACCACCTCGGAGTCGGTCACCGAGGTGAAGACGTGACCTCGATCTTCCAGTTCTGCCCGGAGCTCTCGGTGATTCTCGATGATGCCGTTGTGAATTAGGGCCACGGTGCCCGAACAGTCGAAATGGGGGTGGGCGTTATCGGCCTCGGGCGCTCCGTGGGTGGCCCAGCGGGTGTGGCCGAGACCCGCTCGGAACTCCCGCGGGGCGTCCGCA
>JABEUS010000069.1 GCA_013044285.1 Acidimicrobiaceae bacterium
GATGAAGATGGTGTCCTCGTCTATCGCCGCCAACATCTCATTAACCGTTCCGGGCTCGACTAGATCGAACGGGTGCCATTTGCTGTTGCGGTCGCGCCAATAGAGCGACCATTTGCCCGTGACGGTGTTGAAGCGAATCTGGGCCACGTTATGGCGCGACCACTCGGTGAGTGAAGTAGTCCACGGCGCTCGACACTCGACGATGGTGACCGAATTACCCCGCACCGATGATTCGACGCGCATCTCATCGAGGTACTGCGCGGGGACTCTCCCGTTGCAGTACCGGTTGATCTTGAACAGGTCGAACTCCGAGACGGCCACGCATCAAGATTAGATGTAGCGCCAAATAGAACGAGAGCCCCGCCAGTCTGGAGGCCTTCTTGAATCAGTAGCTGAGAAAGAACTGCTCTCGCTAATGACACAACCGCCCGCCTCTGACTTTCCAATTGTTGGCGCAATTCCGTTGCACCGTTGATAGTGCTTGCTTCGCAGACCTTTGCCAATCATCCTTCCTAGGCCACGGCCACCTTTACGAGACTGAAGTTGTTAACTGTCAGAAGGTAGATGTCACTACGTCGTACGTTGGACACGATTGGCGCCTGCAGAACAGCGAGGCAGGTACCTCCGGGATCGCGTACTGACGGGTACTCGACGCCACCTCGCCCACTAATTCGAAGTTGCGCCCCCAGTCCCTGACTAGCGGCGTACGAGTTCGGGTCGAGGCACGCGAGGCTTGCAGGATGCCCGTCACCGAGCATGGCAAAATCCTGCGCGTGAATATCCGCGAGAAATTGACGGTACGGGATGTCGACTTCGTCGGGAGCACCCGTCTCACGTAGGTGGCGAATCCGATGGTACGCCACCTCAAGCACGCTCGTGTCAACGCTAAGAGCGCAGTACCAAGCTCCCTTGGGTCCGGGCGTGTGGAATCGAGCCCCTTCACCGGCATGCGAGAAGGAACCGTTAATGATGCGACTGTAGGGTACGCCGAAGACCAGGTCGATACGGCTGAGTCCATCGCTTTGGCGCTCTTCTTGCGCGAGCAGACGACTGTTCGTGATCGCAGCAATTCTTATGAGTTGATTCAACTCATCACCGCTGTCGACTAGTCCGGCCAATGCACTGTCGGGATCTTCGGCATACTCACCAGGGATCAGGCGCGAAGTGTCATCATGAATGACCTGATCAAACCGCGGCCAGCCCGTCAGTGTCATAGACCTCCACGTCGTCCGTCCAGCAGGGCTCGGACCTGCAGCATTGACGGTATTCCTCCGTGCAGCATTGATTGCAAAGGCGTTCGACCTTGAAAGAGTGGATTGAGGTTGGGACGCCGTACCCATTCATCAGCGAGTGCCCCGCGGTGCAAGACGTGCAGCGCTGTATAGATACCCAGCAGTAGTGATACACGCGTGAGCTGATCTGAGTTCAGTGTGGACGGCGATTGACGCTGCCATGAGTACCAAGTACTGGCGGAGACTCCTCCCAGCAGCTGCCCGATGTCACTCACAGTGAGTTCCCAGCGGTCGACGAGTCGGGTCATCGCTTTGACCGCGGCGGGCGTAAGGTCCTCACGAATGGCGCGGTCCGAGAAATCGGGCCATACGCCAACCTCAAAGGCCGCGGCTGGAAGTGCAACATCAAAGAACGGCATAATCAATTTCTCCACAGTTCTGTAGTAATTATAGTCCAGAACTACACAGTTCGCGCAGGTATTCCCATTGGTGAAATCAGGATGCTTGTTCCCTAACTCCAAGAGTCCCGCGGCGTCGCTGAATATCACGCCGGCTCGGGATTGGCTGAGTTCTCGTACGACGCACAGTCAATGGCTTCGATGTTGAGGTCCTTGCGCATCGCTGCGTTCGCCTCGCCGAAGATCTTCTTCAGCTCGAGCAAGAGTGCGTCGCGTGTACCAACGAGAACCAGTCGCTTCTGGATAAAAGCTGCCCTCTCTGGCTCCGACCCCGCGGTACCTTCAGTCAGCACCATTGCGTTGAGTTCGCGCTGTGCTCCGAGCATCTTGATAAGTGCGAAGTTGTAGGCACCAAGGGTGTCCAAGACTCGACGTGAAGCCACCAGATTCGCAACGACTTGTGCTTCAGGACCAATGACGTCGATTCAGGTTGCCTACATCGTCTCGATCGAGTGAATGGAGCCCAGAGACCAGCTGCGCTTTAGCCCGTACATCGACCCGGTGTTGCGGGCTTCATCAAGTGTGACCGCCTCGACCACGCCGCTGACTTTCCGGAAGACCACTTTGCTCAGGGCAAGTCGGAGGAGGCCGTGGCCAGTGTCACTACCCCCGTGCACACTCTTCTCCCGTGTACCACGAACTTGGATCCGCCTCACCACCCGCTCCCGTGCGAGAAACCCAGTTACCCACTCGCCCCATCGCGCGCCTCGGAACGACTGAACACACTCGCAGCACCTTCGTTACCGACGAGGGATTCCTCTCGGCCCTCTACCGCGGTGACTTCATCTACTCCGTGCGCGACTACATGACGTGCGAGTACCGAGAGCGCCACCACACCCTGTCCAGCATTGAGGGTCACCTCCCACCTTTTCGAGTGCTCCGGGGGGTGGAGTCGGGTTTTCGTCTCGATCTCTACGTGAAGGGTGACGACTGGTGGGCGAATCTGTGTCTCATGGAGGGCAGCATCCTGGCGGAGTTCGGGGTAAACTCCCTGGAACGGGGCCAGGAGATTGCGAAGGCTTTCCACGACGCTCTCGCCCAGCGATCCGTGCCCCAACGGATTGTTCGTTTCGAGGTGTGGTCCGGCAAGGAGTTCCCGAACTTCGGCTCCTTCAAAGAGGTCCCCTGGGAGTCCATCGAGACCAACTACGCCTCGACCACCCGACGGGGGCTGCGCTCTCTACTAGACGTGAATCGGGAGACGATCGACGCCCTCGGCAAAGTTCTGATCTTCTGTGGCCCGCCGGGAACGGGTAAGACCTGGGCCATTCGGTCCCTCCTCTCCGAGTGGCGTAGTTGGACGACCCCGGTCGTGGTCACCGACCCGGAACACGCCCTGAGAGATCCCGCCTATCTCATGAACGTCATCGACCACGAAGTCAATGAGACCACCAGGGTGCTGTTGATGGAGGATGCGGACGCCGTCGTCGCCCCCGGTACGAGTCACGACGGTGGCCTCGCGCGACTACTCAACGTCACCGACGGCATCATTGGAGTGGGTAGTGACGCCCTCTTCCTCCTGAGCACCAACGTTCGCCCGAGCGGCCTCGACAAGGCACTTACGCGACCGGGTCGTTGTCTCGGGATTATCACCTTCGACTTCCTCTCGATTGAGGAGGCGAATCGTCACCTCGGTGAACGCGGGCCGGCGACGGCGCCCATGTCCCTGGCGGAGGTCTACCACCGCATCGTCGAGGTCCCCGATCTCTTCCGCGCGGACACCTTCTCAACCGGACAGTATCTCTAGGACAATGTCTCACGACTAGGCGGAATCAACCGGCGAGCGCCACGAGTTCTGAGAACTTTTCTAATGGTGGCGAGTCAATACCGAGGTGGACCGGCCGCGACGTAGTCGCGTACCTCGACGAAATCCAGGTGGAAGGGACCGGGACCCGTGAGAAACCAGGTCACCCCGGCGCTCGCCCACTCCTCGTAGCGCTCATCGTCTCGATACTCGAGACGCTCGTCGCGTTGACCCCAGATCGCAACATCGAAGTGGTCAAGGTCAGCTCCCGCGTCGGCGAGTCGCTCGCGTAGTTCTCTCGCGTGAGACGGCTCCGTGATCTGGATGGCCATCATTCCGTCGTAGCGAGCGGCGCGACGAATGGGGCCGAGATGGGGCCACCGACCAGCCGTCCAGGTAGGGACTCCCGTCGAACGAACAGCGGAGGGCTGATACGAGACGTCTTGAGCCGTGACGAACTCCCCGTGAAGGTGTACCTCCTCACCGCGTACCAGACCAGAAAAGACATCGAGACTCTCGTCGAGGGCCCGGGCGCGTGAGGCCAGCTCCCTGAGTTCTCCGAAACACGCGAGGTCACCCTCGGGGTAGTCGTCTCCGAGACCAAATCCCATGATGAGGCGCCCGTGCGAAAGGTGATCGAGCGTCAGGGCCTGACGGGCGACGACGTGGGGGCGACGACGAATGAGTGGGGTCACCATCGGGCCGAGGACGATGCGAGACGTACGCGACGCCATGACGGCGAGGCAGGTGTAGGTATCGGCAATGTCGCGCACCGGTGGAGAGTAACGAAGGTGGTCCCACACGAAGATTCCGTCCCAACCCGACTCCTCAGCAGTCACGGCGAGGTCTCCCATACGTGCCGCGTCGGCGAGACCATCAAAGGGGGGTAAGAAGAGCCCGTGTTTCATGTTCACTCCCTCGTGAGTCCTCACGACGTCTTACTACTTCGGAGCCCCTCTTCGAGTTCACGGGTGGCACCCAGCGCTCAGATCCGTCACCGACCTACTTCGAGAGACAGTGCGTGAGATCAATCGGTCCCGTGAGGAATCGTGGAGTCGGAGGAGACTTCACGTTCTCGAAAGGAAGTTTCGATACGCTGGCCCCACCAGGTCGACGAGACCACTACCAACGCGCCCACAATCCCGAGAACGCGCAAGGTCTCCCCACCGATCACCACCGCAACGAGTGTGGACCAGACCGGTTCAGTTCCCATGAGAAGACTGGCCCGAGCAGCCGAGGTGCGCTGGATCGCCCAGGTCTGAATGAGGAACGCGGCGATCGTGGAGACACCGGCCAGATAGATCAGACCGGCCCACGAACCCACCGACAGGTGGCCCACGACGTGCACCACGCCGGCTCCTCCGACCAACCAGTAGACGAGGGCGGAGACGCCACAGCCCACCGCGTTGAAGCGAGTGGGGTCAAGGCGAGAACGCGCGAGTACGTGTCCGAGGGACCCAAAATAAATAGTGCGTCCGAGAGCCGCCACGAGAAAGATGAGGTCCCCCTCGGAGGCGTGAGACCAACCGTTCGACCCCACGAGGAGACCAACGCCGAGGAGAGCACCCAATGAGGCGAGATAAAAACGGCCCGGTAGCCAGCGCCGGAGCGCCGCGTTCTCGTAGAGGGGAGTCCACACGATGGCGAGACTGATGAGGAGACCCGCGTGTGCGGCCGAGGTCTTCGTCACCCCCCAGGCTTCGAGGTACAAGATGATGGCCTGGCCGACCCCGTAGAGGGCGCCGAGGCGCCACTCGAGGGGACTCACCCGGCCCCGACGAAGCGCGAGGACCCCGAGGCCGGCTCCGGCGAGAGTAAGGCGCAGGGCCAAGACGGTAAGGACGGGCATCGCCCGGTCGAGGTCCTGGACGGTCAGGTAGCTTGATCCCCAGACAATGGCCACCCCGAGCAGAGCGACGTCGACCACCGGGATCTTTCTCGTCA
>JABEUS010000070.1 GCA_013044285.1 Acidimicrobiaceae bacterium
AGTAGGAAATATAAGGCTGAGAAAAGCTCTCGAAATAACGTCACAGCATCGTAAAAAACGACCTAGAGTCCTAATTGCGCGACAGAGAATCGTAAGATTCTTATGAAAAATGTTCGAGTTGTTTGCATCGGGTCATTTTTCAGATATGTTGGGTAGGGGCAAAGCACGAGTACTTCTTGGCAGAGAAGTACCTGTTTGGAGGAGATTTTGAATGTCAGTTAAGGGACGACTTTCCGTCGTCGTAGGACTTTTCGTCGTGGTGGTAGCGGCCGTTGCGCTCGCCGTCAACTCTTGGTTGGCTGCGGGAGTGCCCGGCGGAGTTATTAACTACTCCACGACATCGTCGACGGGCTCGGTAAACATCATTCTGCAAACCGTTGGGGCCATTGGCTACGGCGCTCACCCGACTTGGGTGAGCTACTTGACCCAGAACCCGAGCACGGGTCAGTGGCAGCACACGACCTCGTGGCAGGTTCCCGCGCACACCGTGGTCCACGTGACCGACTACCAGTACGACTCCGGGAGCGCCCTGCGCAACCAGCAGTTCGGCCAGGTCCAGGGAACGATTGGTGGGACAGCCACACTCAACGGCAAAACGTTCTCGTCCTACAACTCCAACAGCGGAACCGGAGTCGGACACACCTTTGCTATTCCCTCGCTCAACATTGCGGTCCCGCTGATCGGGGTGAACGCGAACGCCAACCTCTGCGGCGCGGCGCCGTGCTCGACTTCATCACCCCACAACGTGGTGTCTTTTAGTTTCGAAACACCTGGTCCGGGTAGTTACAGTTGGCAGTGCTTCGTTCCTTGTGGCCTCGGTTACCTCTACGGCAACGGTGGCCCGATGGGAACCCAGGACTACATGGGCGGAATTCTGGAGGTCCGGTAAATCATGGCAACAACAAACGAGAAGAACTATCTCCGGATGTTCTGGACGGCGTGGGCGATTCTGTCCGTCGTTGGCGACATCGTGGTCTGGGTGTTCGTCGGTCCCCACACTCCTCCCGGGGCACTCACCGAGACCGCTAAGTCTGACCAGTTTGACTTCAACGTCTTGTTGATGTTCGCCGTACCCGTCCTCATTGGCGTATGGATGTGGCTGGCCTTCGCCATCCGTTTCTGGAACGTGAAGCGAGGCGGACCGGACCCCGTGGGTGGAGAAGCGGCGCGCAACAACAAGGTCGCCCAGGTCTCCTGGATTGGGATTACGTCATTCGTGGTGCTGTTCCTCGCGGGTTTTGGAACATGGGCCCTCGTGGTCGATCACGGATCAGGTGGAGGTGAAGGCCCGAACCCAGTCTGGTCTCCCGCCGGCGCAGTCAAGGCGGAGACGGCAGCGGCCACGGGTAACAGTTCGTGGAAGGTGGGTGAGCCGTTGGTGGTGCAGGTCATTGCCCAGCAGTGGCGCTTCACCTATCGTTACCCGCAGTTCGGTGGCTTCGAGTCCCAGCAAATCAATATTCCGGCCCACACGACCATCGTCTTTAACGTCACCTCATTGGACGTCATTCACGACTTCTGGGCATACCAGCTCGGAGTGAAGGCCGACGCGAACCCCGGCATCAACAACGTTGCCTACACCGAGACCAAGGGAACCGGAAGTTTCGTTGTTCGGTGTGCGGAACTGTGCGGAATCTGGCACGGAGGGATGTTCAACTACGGCAAAGTCCTGTCCCAGTCGGCGTTCCAGAACTGGGCGTCGAGCACGGAGGCGGCTAACGCCCAGAACACCAAGTTCCTCCCGGCCTTCTCCTGGACCTACTACCCCAGTGCCAATGGCGCCGGCGGTGGCTACTACCCCGCCGGAAATCTGACTCCGTACTCTCCTTCGGAGACCTACGGTTCCGCCACCCCGGCCTCTTAATGAATTCCACGACAGACAAGACGAAAGAAACGGAGAATTAGGCAATGACGATCAGCGCAGAGCGACCGGTAGACGTAGTCGCCGGGGCGCCATCCCTGCCGGTCAGCAAGGTGTCGTGGACTCAGCGTCCCGGCTGGGTCAGCCAGCACCTCGGTACCGCAGTAGTGATGGGATTCCTCGGTTACGTGTTTGGCCACTGGTTGGGCAACTACATAGCCAGTGGGTATACCTACGTTCAGAACACCGGACAGAACAACATCGCCGACACGTTGGCCCTCGCCTTCATGGTGTTGGGATGGTTGCTCGGTATTGGTGCTCTTAACTACCCGCTCCTCAAGATTGTGGGTCGGGAGCCGGCGGAAGAAGAGATTCCAATCAAGCACTGGAGCAGGTTCTTCCGCTTCTCGCTGGACCACAAGGTTGTGGGTCTGCAGTACGTGGTGGGAGTTCTCTTGTTCATGTTCACCGGTGGTCTGTTGGCCATGGCGGTGCGCGCTGAACTTCTGAGCCCGACTTTCCACCTCTTCTCGGCCGACACCTACATCAAGATTGTGTCCGAGCACGGAACGGTCATGATGATGATGGCTACCTCCATCATCGTGGGCCCCTTGGGTAACTATTTTGTGCCTCTGATGATCGGGGCTCGCCGCATGGCGTTCCCGCGTATCGAAGCGTTTAGTTTCTGGATCTTTACCGCCGGTTACATGGTGATTTTCGCCGCCCTGCCTTACGGAGGTTTCCCGACGGGATGGACGGGCTACGCCCCGCTGCAGACGCAGGCCGGCCCCGGAATGATCGGCTACCTGCTCGGTTTCGCCGTCATTGGTACGGGAATGATTGCTTCCGGTTTCAACATCGGTGTGACGATTATTAACTATCGTGCACCGGGGCTGACCTGGAACCGTATTCCGGTGTTCGTGTGGTCGATTCTCGCGACGGCTTCTCTCTTGACTCTGGCCACTCCGGTGCTGTTCGTGGGAGGATTCCTCGGACTCCTCGACAAGACGGTCCAGACCGCGTTCTACGTGAACGAGCACGGTGGTAGCGCCTACCTGTGGCAGAACCTCTTCTGGTTCTTCGGCCACCCGGAGGTCTACATCATGGCGCTCCCTGGTTTCGGTATCGCCGGAGAGCTCCTACCGGTGTTCACTCGAAAGCCCCTCTTCGCTTACAAGGTGTCGGCGGCGGGAATGATGGGTGTGGCGCTGTTGTCCTTCTTTGTGTGGCAGCACCACCTGTTCCAGAGTGGTATTAACCCGGACATGCGTCCGCTGTTCATGTTGACCACGGAGCTCATCTCGATTCCTACCGGATTCATCTATCTCGTTGGTCTAGGAACGATGTATAAGGCGAAGATTCGTTTCCGTCTTCCGATGATGTTCGTAATGGCACTGTTCTTTAACTTCCTCATTGGTGGTGTGACTGGAGTGTTCTTGTCGGACGTCCCGGTCAACGTGACGGTGCACGGTGGGTTCTTCGTTCTTGCCCACTTCCACTACACCATCATGGGTGGCCTCCTGTTCGCCTTCATGGCGGGTCTCTACTACTGGTTGCCCAAGATGACGGGGCGCATGATGAACGAGAAGATCGGAAAGTGGCACTTCTGGACGATGTTCATCTTCTTCAACCTGACCTTCTTCCCGATGTTCTTCATCGGTCTGTTGGGCCAGCCGCGCCGTGTCTTTGAGTACGCCTCGAACTTGCAGGGATTGAATGACTTCGCGTCGATCAGCGCCTTCTTGCTCGGAGTGTCGTTCATCATCTTCGCCTTCAACTTGGCGTGGTCGATGTGGATTAACCCGGTGAAGGCTCCGGCGAACCCCTGGGATTCTTTGGGACTCGAGTGGCAGACGGCGAGTCCGGTGCCGCACGACAACTTTGAGCGTATCCCGGTTATCATGACCGACCCGTACCGTTACGGCGAGCCCGACGCTCCGGCGTTCGCGGATCTTGGTGTTGCGGTTGGCTCGAACAGCCACGAAGCGTAAGGGAGTAGACACATGTCTGAATTGACTGGTTCCAGGATTTCTCCGGAAGAGCGGGAGTACGAACTTCGAGCGCAGATCGGATCCATCTGGTCGGGTGGACGTCTCTTTATTGGTATTTACACCTTCGCGATTGCGTCCTTGGTGTTCACGTACTTCTACCTACGTTCGACCAATTCGGCGTCGCTGTGGAGGACTCCGGGAGAGACGGCGCCCGTCGCCATGGGTTACGCGATTTGGATATGCACGCTCCTAGTGGCGTTTCTCGCCAACTACGGACGTCGGCGTCTCCGGGCCGGTTTCGCTCAGGACTTCGTGGTGGCTGGGTGGACCGCAACGGGTGTGGGTCTTCTGGGACTGTTCTTCCAGATCTACATTCTCACTCAAGTACCGTTCTACCCGGGTGCCAATGGCTACTCGTCGATGTTCATCGGCTATTCGATCTTCAACATCGGGACTCTGGTCGTGATGACGTACTGGATCGAGACGACGACTGTGCGGGCCATGAGGGTCCGTCGGGAGTTGGGGGGCGACAAGCCGGAACTTTCGAAGCACGAGATGGCTCAGTTGTTCCGGGCCGACGTCGCCTCGATGGTCTACTTCCAGGGATTCATCGCCGTAGCGGCGACGTTGTTCCTGGCGATGTTCTACTGGATGTAAGGTGCCACTTAGAGTGGTGGTGAGGGAAGGAATTTCATATGTTGGGTGCTGACGCTTACATTGGAGCTCAGGTTCAGACGATGGTGGTGCTCCTCGGAGTGCTGTTCGCGGTGATCCTGTGGGGATTTTTCCAGCGCAATCCTTCAGAGTGAACGTCGGCGCTACGCCGCCTCCGAGAGTTGCCATGAAGACCACGTCGCGTGCGGTTGTCACCGCTGGCGGCGTGGTCTTGTGGCTCTTGGTGCTGGTTCCCCCGATTGCTCAATGGGCTCATCGCTACGAGATTGCGCAGGTGGTGCAGTTTTGTGTGGCCGCCTACGTGGTTCCCGCGCTGATTGTGGTGGGTGCACCGTGGGCCATGATTGGCTTGGCCTCACCGATGGGCCAAACGCCCGCCCGTTGGTTCGACCGTCTGGCGCGAGCTCGACGTACGGAGCACCATCAACAACGGGCCGCTTACGTGGCGATGGTGTTCGTGGTACTGACCGTGGTGGCTCGAGTGGTTCCGGTGGTCAACTTCATCGCTCCCCGTTGGTGGGCCTCAGTGGTCCAGTCGCTCGTTCTTACGAGTGTCGGAATCGCTCTATTTCTGGAACTAATTGAGTCCGCGCCACTTTCACCGAGAGCTTCGCGGCCGTACCGAATCGGGGTCTCCGCCGTCGTGATGTGGTCCGCGTGGATCGTCGCCTACTTGGAGGGTATGTCGGGCAACACGTGGTACGGCTACTTCATCCACGTCACCGGTCGATCTCTCTCCCTCGCGGTGGATCAGCAGTTGGTGGCGGGAGCGACGTGGTTCTTGACGGCGCTAGTGTTTCTGCCCATTGTGTTTTCCAACCTCATGCAGTGGCTCTCGACGGGGAACGACGAGAAAGAGGAACTGAGCAAGCTGATTCGCGAGGAGCGCAATCGCGGCTTCTTCGGATCGGACTAATCAGGCAATACCCGGTAGGGACGGAAGCGCGGGCACCTTGATCGCGTGCACTCGGCCACCAAGAATGATGTTTGCTTGGCTGATATTCGCGAGAATGGTGTTCCGGTCATTGCTGAGGAACTTCTCCTGTTTGGCGAGGTCGGCGGTGGCCTGTGACACCGTGTGGTGGGTCAAGATGAGACGTATGTCCGCGATGGCGCTGTTGCTGTCCGAATCCATCCACGTCACGAGAGGCGCCAACGAGGCGTTGACGAACTTGCCCGCCTTGGTGAGGTTGACTTGAACGTTGTTGGTGAGATCGTAGAGACCATTCGTGGTGAACCCGCAGGCCGCTTGGTCGTCTTTGAGTAGTGACAGCGTCTGAGTGTACTGGGATGACGTCAGACGATGTTGAACGTAGAGGGTGTAGAAGTTGAACGCTTCGCTGACTGCGTAACTACACGGCGCCAGGTCCGTATTAATCTCCGAAATCGCCGCATTCTGTGCCGCGGCGTCCGACGCGGGGGTCATTGCAGTGGGTAGATCCGTGATGACGGAGATTCCGACAACGGCGACGACTCCGACGGCCACTAGGAACCACGGTCGGCGGTACCACTCGCTGCGAGTGGAGGAGAGCGATGTGGACGACATGGTGGCCGGATCGAAGGTGTCGTCGTAAAGATCTTTCGGTCCAAATGGGGGTGGCTCGTACTTCATACTCCCAGAGTACCGAGGTAGGTGGCTAAAGCCTGCGCAAAGGTGTTGGTGGCCCCGGTGTCGAGGCTGTAGTTGCCGTTAGCGGACTCATTCGCGTAGGGAATGGCGTCCCCCAACAATGCGCCTGAGCTGGAGATGAAGTACATCAGGTTGTTGTGCACGACCTGATGAAGGAGATGACCCACGGCCACTTTTACTCCGTAGTTCGTCCACACAGAGTTGAGGGCTGGAAGGGAACCCGTCAGAAAGGTAACGTTCGGC
Organism: Acidimicrobiaceae bacterium; assembly: GCA_013044285.1. GTDB lineage: Bacteria > Actinomycetota > Acidimicrobiia > Acidimicrobiales > RAAP-2 > RAAP-2. Next base: position 6,401 of record JABEUS010000070.1, read on the forward strand.
TGCTGGGCGAGGTCGCCAGAGAGGGCCGGAATGTGCGGCGACGGGGCGAGGAGGTGCGGATCGGTGTTGACCACCACGAAACTCACCCGGGAGGCCCGTGAACCGAGGAGATGGTTGACGTCGCTGATCTCCTTCACCTCGACGGGGCAGATATCGTCACAGGCCGAATTGAAAAAAGTCAGGACGACTAAACGATGTTCGTGAGCGGCGAGACTCCAGGGGGCCCCTTCTGGTGTCTTCAGCGTGAACGAGGGGGCCGCTGTGTTACTGATGAGGTGTAGTCCAATGGTGGCCTCGTAGTTCGCGGGGAGAGTAGACGGCGTCGAACCGACGGTCGGGAGCGTGAGTGGTGCTCCCTCAGTTTCCAGGGATTGGCCCGGAGTGCCGAGGAAGTGCTGCAAGATGGCGCCCCCCACGCCCAGGACCACGAACGCGACGGCGACACCGATGACGAATCGGGGGGGAACCCAGGTACCACGTCCCCCACGCGCCCGGCGAGAGTTCAACTTCTCGAAGATTTCACGGCGCTCGTCGTCGTCGGGCTCAAAATTGTGTAGCGGGGAGTCGGGACTCACGACAATCGATGCTACCGACCTCGCGCAGAAAGTGAGACTGGAAGCGAGATGCCCCCAGTAATCTGGCCCAGTGAGGGAAGAAGAGGTTCGCCAGGCTCAAGAAGGCGAGTCGTTGCGCGGTCAGGTCACGACGGCCGACCGTGTTCGAGCAGTCCTCCTCCTGATTCTGGTCGAGGCCGTGTGTGGCTTGGCCTTCTACTTCGAGTTGCACCGAGCCGAGAGTGGTAACGCTCTGAGTTGGGCCTACGTCTTCGAGTGGCCGCTACTCGGAATAGTGGCGATCTACATGATGTGGAAGTTCACCCACCCCGACACCATTAACCAGAAGAAGAAACCGGACAAGCCCCTTGATCCGGAGTTCGAATCGATGCGTCAAGCGTGGGAGGAGTCCCAGAGTCGGCTCGCTACCTCGCGCGTGGAGGACGTCAACGGAGAGGTCTCGTGAACTACCTCGTTCACCATTGGAGTTTCGATCCCTTCATCATCGTGGTGGTGGTTCTCATCGCACTTCACGAAGTTGGTTTGTCTCGATTAAGCGCGCGTAGTCGTCCTGAGAAGGTGCGAGAACGGCGTCGCCGGTCGTGGTACTACTACGGCGGACTTCTCTTGATGGTGGTGACCGTGGTGTCGCCTCTCGACTACTGGGCGTCGGACTACTTCTTCGTACACATGATCGAACACATCTTCTTGATGTTCTTCGTTCCGATGCTGATTGTGGCCGGGGCTCCCTGGGTTCCCATGATGTTTGTTCTTCCCGTAGGGCTCCGTCGTCGGATTGGGCGCACGGTCGCGCTCTCGCCCGGTTTTTCGTGGCTGCGCGCGCTCTCGCGATTCGTTCGCCACCCCGTGACCGCTCTTCTCGCCTACAACGTGGTGATGCTGTTCTGGCACATACCTCGTATGTTCACCCTGGCCGAGGAGAACCTCTTAGTACACGTGTGGTTGATGCACGGGAGCTTCGTTCTCTCGGGACTACTTTTTTGGCTCCAACTCATCCCCTCGCACCCTATGAAGCCCAGTCGACCCCCGGTGTTTCAGATGGGCATGATTCTCTCGACCAACGCGATCATGACGCTTCTCGCGATGTCGATGAGTATCTTGACGTCGTCGAGTTGGTACCCGACCTACTCGCACATACCGGGGGTAACCCTGGATCCCTTCGCCGACCAGCAACTCGGGGCGGCCATCTTGTGGGTGTGTGGCGACTTCTGGGCGTTGCCGACTCTCATGGTGGTGATTCGTCGCGCGGTGAATCTTGATGGCTCCCTCTCCAAGTCGGTGGATCGGGTGCTGGGTCGGGGTCGTTCGATGTCGGCCGAGGAGTTTCTCGCCCGACGTGATGCTTCGTCAGAACTCTCGGGTTAAGCGCGCCGCGTACGCGTCACTAATCATTCGAGTGAGGTCACGCTGGGGAGTCCAGCCGAGAACCTCGCGGGCTCTGTCGATCGAGGCGACCAACACGGCGGGGTCCCCCGGCCGCCGAGTCGTCTCGATCACCGGAACGGGGCGCCCGAGTACCGCTTCGGCGCTCGTGATGACTTCGCGATTGGAGTAGCCCCGGCCCGAACCGAGGTTAATGACGAGATGGCGCGAGTTCTCGAGGGCGTCGAGGGCCCGCAAGTGGGCGTCGATGAGATCGACAACGTGGACGTAGTCGCGGACGCACGTACCGTCGGGGGTGTCCCAGTCGGTGCCGAAGAGAGTGAGTGGTTGATCGACCTCGGCGCTCAGTACGTTGGGGATGAGGTGAGTTTCGGGATGGTGGCGTTCCCCTAACCACCCGCGGGACGTCTCGAGAGCTCCGGCCACGTTGAAGTACCGGAGCGATATCGCCGATAAGCCCCGCGAGGCGGCCTCGGCGAGCATCTGATCCACGAGGAGTTTGGTCTGGCCGTAGGGGCTCGTGGGACGGGTGGGGGAGTCCTCACGCAGGGGGAGGTGCTCTGGCTCCCCGTAAGTCGCGGCGCTCGACGAAAAGACGCAGCGAGTGACCCCGTGGGAGTTCATCGCCTCCAAGAGTTGACGGGTCCCGTCTACGTTCGTGCGGTGGTAGAGATCGGGGTGAGTGACCGACTCGGCGACGAGGGACTTTCCGGCGAAGTGGATGACCGCGTCGACGTCGCGGACCGCTTCGTCGAGGGCTCGGGGGTCGTCGAGAGATCCCTCGAGAAACTCAGCGCGCTCGTCGAGGGCGTCGAGATGACCCGTTGAAAGGTCGTCGAGGACGCGGACGTGGTGTCCGGCGTCCAGCACCATCGAGGTCGCGACACTGCCGAGGTAACCGGCACCGCCGGTCACGAGAATCTGGGCCACCGCTTCTCCTCCTCGGGTGTACGTAAGCCCCTACGCTAACTCGCTGCCTCGAGGGCCTCACGCGACCTCGGTACACTCACTGAGTGACTGTTCGACGGGCCGAACCCCGAGATGTGCCAGCGATCTACCGTCTCATGCTCGATCTCGCGCGCTACGAACGCGCCGAACACGAAGTGCACTCCTCCCCGGAGGACTTTCGGGCCGCCCTCTTTGACCCCGAACCATCGGCGCACTGTCACGTCGTCGACGCGGACGGGGAGATAGTTGGATTCGCCCTCTGGTTCGTGAACTTCTCGACCTGGACCGGTACCCGGGGGCTCTACGTAGAGGATCTCTTCGTGGAACCGGAAAATCGGGGGAACGGGTGGGGACTGGCCCTCATGCGCGCCCTCGCACGAGAGTGCGTCGAACGGGGCTGGAGTCGCTTCGAATGGTCGGTCCTCGACTGGAATCGACCGGCGATTAGTTTCTATCGGCGCATCGGGGCCGAGGCTCTCGAAGAGTGGACGCGGTATCGACTGAGTGGGTCGCCTCTCGTCGCCCTGGGTGCACCGGAAGACCCTCTGCTTTCTTAGGCTGGGACCAAGTTTCTTTGGAGATTTTTTAGAACTACCCGGCATACTGCGTAAGAACGGAACTGCCCAGGACACCGGGTCAGTCGTTAGCGTGGTGCTTGAAGGAGTTAACGATGAGTACAGACGAGAACTCGACGGGTCCCCAGTGGGACGATTCGGCGCCTCCGCGGGTGGTGGCGGGACCGGCGGGGCCACTAGGTAATCCTCTCGGGCTGCCCGAACCCATCGACGCACCCGCTCTCGCGACGCCGGAGCCGGGACTTCACTCACGGGTACCCGACTCCCCACTCGCCCACGACGAGGTCGTACCGGCCGTAACGCCGAGCGAGCCGGAATCGGTCAGCGTTCGCCCCGACCACAACCAACCGATTGATTGGGGAGAGAACACCCCCTCCGGCGCGAGCGCCGGTGGTGGCGCACCCCCTCCGCTCAGCCCCCCGGTGCACTCGGGAACCCACGGCTACGGCCACCGGGGCCGGGTTCGTAAAGTTGTGGTCGCCCAGGTGGCGGGACTGGTAGTGCTCGGCGCCCTGGCGGGCACGACCGGGTACCTACTCGGACATCGCGGAAACTCCTCGCCGTCGGGAACGTTCTCCTCTCCCTTCTCGGGGGGCTTCGGTCGCAACTTCGGAGGTTCGTCGGGGGCCAGTGGGGCGACCGGCAACTTCGGCTTCGGTGGATTCGGTAACTTCAACGGGCAAACGAGTCAGCCCTCCGTGTCGAACGTCCCCACGTCGATTCGCCGGGCCGAGGCGGGTCTCGTGGATATCAACACCACCGTGGACTTCGGAACCTCGGCCGCAGCCGGCACCGGTATCGTCTTGACCGCGAACGGACTCATCCTCACCAACAATCACGTGATCGACGGGGCAACCTCCTTATCGGTGGTCGATATTGGTAACGGTCAGACCTACTCGGCGCACGTGGTGGGCTACGACGCCAAGGACGACGTGGCCCTGGTTCAGCTCTCGGGAGCCTCCGGTCTCACCGTCTCCAAGATCTCGACCACGGCGGCCCAGGTGGGAGACAGCGTCTACACGGTGGGTAACGCCGGCGGAGTCGGAGGCACCCCCACCGTCACGACGGGCAAGGTCACCGCACTGAATCAGTCGATCACGGCCTCGGACGCCTCGGCGGGTACGTCGGAGGCGTTGACGGGCATGATCGGAACCAACTCGCCCCTCTACTCCGGGGACTCCGGGGGAGCGATGATGACCCCCGCTGGTGAGGTGGTCGGAATGGATACCGCCGCGGCGTCGACGGTCTCGATCTCCTCGAGCACTCAGGGTTTCGCCGTGCCGATTGCTAAGGCCCTCTCGATCGCCCAGCAGATTCGCCACGGCGCCGAGTCCAGTCGGATTCACATCGGCACGACGGCCTTTCTCGGCGTCGAGATCACCGCGACCTCCGCGGGGGCCTCGGTGGTGGGAGTGAACTCCGGATCTCCGGCGTCGAACGCCGGAATCACCTCCGGGTCCACCATTACCGGGCTCGGTGGCAAGACCATTACCTCCGCATCCTCGCTCCAGAGTGCCGTGGGGGCCTACCACCCCGGTAAGCGGGTCACGGTGACGTGGACCGACGCCGCGGGAGTCAGTCATCACGCGACGGTGACTCTGGCGAGTGGCCCGGCTCAGTAGTCGGACCCGCCGAGAACCTCAGAGTTCTAGTCGATAGCCCATCCCCGGCTCCGTAATCAGGTGCCGGGGATGGGCGGGGTCGACTTCGAGTTTTCGCCGGAGGCGCGCAAACAGAGTGCGCAAGTACTCGGACTCTTCCTGGTATCCCGGTCCCCAAATGTTCTCCAGAAGGTAACCCTGGGTCACCAGTTTTCCGGGGGAACGAGCGAGGAGGGCGAGGGCGGCCCACTCCTTCGGGGTGACGTGGACGAGTTCGCCGTCGCGTTCAACACGCCGCGCGGAGAGATCGATGCGTAGGTCACCGGCGTCGATGACGGCGGCACCCGAGTTGACGTGATGGCGGCGCCGGGCCGCTCTCATCCGGGCCAGGAGTTCACCGAGCCCGAAAGGTTTCGTGAGGTAGTCGTCGGCCCCCGCGTCGAGGGCCGCCACCTTGACCGCCTCTTGGGGTCGCGCGGAAAGAACGATGATGGGAATAGTGCTCCAGGCCCGCAGGGCGGTAATCACTTCGAGACCGCTCATGGAGGGCAGGCCGAGATCGACCAGCATGATGTCCGGCGCGAGTCGGGCTGCGTCAGCGATAGCTCGTTGTCCATCGGAGGCGACGTAGACCTCGTAGTCGTGAGCTCCGAGACCAATCCGGAGGGCGCGAGCCAGACTCGGGTCGTCGTCAACGAGGAGAACTCGGTCCACCACTCGTAAGCCTAGGTGTCGCCCGTGGGTGACGGGGGAAGTGTCAGGACCATCGTGCATCCTCCCCCCGGAGTGTCGTCGAGGAGGAGATCTCCCCCGAGGGTTTCGGCGAATCCGCGAGCGATCGCGAGACCGAGACCGAGACCCCGTCCGTCCGCGACGTCACCGACCCGCTGAAAGGGTTCGAAGATTCCGGCGCGGTCCTCTTCGGGGACTCCCGGTCCGCGATCGATGACGCGCACCGAAACCCAATCTGCCCCTCGCCCGATGTCGACGGTGACGGGACTCGGCGCGGCGTGAAGGAGCGCGTTCGACACGACGTTGACGAGAATACGTTCGATGATCGCGGAGTCCGAGGTCACGAGGACGGGAAGTGTCGGGACGAAGTGGAGGCGGCTCGAGGACTCGGGTCTCTCCCGGAGCGTGGTGCTGAGGGCACGACGGACCACCTCATTCAGGTCGAGGTCTCGGAGGTGAAGTTCGACCGTCCCCTCGCTGACTCGTCCCACGTCGAGGAGGTCTCCGACGAGACGGTTGAGGTGGTCGGCTTGGGCGTCGATGTCTGTTAATAAGGACTCGACGTCGTGTTCGGGAATCCGCTGGCGTGCGTCGAGGAGGGTCGTGGCGGCAGTTTTGATCGAGGCGAGAGGGGTACGTAGGTCGTGACTGACCGCCGCCAGCAGGCCGGCGCGCAACTTCTCCGCCTCGGCGAGCGCTCGACGCTGCGTCGCTTCGGCCTCCAGGCGACGCCGGTCGATAGCCGCCACCACCTGGGCACTGATGGCCACGAGGAGGTCTCGACGAGAACCGGTGAGCTGGGCCCCGTCGACACCCAACTCGTAGTCGTCGCCGAGTCGAAGGAAGGTCGGAGAGTCCCCCATGGTTCCCGAACTCACCCAGGCGGAGGGGTCGTGGCGTCTCCGGAGTTCGGCCCCATTGAGGTCAAAGAGTTGGACAATCTCGTCCAACATCTCCGAGAGAGCGTTCTCGGCGCTAACGACGTGTCGAGCGACGCGAGCGAGCCCGAGCGCGTCACGTTCAGCCCGCGCCGCGGCCCACCGACGTCGGGCCGAGACGTCTACGAATCCCGCGACCACGGCGGCGGCGGTGAGGTAAGAGACGAGGGCCACGAAGTCCCGCGGATTGGCGATCGTGAAGGTATGAATCGGGGGAGCGAACTCCCAATTCGTGACGAGAAAACTAGCCAGCGCACCAACGAGGCCCGGGACGAGTCCCCCGATGGCCGCGACGGCGATCACGACGAGGAGGTAAGAGGAGAGAGCGAGCGCCAGCGAGCTGACTCCGGAGTGCGAGAGTCCGAGGGTGAGAAGCGGCAGAACGAGGGCCGTGAGACCGAGGGAACCCCAGAATCGGGCGGGCGACACCGCTCGCACGTTCAGTCGTCGCCGGGAGTGGGCAGTGGGGACTTCGGCGGCGTCGACGGAGATGACGTGGACATCGAGGTCGCCTCGGGCGAGGGCCACGCACCGGGCCACGACCGAGCCTCTCACAAAGGTGGCGAGTCGACTCTTTGGATCGGCGCCGATGACGATCTGCGTGGCGTTCTCGGCGCGCGCCACACTCACCAGAGCCGACGCCACGTCGGAGCCCACGACTTCGACGTAGCGTCCCTCAAGTTCTTCGAGGAGTTCGATGGAGTGGTTGAGCGTCTCGTCGGAGGGGCGACGCAGACCGTCGTCGTGGCGAACGTGAACACCGACCAGTTCGGCCCGCGCCCGCGAGGCCATGCGGGCGGCCCGACGAATGAGCCGCTGGGCCGCTTCGCCGCCGGTGATGGAGACGACGAGACGCTCTCTCGTCTCCCAGGAGTTCGAGATCTGGTGTCGCTCGCGGTACGACTGGAGTTCGTCGTCCACGCGGTCGGCGAGCCAGAGCAGGGCGAGCTCTCGTAGTGCGGCGAGATTGCCCTGACGAAAAAAGTTGGAGAGAGCGGCGTCGACTCGATCAGCCGGGTAAATATTCCCGTGAGCCATCCGTCGACGCAGGGCTTCGGGGGTGATATCCACCAACTGGACTTGGTGCGCCTGGCGAACGAACGAGTCGGGAACGGTCTCTCGCTGGGCGACTCCGGTGATGGCCTGCACGACGTCGTTGACGCTCTCGAGGTGTTGGAGGTTCACCGTCGAAATGACGTCGATGCCGGCGACGAGGAGTTGCTCCACGTCCTCCCAGCGTTTGCCGTGCTCGGCCCCGGGAATGTTCGTGTGGGCCAACTCGTCGACGAGAACGACGGCCGGGCGCCGAGCGAGAATGGCCGGTAGGTCCATCTCCTCGAAGTCTTGGTCCCGGTAGCGAATCACGCGACGCGCCAGAACCTCGAGTCCCGCGAGTTTCGCGGCGGTGAGGGCGCGACCGTGGGTCTCGACAACTCCGACGACGACGTCCGTCCCGCGCTCTCGACGTCGCTGCCCCTCGTCGAGCATCGCGAAGGTCTTTCCTACTCCGGGAGCAGCCCCGAGATAGATGCGCAGTTGTCCTCTCACCCGACCTCCGTGGACTTAGTGCGCCCGAGAATCGAGTGCGACGTTGAGCTCGAGTACGTTGACCACCGGCTCTCCCAGGATACCGAGTGCCGGGTGAATGGTCGCGGAGTTGATGAGGGAGTAGACGACCGAGACGGGGAGGTGGCGAGCGGCGGCCACTCGGGGAGCCTGGAGTCGGGCGTTGGCGATGGAGATGTCGGGATCGAGCCCGGATCCCGAGGTGGTGACGGCGTCCGACGGGATCTCTACCCCGGCCGGAACGTGGTTGAACCGACGATAGGCAACCTCGAGTTGATGCACCGATTGGAGCAGGTTCGCTGAGGAGGGGCCGAGATTCGTCGCTCCCGAGGCGAGTCCGTTGTCGTTACTCGCCGACGGTCGGGTTTGAAAGTACTGCGCTAGGGGTTGTCCGGCGCTACTGACGAACTCCTGTCCAATGAGTGAAGATCCCACCACCCGGCCGTGAGATCTGATGAGAGAGCCCTGGGCCGCTGAGGGAAAGAGAACGTGACTCACCCCGGTCATGACGAGGGGGTACGCGAGGCCCGTGAGCAGAGAGAACATCAGCACCGCCCCGAGGGCGCTCAGGAGTTGACGGCGCATTAGTGGACCCCCAGTGCCGAGACGGCCAGATCGATCACCTTGATACCTAAGAAGGGAACAACCGCCCCTCCGAGGCCGAAGACGAGGAGATTCCGACGCAACACCGCCGCCGCACCGAGGGCTCGGAAGCGAACTCCGCGCAGGGCGAGGGGAATGAGAGCCACGATGACCAGTGCGTTGAAGATCACCGCGGAGAGGACTGCCGAGTGCGGCGAGGAGAGCCTCATCACGTTGAGGGCGGACAGCGCGGGAAACTTGGCCACGAACATCGCGGGAACGATGGCGAAGAACTTCGCAATGTCGTTGGCGATGGAGAAGGTCGTGAGCGAGCCTCGGGTAATGAGGAGCTGCTTACCGATTTCGACAATGTCGATCAACTTGGTTGGATCTGAGTCGAGGTCGACCATATTGCCGGCCTCCTTCGCGGCCTGGGTTCCCGTGTTCATCGCGACCCCGACGTCCGCCTGGGCGAGTGCCGGAGCGTCGTTCGTTCCGTCCCCGGTCATCGCGACGAGTCGCCCCCCCGCCTGCTCGCGTTTGATGAGGCGCATCTTGTCTTCGGGGGTCGCCTCGGCGAGAAAGTCGTCGACTCCCGCCTCGGCGGCGATGGCGGCCGCCGTCTTCGGATTGTCTCCGGTCACCATGACGGTGCGAATACCCATCGCTCGGAGTTGGGCGAAGCGCTCCGTCATTCCGGGTTTCACGACGTCTTTGAGATGGATGATTCCGAGAATCCTCGATCCGTCCGAGACCGCGAGGGGGGTCCCTCCACGCTCGGCGATCTGATCCACGATGCGGTTGGCCTCGTCGGGAACCTCTCCGCCGCGTTCACGCACCCACTGCTCGACCGCACTGGAGGCACCTTTTCGCAACTGACGCTCCGGGGCGTCGACGCCACTCATTCGAGTGTGGGCACTAAAGGGGACGAGGACGGTGTCGGCGAGTGGCGTGAAGTCGAGGACGTAGCGTTCCCGCACGAGTGTCACGATGGAGCGACCTTCGGGGGTCTCGTCGGCGAGCGAGGACTGCAGGGCGGCCCACGCTACGTCTTCCTCCCTGACCCCGGGGAGAGCGACGAGTTCGTGGGCCCGACGGTTGCCGTAGGTGATGGTGCCGGTCTTGTCGAGGAGGAGGGTGGAGACATCCCCCGCGGCCTCCACCGCTCGCCCGGACATGGCGAGGACGTTGCGCTGTACGAGTCGATCCATCCCCGCGATGCCGATGGCGGAGAGTAGAGCTCCGATGGTCGTGGGGATCAGACAGACGAAGAGGGCGACCAGCACCACGACGGATTGGGGGTCGTGGGAGTAGACGGCGAAGGGTTGGAGGGTCACGATCGCGATGACGAAGATCAACGTCAACCCCGCGAGAAGGATGTCCAGGGCGATCTCGTTGGGGGTCTTTTGCCGACTGGCCCCCTCCACGAGGGCGATCATGCGGTCGAGGAAGGTCTCGCCGGGATTCGCCGTGATTCGCACGACGATGTGGTCGGAGAGCACCCGGGTACCACCCGTGACCGCCGACCGATCTCCACCCGACTCTCGGATAACGGGGGCGGACTCCCCAGTGATCGCGGACTCGTCGACCGTGGCGATTCCTTCGACGACGTCTCCGTCGCCCGGGATGATGTCTCCGGGTCCGACCTCGCAGAGGTCGCCGACTCGCAGGTCCGCCGAGGAGACATCGATCAACTGACCGTCGCGACGCACCCGCGCACTGGTCTGGGTGCGGGTGCGTCGAAGGGAGTCCGCCTGGGCTTTACCTCGGCCCTCGGCGACGGCTTCGGCCACGTTGGCGAACAGAATCGTGATGAGGAGCCAACCCACGGTCAGTCCGGCGAAGACGTTCGTGGAGCCACTCTGATGTGCGGCGTCTTTTACCCAGAAGACCAGCGCGAGGGCGGTGGTGACCTCGACGGTCATCATGACCGGGTTATGGACGAGGTGGCGGGGACTCATCTTCGCCAACGAGTCGCGCAGGGCCCGGCGAAGGAACGCGGCGTCGAGGGAACTCGGGGGACGCGAGAGATCGGTGGGGGCTTCGGTGGTGAGTGACATGGTTCTCCTAGGCGTGAGCGACGAAGTGTTCGAGTAGGGGTCCGAGAGCGAGGACGGGGAAGTAGGTGAGTCCCACGATGATCACCGTCACCCCCGTCAAGAGGAGCGCGAACAGGGGTGTTCCGGTGGGGAGGGTTCCGGCGGACTCCTCCAATCGTGGTTTAGCCCCGAGCGAACCGGCGAGCGCGAGGACGGGCACGATGGTGGCGAAGCGGCCGAGCAACATCGCCAGTCCGAGCGCGATGTTGAAGAAGCCGGTATTCCCGTTCAGTCCCGCGAACGCCGATCCGTTGTTATTTGACGTTGAGACGAAGGCGTAGATCATCTCGGTGAGGCCGTGGGCTCCGTGGTTAAGGAGCGAGGCGCGAGCGGAGGGCCACAGGAGCGCGAAGGCCGTCAGACTGAGTGCGGCGAGGGGGACGACCAGGATGTAGATGGCCACGAGTTTCATCTCGGCCGCCTGGATCTTCTTACCGAGGTACTCGGGCGTTCGGCCCACCATGAGACCGGCGATGAACACGCTGACCAGCGCCAGAATGAGCATCCCGTAGAGGCCGGAGCCGACACCGCCCGGAGAGACCTCACCGAACATCATGTTGGTGAGTAGCGCCCCCCCGCCGAGGGCGGTGTAGCTGTCGGACGCCGAGTCGACGGCCCCCGTGGAGGTAGCGGTGGCCGACGAGTTGAAGAGTGCGCTCTGGGCCGCGCCGAAGCGGACCTCCTTGCCCGTGAGATTGCCTCCCACGACCGTGGCGGTGGCGTGTTGGGTGATTCCGGGGCCTAACAGGTGGGAGCCGGAGGTCTCGGCCGCCATCGCCCCGAACGACAGGGCGGCCCACAGGACCGCCATGGCGGCCAGCACGCTGGCTCCCTGGCGACGACTACCGGCCATTACTCCAAAGGTCCAGGGCAGTGAGAAGGGAATGAGGAGGAGGAGGTAGTTCTCGAAGAAGTTGGTAAAGCCGGTGGGATTTTCGAAGGGGTGGGCGGAGTTCGCGTTAAAGGGCCCCCCGCCATTCGTTCCCAACTCCTTGATGACCTCTTGGGGAGCGATGGCCCCTCCGGGTAGTGACTGAGTGGAGCCGCTCACAGTGTGCACCACGTGGGTCCCGGCGAGGGTATCGATCACTCCACTGGCGACGAGTACCAGCGTGGACACGACGGAGAGAGGGAGGAGGACCCGAACGACGACGCGGGTCACATCCACCCAGAAGTTCCCGAGAGTGGCGGTCCGAGACCGTACGAGACCCCGAATGAGCGCGACCGCGACCGCTATTCCGGCCGCCGCCGACACGAAGTTCTGGGTAACAAAACCCACCATCTGCGTGAAGTAGCTCATCGCCGTCTCGCCCGCGTAGTTCTGCCAGTTGGTGTTGGTCACGAAACTGACGGCCGTGTTCCACGACAGGGCTGGCGTGACGCCACCCACGTGGGTGGGATTGAGGGGCAGAACACCCTGGAGTCGCTGGAGCAGGTAGAGCACGAGAACGGAGGCGGCGGAGAAGGCGAGGACGCTACTCGCGTACGTCCTCCAGCGCTGCTCGGCCCGAGAATCGATACCGAGAGCGCGGTAGATCAAGCGTTCCAGGGGACCCCAGACTCGATCGCCACGCTGGGGCGTGCCCTCGAGGACGCGGGCCAGGTAGACCCCGAGGAGTGGCACCGAGACGGCGAGCGCCCCGATGAGAAGCGCGAAATAGAGCCAGTCGCGGGCGGCCATCAGAACCTCTCCGGAAAGAGGAGTGCGGCGACGAGATAGACCAGTAAACCGAGGGCTACGAGAAGACCCACGATGTCGTCCCCGCTCATCGCTGACTCCGGGTGTCGTCCGGGTCCTGGGTCACGTCCCCGACGATGCGGGCGCATCCCTTGACGAAAAGGCCCATGAGGGCGAAGAAGCCCCCCGTACCCACTAGTGCCCACAGATCACCCATGTCGTCTCCTCTCAGACTCGACTGACCTTAGAAACGGTGACGGGGGAGCAACGAGGAATGTCACGTTGGCGTCGCCCGCGCCGGGCCATTTTTTACGTCTTTGTCACGCGACGGGTGATCGGACCGCTCGAGAGGACTGTGTAGCGTCGTCGTATGCGACGCACCTGGCTCGTTCTCATCGTGGCGCTTATCTCGGTGATGACCGGCCCGGCGGCGGCGAACGCCCAGGAGTTTGGTCCTCCGGGAGCGTGCGGTCCGGGAGTTCGCGGAGCCTGCCTGCACTGGGTCATGGCCGATGCCTGGGCTGGTCATCACGCCTCGGTCGAAGTCCTTCATTTCTACCCCGCGGGCCAGGGACGAACCCTGGCCGCGGCGGCGTGGATTCGCTCCTCGAGCACCGATCTCGCGCTCTACCCGGGCTACGAGGGACCGGGGGCGACCACGTTGGCGCGAGGACCCGAGATGGTGCCTTCCACCGCCGATAGCCGACTCCTCGCCACCTTCAACTCCGGCTTCTACGAGTCCGACCTCGAGGGGGGGTTCTACACGAACTCCACCCTCTACTTTCCGCTCCGGCGTGGGCTGGCGACCATCCTGCGCTACCGCGACGGGGGGGTGGGCCTCGTGTCCTGGTCGGGTGGACCGCGCCCCCCGGCGTCGGTGGTGATGGCTCGCCAGAACCTTCCTCTCCTCGTGAGTGGCGGACGCCCTAACCCCCTCGTGGCGAATAACTCCCTTTGGGGACTCACGCTCTACGGAGCCCCGGCCGTCTGGCGTTCGGCTCTCGGGATCGACGCCCACGGCAACGTGATCTACGCCGCCGCTCCGGCCCAGACCGCGGCGTCGATGGCGAACATCATGGTGCAGCTGCACTGCGTGCGGGCGATGGAACTCGATATCAATCCCGAGTGGCCCATCTTCGTGACCTACGGGGTAAAAGGGGCCGGTGCCCCCCTCTTACAGGTCCCGAATCCCAACCAGGTTCCCGGCCGATTCCTCTACCCCAGTACGAAGGACTTTTTCGCGGTCTTCGTCTCGACCCACCCCGGTGAAGCACAACCGTGGTGAGGGCTCGTCACTCCCACCCCTCGCGCTCGCCCCGGTGGTGGGGCGCGCTCGGTGTACTCCTCGTCGCGCTCGTCGGACTGGGCGTTGCTAGTCGGTCTCGAAGTCCGAGAACACCCCCGACCACGACGACGACCGTCTCTCCTACGACGACGAGTCTCGCCCCGACCACGACGACGACCGCCCCGGTACCGGTCGTGACCTTGAGCGCGGTGGGAGATACCGACCTCGGTAATACTCCCCAGTTGCCCGCTAATCCTCTCGGGTACTTCGCACCGATTCGGACCCTTCTTACGGGGGACATCGTCTTTGGCAATCTCGAGGGGACGATGACGACCGGGGGCCCGTCGAAGTGTGCGCACTACTCGACGGGCTGCTACGCCTTCCGCGTCCCTCCGTCCTACGCCCGAATCTACCGGGAGGCCGGCTTTACCGTCTTGAACAGTGCCAACAATCACTCCTACGACTTCGGAGCCCCGGGGGAGGCTCAAACGAGTGCCGCACTCTCTAGCGCGGGGATAGTCCAGGCGGGCCTACCCGGCCAGATCGGTCTCGTCAAGACTCACGGGGTCACGGTGGCCTTCTGCGACTTTGCGCCCTACGGACTCACCAACAATTTGCTGTCGAGTGCCCAAGAAGACGCCCTGATTGCTCAGGCTCGACGAGAAGCGTCCATCGTCGTCGTCTACATGCACGCGGGGGCGGAGGGCCCGAACGCGGACCACGTGACCCGCCACGAGGAGTACTTCTACGGCGAAGACCGGGGGAACCCCTACGTCTTCGCTCATCGAGCTATCGACGACGGTGCGACGGCCGTCATTGCGAGCGGTCCCCACGTCGTCCGGGGTCTCGAGTGGTACCGAGGACACCTCATCGCTTACTCCCTCGGAGACTTCACGAACTACGAGGCCTTCGCCACCGTGGGAGATCTCCACCTCTCCTTCGTGCTCCACCTCGCCCTCTCGGCGCCCGGAGTGGTGCGCTCGGCCTCGCTCAGCCCCGTACTGATTGAACCCGGAGGACAAGCCGTCCCCGACCCCCACGGCACAGTCATTGGTCTACTCAACACCCTCTCGCGGAGTGATTTCGGTTCCTCCGCGGCACTGGTCAGCTCGGCGGGCGTCGTCCAACGTCCCTAACAGCCGCCCGCGGGACCCGGTTGGCCTACGGCGAGGAGAGGCGCGTCGACCTCGCCGGCGTCGCGAGTACGCGGATTCGGCCCGAGGTGAACGACGTACCACTGACCCCGCCACGAAATGAGCGAGGCGATGAGGAGGGAGACGACCCCCCGAGGACCGCGAAACTCCAGTCGAACCCCGGGCAGATGCCAGTATCCGAAGAGGTTCTCACACCCGCCCGGATAAATCCAGGTCACCGAGGAGAGGTTCGCTCGATAACCCGCGTAGTGAACAGGTCCGTGTAACGCGAGAAGGTGGTGGGCGCTCGCGACGTCGAGTTGGTAAAAGGCCCAGAGTCGGTCGTTCCAATCTCCGCGGGGACTAGTGAGAAGACCAGTCTTCATGGCGACGTAGGGCGCGAGAGGAAAGAAGGCGCTCGCGCGGGGTTGGTCGACGAGGAGGTCCCTCGCGACCCGCGCCGCCACACTCGCGAGCGACGCACGCGAGGGTCGAGAACCGTTGGTCGAGGCGCCCGCCGCCGGGGCGAAGTGAGTGACACAGAGGGCGAGGGCCAACGACAGGCTCGAGAAAAGTTTCCTCACGTGACGATGCTAGGACGAGAGGGCGACGAGTCGGGGGGCGTTAGAGGCGAGCATCGAACCGTCCCCTAGTTGGCCGTTGGAGTTGTCTCCCCAGCACCACACTCGGGCGTAGGCCAACGCACAGGTGTGGGCCGCTCCCGTGACGACCGCAGTAACCCCGGAGGTCAGCCCGATGACGGGGTGGGGGGTCCCGGAGTTGAGCGTCGATCCGTCTCCCAACTGTCCGTTCACGTTCAGCCCCCAACAGGATAGAGATCCCTTGCCGCTGACGGCGCAGACGACCCCGTAACCTCCCGCAATGTCACGAATGGGGGTATCCAGATTCAGCACCTTGACGGGAGTAGACGAGGCTCCGCTGAGCGTTCCGTTGCCGAGTTGGTCCTCGAGGTTCTGGCCCACGCAGAAGACATCTCCGTTCACTAACGCACAGTCGGCTAGTCCAGTCGCGACGAGTTGGCGGACTCCGGAGGTAAAAATCGCCGGACCGGCGGAGAAGAGCGGTCGCAGTGGTTGCGCCCCCGCACGAGCCGAACTCCAGCACCACGCCGCCCCGGAAGAGACCAGGGCACAGCTCGTCGTGGAGAGTTGTCGCACCGAGGTTAGACCTCTCACGGGAACCGGGTGAAGGACGTCTCCGAGTAGTCCCTGGCCCTCACCCCAGCACCAGACGGGGGGGGAGAAGAGGGGTGACGGATGAGGACGCACGTGACGTTTTGCGAACTCTTTATGGCGACCACTCCCAACCCGGACCGAGTCCGGCGACCTCGGAGGGACGTGATCGAGTGAGTCGAGTGGTATCACCTAGTTGCCCGTAGGTGTTGGAGCCCCAGCACTCCACCTCCCGTGAGACGAGCAGAGCGCAGGCGTGCGCGTAGCCCGCGCTGATCGCTTGGGCGGGACCGGCGAGTCCCCGAACGGGGCCGGGCTGGGGGTCACGAACTGCCCCTCGACCAGGGCCGAGTTGGCCCTCTCGATTGTCCCCCAGCAGGCGACCTCGCCGGAGTTGTGCGGGGCGCATACGAAGGCCGTTCCGGAGGCGAGAGCTCGTACCGGCGCGAGAGTCGCACTCACCGAGACGGTCGTGACCGGCGCCTGCACCGCGACGAGTAAGAAGAGAACGAGCCCACCGACGGTGAGAGCGTGTCTCCCAGGAGTCCGCACAGTGGGAAAGCCTACGCTCGATCGGAACGTGAAGTT
Organism: Acidimicrobiaceae bacterium; assembly: GCA_013044285.1. Lineage (GTDB taxonomy): Bacteria > Actinomycetota > Acidimicrobiia > Acidimicrobiales > RAAP-2 > RAAP-2. The sequence continues at coordinate 23,277 of JABEUS010000070.1, forward strand.
CCCGGGGCTAGGCTCGACCACATGAAGTCGATGTGGCGCCGAAGTGGCGCACTGGTAGCACCGCTCGTCGTGCTGGCCCTAGGAGTGAGTTCCGAAGGAGCCGTCGCGGCGACGAGTTCGCGGGTCGTGGCGAGCCCCTCCGCCGTCGTATCGAGCATTGTGACGGGCGCGACGCCCGCGGCCGCGGCGATCTCGAACTACCTCTTTTGCACCACCGCAACCTGCAAGACCCAGCGATCGGCGAACTCCAAGAAGGCCATGAGTGGATTGAGCACACTGGTCGGGGAGTCCACGCGGGCCCGGACGGTGAAAACGGGAACCTTCGTCCCGGCGCTCAAGATTTTCGCTTCCGACGTGGGACTGGTTTTCAATGCCTACCGGACCTTCACGACAACGACCTCGTCCATCCAACAGACTCAGGCGATCGGCGAGTTGTTCTACGGCCTCGCCGAGTTGCGTAGTGACGTCAGCGACCTCGCGGCGCGTCAGCACGGAAGTCGGGCCAGTTTCGTCCAGTGGGCGTACGGTATTTCCGCCACTCTCTACACGATGCGGATCGACTCCAGCTCGATTACCTCGTCGACGGCCACTAGTGGTTCGGCTATTTACGCGAACAACGCCATCGAGCAGGAGGCCTCGTCACTCCTCGCTCACCTGGCGGGACCCAACGCGTCGTTCAACGGGGCTCTTTCGACGTACGCCCGACACCAGATCACCCTCTCGGTCAACGAGAACGACTTTATTTCCGGGGTTAAGCCCTCCATTACGAAGACTCAGTTGGCCGACCTCAACGTGACGACAACGCACGAGTTCAACGCCCTGGTGGCTCAGATGACGAAGTTGGCCCAGGCCAAAAAGTAGAGAGTGACGTGATGACCGAAGCACTGCTGGTCATGGACTACCAACTCGGAATCGTCGAGCGGTTCTCCGAACGTGGCCTACGGGCCCTCGAGCGCGTGAATACGGCGATCGCCAGCGCTCGGGCACGGGGAGTAATGGTGATCTTCGTCCGAGTCGCGTTTCGCCCGGGTGCGCCCGAAGTCTCGTCGAGGAACGTGGGTTTTTACGCGTTGACTCGGACGCCGGGATGGGAAGAGAGCGCGTCGTCCACGTCGTTACACCCTCAGCTCGACATCGGTGGATCCGACGTCGTCGTGGTGAAGCGGCGGGTCAGTGCGTTTGTCGGCAGTGACCTCGAGGTGGTGCTACGCGGCGCCGGAATTACTCATCTCGCTCTCGCGGGCATCTCGACGAGCGGAGTCGTCCTCTCGACGGTGCGGGCGGCGGCCGACATGGACTTTGTGATCACGGTCCTCCACGACGCGTGCGTGGACGCCGACGAGGACGTCCACCGAACTCTGATGGAGAAGGTTTTCCCCCGCCAAGCAACCGTGACGACGGTGGACGACTGGCGTTCTCTCACGCGTGAGTGAGCCGATGCCCGGGTCGCGTGTGATCTGCCTCGACACCGTGATGGTGGACGTTGTCTTTGACGTCGCCCAACTCCCCACTCGAGGTGGGGACGCTCTCTCCTCACGGCGGGTGATGACGACCGGCGGTGGCTTCAATCTCATGAGTGCCGCTCGCCGACAGGGAATGTCGGTGGCCTACCTCGGTCAGATTGGCTCGGGTCCCCTCGCTGAGCTGGCGCAACGATCCCTCGACGAGGAGGGGATTGTCAACCTCGCTCCCTCGCGAGGTCCCCTCGACATTGGTCTCTGTGTCGTCCTCGTCGACGACGGGGCCGAGCGCACTTTCGTGACCTCGCCGGGAGCCGAGCTGACCCTGAGCCGGGCAGACCTGGACGCGGTGGAGTGGCTCGACGGTGACGTGGTGTACCTGTCGGGTTACGACTTCGTCTACCCCGAACTCGCCGAGGTGGTCACACCGTGGCTTGCGACACTCGACGAGAGGGTGACGGTGAGTTTCGATCCCGGCCCGCGCGTGTCCGATATCTCGAACGAGACGCTGCGGGTGGTCTTGGAGCGGACGGATTGGCTGCTCTCGAACGAGGTGGAGGCCGAGTGTCTCTCCCACGTGAACGACCCCGAAGAGGCCCTCGTGGTGCTCCAGCAACGCTGGAACTGTGAGGGTCTCGTGATTCGTCTCGGAGAGCGCGGATGCGTGGGCGCCCGCGCTAACGAGTACTACCGGGCGGGGGGCTTTCGAGTACCGGCCGTCGATACCAACGGAGCCGGCGACGTGCACAACGGAGTGGTTCTCGCGAGCCTCTCCGAGGGAGTGGGACTCGCGACAGCACTACTGCGCGCGAACGCCGCCGCCGCGCACTCCGTCGCGACCTTTGGTCCAGCGACCGGTCCGACGCGCACGCAGGTCGACGCCTTTCTCGCGAACCACAGTCTCGAGGTTCAGACCACGGCGTTTGATCCGGGGGGCTAGTCGCTCGCCGCCAGTTCCTCACTCCAGGTCGGAACTCTCAGGGGGTCTCGGGGTACGGTCCACGAGTACACCGGCTTGAGGTCGAGGACGGGAGTACCGTCGATGCCGTCCAAACCGCGCACGCGCACGGAGCGTGCCGACACCTCCTCGATCGCCACCGTACTGAGGAGAATCCGATTCGGACGGTCCTTATTACGCTGGGCGAAGACGCCCACGTCGGGCCAGCGTTCGTTTCCTTGGGGGCGACGGTGCCAGGGCCCCGGTGGCACGTCCTCGGCCCAGTCGGCGAAGAAGACGACCTCTACGTGGGAGAACTCTTCGAGGCCCCGCAGCGCCTCGTCGGGGACGTCGGCGGCGAGTTCGATCTCCGAGACCACGTCCTCCCAGTAATCGTCCAGGGCGATTGAGCGACGGTTGCGGATGTAGGCGACGGCGCGCAGGGTGAGCTCCATAGCCCCCAGAGTAGCCAACGGAAGGGTGGGCGGTTCCGAGTAACGTGGACGTTCTTGGAGCGGTCATGGCGGAGTTGACGTTTACTTACGGAACAATGGCGGCGGGTAAGTCGACCTTGGCCCTGCAGTTGTGCTGGCAACTTCGTCAAGGGCGCAGTGACGTGGTGTTGTGGACCTTCGGGGATCGTTCCGACGAGGGCATGGTGACCAGTCGCATTGGGATTGAGGCGAGTGCCGAGGCCATGGTGGCCGGTGAAGACCTCGCTTCTCACGGCGCCCGACTGCTCGAAGACGGCGTGAGAATTCTCGTGATCGACGAGGTGCAGTTCGCCTCTCCCGAGCAGGTCGATCAACTCGCTCAATTGGTCGATGATCACGGAATCGACGTGCACGCCTTCGGACTGTCCGCCGATTTCTTGCTTCACGTTTTTCCGGGTTCCGCTCGTCTCTTCGCCGTGGCCGATCGGGCTCAGGAACTGCCCCTCACCTCCCTGTGCTGGTGCGGGGAGAAGGGGCGCTGTAACGCACGGGTGGTGAATGGGCAGGTGGCCCGCAGTGGGGACCAGTTCCTCACCGGAGACGTCGTTCCCGGTGCGGTCCACTACCAGGTCCTATGCCGTAAGCACTACCGCACGGGACAGCTCGCCCCGCTGCGTTAGGCCTCCTAGCGCCTCCGACCGAGGACGTCGCCCCAGCGCAGTCGAGCTCCGGTGTGAAGGATTGCCCGGCGGTATATGCCGGCGGCGACTCGAGCAATCAGCACTGTCGCGGCGACGTCGATGAGAACAGCGACCGTGAAGCCAATCGGGCCCACGTCTCCTCGCCCCACCAGGGTGGGCATTGCGAAGAGGGCCGTCGGGGGAAAGTAAGCGAGGAGGCGAAAGAGACTCGAGACCGTGGTGGAACTGGCCTCGACCAGGGAGTAGATGTAGCCCGCCATGAGTGGCAGGCTGAAGGGGAGTACCAAACTCTGGGCCTGGTCAATGCGTTCGACCATGGACCCTACGGCGGCGAAGACCCAACTGTAGAAGACGTACCCGAGAAGGAACCACAGAAGGAGGGCCCCGAGCGTCCACGACGCGTGGGCCCGCACGAGAGGTGAACCAACGGCGAGCGAAGCGATGAGGGCGCTCGCGATGGTGAGTCCACTCTGTAAGAGCGCCACCAGGCCGATACCCGAGACCTTTCCCCCAATCATCTCCACCGGACGAAGGCCCGACAGGAGCACTTCGACGACTCGGGAGGACTTCTCCTCCATCACCCCCATCAAGATCCACTGGGCGTACTGATTGATCATCATGAACATCACGATGATGCCGACGAGAACCAGGGGGTCGACGTGTCGTCGGGGCGTGGAGGGTTGCAGACTGATCTGACTAAAGGGGTGAGTGGCCTGGAGGGTCAGGAGTTGGGTCGCACTCAAGTGGGCGGCTTGGAGAGCGCTCGATTGTCCGAGGGAGAGTGCGAGAGTACTGAGAAAACTACCTCCGGTCGTCCCGGAGCCCCCGAGACCACTCCGCGTGACGAGTTCGGACGTGGGAAGAATCGCGAGGTCGAGGGAGTGGTGACGTATCGCCGCCTCGGCCACTGAACGAGACGACACAGTAGTCACCGAGACCTCGACTCCAAAGGAGTGGGCGTCTCGATGGACGAGGGCGACGGTAGAGTTCGGAGTTCCCGGCGCCACCCCCACCCGTACGTGAAGGGGAGCGGAGTGGTGGAAGGTGGGAACGACGATGATCGCGGCCACCGCCACCATCGTGATGAGTACTGAGATCGTGAAGGATCGAGAGTGCAGACGCTGACGAATCTCTCGTCCCGCGACGAGGCCCAACGGGTGCCGAGTCCACTCTCGCGTGGAGGGCTCCCGGCGAGTTGTGGGCGGCGTCGCGCGCCGACGGCGGCGTCGCAGTAGGACCGTGGTGAGAACGACGAGACCGAGAGCGGGACCGAGCACGTGGCGAAGAAGACTCACGAGAGAGCCTCTCGAAAGACCTCGGAGAGTCGACGCCGGTGTAGTGAGAACTCCGTCACGCGTCCGACGGTGCGGGCGGCCGTGAGCACGTCGTCGGTACTGACGCCCTCATCGAGAACGAGGCGTACCGCTCCACCGTTGACTTCGGACACGGTGACTCCCGGGAACGACTCGATCCACGAGGCGTCGCGGACTCCCTCCACTCGAACCGACAGTCGAGGAGAGCCCGCACTGACTAACTCGTCCACGCTCCCGTGAGCGACGACTCGTCCGTGGTCGATGATGGTGACAACGTCGCAGAGATTCTCGACGAGGTCCAGTTGATGACTGGAAAAGACCACCGCGCGCCCCTCTCGGGCCCGCTCGACGATGATCGCCCCGATGTCGTCGATACCCGTGGGGTCGAGGCCGGAGAGGGGCTCGTCGAGAATGAGGACATCGGGTTCGTGGACGAGGGCGCTCGCGAGTTGCACACGCTGTTGATTTCCGTGGGAGAGTTCGTCCACCTTGGCGTCTTCTCGACCCTCGAGGCCGAGCCGGGTGAGCCACTGCGCGCCCTTCGTGCGCGCCTCTCTGCGGGACAGTCCGTGGAGCCGTCCGAAGTACTCGACCTGGTCCAAGATCTTCATCGTGGGGTAGAGGCCGCGTTCTTCGGGCATGTACCCAAAACGTCGGCGTCGTTCGCCGTCGACGATCTGCCCGTCCACGCGTATCTCACCCCCGTCGAGATCGACCAGGCCGAAGATGGCGCGCATGGTGGTGGTCTTGCCCGCCCCGTTCGGTCCGAGGAACCCGGTCACGACTCCGGCCTCCACCGTGAAACTCAAACCGTCGAGCGCGACGAGATCACCGAATCTTCGACGTAGACCCGAAATCTCGAGGACTGGCACGACCCCGAGCCTAACCAGTTCGTCCACACCACCTGGGGTTAGTCGAAGGCGGTGGCGAGTTCGTAGAGGTCTCGGGGTACCTGGCGTTGGCCTCCCGTCACCGACGAGAGTGGCTTCAGCACGATGTCGTTACCCCGCACGACCGGGATGACTCCGAAGGTGGAACTCACCACCGCTTCGTAGGCGGCCGCACCGACTCGGGTCGCCCACCACCGGTCGTAGGAAGAAGGAGCTCCGCCTCGCTGCAGGTGGCCGAGTACCGTCGTGCGCACTTCGTAGTTACCGAGTTCCTCGATCCGCGCCGCCACGAAGTTGCCGACCCCTCGAGTGGCCAGTCGAACGCCCCCGATGCCCTCAGTCGGAACACCGTTCGCCTCGTGTCCACCGAGAGTCTCCAAGTTCACGCCCTCGGCGACGACGACGATGGAGTAGCCGTAACCCCGACGTCGTCGCGAGGCCAGATGCTCCATGACCTGGTCCATCGTGAGAGGGAACTCCGGGATGATCACGAGGTCCGCGTTACCCGAGAGCCCACCGACCGTCGCCACCCACCCGGTGGCTCGACCCATGGTCTCGACCACCATGACGCGGTGGTGGGAGGCGGCGGTGGTGTGAAGGCGGTCGAGAGACTCGGCGACGATGCCGGCGGCGGTGTCAAAACCGATGCAGTAGTCCGTACCGAGCAGGTCGTTGTCGAGAGTCTTCGGGACTCCGACGAGAGGGGCACCTCGCTCCGAGAGCCAGTGGGAGATGTTCTGAGTCCCGTCACCCCCGATGGCGATCAGGGCGTCGAGGTGGTTTTCGATGGCACTCAGGACGCGATCACGGCCACCGGCGGGGTCGTCCAGGTTGTAGCGCGCGGTGCCGAGAATGGTGCCACCCTGACCGACGATGCCGGCAATGTCCTTCGGGGCGAGGGGGGCCCCGGCGTACTCCGACGCCAATCCGGCCCAGCCGTTCTGGACGCCGATGATGTCGTGCCCGTCACGTAGGGCGAGTTGGCCGATGGCTCGAATCGCCGCGTTAAGACCCGGGGCGTCGCCACCCGCGGTCAGGACTCCGATACGCATGAGTCTCCCTCGTTGGTGCCAATCCCCCACCGAAGTCTACGACAGCCTTGTCGATGGGACAGTTCGGAGTCGTGAACTCCGGGTGCCTGGGTCGCGCCGGACCGAAATTAGGTGACTCGCGAGGGAATCTGTCCGTGGCAGTACCCGCTCGACAAGAGAAAGTGGTCGAGATCGGGAAGATAGTAGCCCTTCGGAAGGAAGATCGCTTGGTGGTAGCGCGCGTCGGACAGGAGTCCCTTCTTCGCGAGACTGGTCACCTCTCGCCAGGCGCTCGCCCCCTCTCCGAGAGTGCACTCGTCGGCGGTCCAGGCGGCCAGTGACCCGAACAGTGAGGCGTAACCCCCGCTCGAGGAGAGACTGGCCCGCACGTCACCCCACAGGACGGCCGCGTCGCCACGCATCACGGTGGGGAACTGGGAACTGACGTTCAGAACCCGCGATCCAACGAGGGCCGAGATGACGAGGGGTGAGGGAGTGCAGGCGTAGCATCCGAAGGTGTAAGGGAAGTTACCGTCA
>JABEUS010000071.1 GCA_013044285.1 Acidimicrobiaceae bacterium
CTATCGGACCGGTCATTTCATCCCTCGCATTAGGTACATTTCTCACAGGAAGTTCGGCGCTCTTGTCGGTACTTTTGTCTCTTCCACTCGGCGCCGGGGATTATCGCTTCGTCTCAATGCAGCATCTAATTGATATGAGCGTTGTTCTGATCGTCGGGGCCCTGTCGGTCTATATTTCTTATTTACGTCAGGAGTCAGCCGAACTATTTGCCCTATCAGAGCAGAGAGCACACCCGCGATAGCTTGACCGGTATCCTGAACCGCCGTGCCGTGTTCGCCTTTGGCAACCAGCTCGCCGCGTTGCGATCGGATGATCGACCGGCTTTGTCCATACTGATGATTGACGTTGAACACCTCAAGGAGATTAACGACGTCAACGGTCATCAATCTGGAGACCAGGTGCTTACCGAAGTGTCGGAGTTGCTAACGAGCGCCGTCCGCTCTGGAGATGTTGTTGGGCGGTACGGAGGTGACGAGTTTCTCGCAATTCTGATTGGCGGAGAACCCAGTGATACCGATGCTATCTGTGAAAGAATTCTCTCGGGAATGCGAGATGCTCGATTTTCGAGTTCGCGGGGAGAGATTGCTGTCAGTGTCTCGATTGGTATCAGTGAACTTTCTCCTAGCGAAAATGATCTCTGTGAAGTCCTAGGTCGTGCGGACCACGCACTCTATGAATCCAAGCGGCACGGACGTGCAACCTTTACTCGTGCGTAGATTACGGCGAGCGAAGGACAACAATGTTTTGCGTTGCCATAATGGATTGACGCCCGAGATGGAAGTTACGCCGCCGCACGATTCGTGATCCGTTCTCTCATTGACGAACGTGGCGAATGAACGCCGGGGTCGATGAACGTGGTCGAGGCGTTGTTGCACCGACACCAGTCGGCGATGGCGAAGGCCGCGAACTCGGGACCGTTATCGCAACGCAGGAACGTCGGTGTGCCGTGTCTGGCCACGAGTGCATCGAGGACGTTCATGATCTCCAGGAAATGTTCCAATTGATCAGTTCCAGGGGATCAGGCCAGGTAGATCGGTTCGGGTTTATCGAAGACGTGGACTAACCCGCAGTCGTCACTACTCCAATGGGCCCCGAGGCGTCGCAGGGTGACGTCATCGAGCGTCGACACAGTGCGACGCCGTGGCGTCGACGATCAAGAGGGGGAGAAAGACTCCGGCACGAGGACCGTCTCGTCCTCAGCAATCGCCTGAACAATGCGCTGAGTCACCGCGGTGGGGTCGAGTCCAACGCCGAAGTTAGGCGCCGTTCCCCAACGAGATCTTGTGACGAGACCGGTCTCGGTGTGGGGGGCTCTCACGTCGAGAACTCGAATCTTGCGACCACGCCACTCCCGGGCGGCCACGGCTAAGGCGGCCTTCGCGGCGGCTTTCGAGGCGCTGTAGGCCGAAAGGCCGAGGACGCTGACGTCGGCGGCGACCCCGGTCAGGTTGACGACCACTCCGCCCTCGTTCATGCGGGTCGACAGATGCCGAAGGAGGCTCACCACGCCGAGAGCGTTGGTGTCGAAGAGTTCTCGAACCACCTCCTCGGGTACCTCGTCGAGGCGACCGAAGGCGACAACTCCCGTCGCGTTGACGACAATGTCGAAGGGGGGTGAGAGTTGGTCGAGGGCACTTTCGAGCCCGGCACTATCGCGCATGTCCGCGCGGACGTGAGGAGCACTCTGTAGGTCCTCGGCGAGTTCACCGGAACGAGTGAGGAGGCTGAGAGAGGCGCCCGCGAGTCGCAGTTCACGGGCGATGCCCGCCCCGAGGACCCCACTCGCTCCAAGAACGAGGGCGGAGGACTGATCAAATTTCATGGTTGCAAACTAGGGGTAAGAGCGGACGGGAAGTTCCGTCCTCCCTCCACCCGCGTCGGCGGCTCTCCGCGCGGGGCACCGGGGCGCCAGTACTGGGGCTGAGAGGAACTCCGGTAACCTTGGGGGCTAGGAAAGGACCCCATGACCACCCCACCCACCTGGCCCAACGTCACCTCCGCGGCCGATATCGGATCGTGGCTCTTGGACATGGACGGGGTCCTCGTGCGAGACGACCACCCCATCGAGGGGGCGAACCGCTTCCTCGAGATTCTGCGCGACACCTCCACTCCCTTCCTCGTTCTCACCAATAACTCGATGTTCACCCGAAGAGACCTGGCGGCCCGCCTCGCTCACGGGGGGCTGAACGTGCCCGAGGAGAACATCTGGACCTCGGCGCTCGCGACCGCCCGATTCTTAAAGGCCCAGCGTCCCGGCGGATCGGCCTTCGTGATTGGTGAAGTCGGTCTCACCACCGCCCTGCACGAAGTGGGCTACACCCTCTCTGAGGTGAAGCCCGACTACGTCGTCGTCGGAGAGACCCGTAACTACAGCTTCGAGCGCATCGCCAAGGCCGCGCAGTTAATTCAGGCCGGCGCCCGGTTCATCGCGACTAATCCGGACAACACCACCCCGACTCAGGACGGCATCGTCCCGGCGACCGGGGCGTTGACCGCGCTGATCAGCCGCACCGTGAGTAAGAACCCGTACTACATCGGAAAACCGAACCCCCTCATGATCCGCTCGGCGTTGCGACAGATCGACGCCCACTCGGAGTCGACGGCGATGGTCGGGGACCGTATGGACACCGACATTGTCGCCGGGCTCGAAGCGGGTCTGCACACGGTGCTCGTACTCTCGGGGGTCTCTAGCGCCCGTGACGCCGACCACTTCCCGTACCGGCCCTCGCGCATCGTCGAGTCCGTCGCGGTGCTGGCGACCGAGTTGGCCGCCCACCACGGTCTGGCCCAGTAGGCGTCTCAGCCCCTGAGTAGCATGAAGGCCGTGAGTGCGACGGCGCGCCGAGCGCGACTCTACGTCGAAGTCCCGGAGATCATGGTCGGGTTCGACACCGAGACGACGGGTCTCTCGTCACGGAGTGATCGGGCGGTGTCCTACGGTTTCGTCGTCTACGAATCGGGAACTGTCACCCGCGAAGAGCACTTCTTCGTCGATCCCGAGATACCTATTTCGGCGGGGGCGCAGCGCGTCCACGGCCTCTCCTACGACACCTTGCGCGAGTGGCGTGAGGACGGTCGGGCCCTGGGATTCGCCGCGGGAGTCAACCGCGCCGTCAGTCTTCTCGCGAGTGAGATCTCGCGGGGTGCGGTCGTGGTGGGGGCGAACGTCGCCCTGTTCGATCTCGCCATGCTCTCGTCTAACTACCAGTGGGTTCACCAGTGTTCTCTCAGTCGTGAGATCGACCTGAGACGCGTGGAGGTCATCGACGTGGTGAACCACGACGTGGCCATTGAGCCCCGGGAGATGGCCTCGCGTCGTCGGGGACTGCCCTACCTGTGTCAGCACTACGGAGTGACCCCCGGAGGACACGATGCGTTGGGTGACGCACGAGCCGCCGTCGAGGTCTTTCTCGCCCAGGTTCGCCGTAATCGCCAGTCACTTCTCGCCCCCCGACTCGCGAGTGACCCCGACGATCCGGTCGAAGAGGCCCGTCGCTGGCTCCAGGCTCGCAAGCGCAAGGTGGTAGGGTAGAGGCCCTTAGGGGCCGTTGGCGCAGACTGGTAGCGCACTTCCTTGACATGGAAGGGGTCACAGGTTCAAATCCTGTACGGCCCACCAAAATCATTGAAGCGGGGGTTCCGCTCCACGCGGGCGAGCCCACCTAGTTAGTTCTGGGCTCGATCGTGGTCCGTTGATGCATCAGTCCCCGCCAGAATCCGAAGAGTCGTTCAAGAAGCTGTGACAGAAGCAGCACCAACAACGACTCTTAGTCGCTCTGGACCATTAACCGGGGTCCCCGCAGCGGGCCTGGCGGCCGATCGCCGGGGCCATCCATCTCGGCTCCATTAGATGGCTCTGCCGCACTCGCTCTTGCAGGTCACGACGGAGGAGGACAACGGTTAATTCCAGAGCGTGGTACCGTCAGGCTTAGCATTACGTCGCTCCGGCCCTCGGCGATCATCAGATCCGATCGAGGAGATTTCCATGGCCATTTCAAGACGTCAGAGTCGCGCGGCGCATCACCAGAGGCCAACGGTGGGGTCATGACGACGAAGGTTCCGTCGGTGCTGATCGTGCTGACCTCCCACGCAGCAATGGGAACCACCGGCCAGAGGACGGGCTTCTGGCTGGAGGAGTTTGCCGCCCCCTACTACGAGTTGTCCGACGCTGGGTTCGATATTGTGCTCGCGTCCCCACTGGGCGGACAGCCACCCATCGACCCCACGAGTGATAACCCAAGTAATCAGACCACGGCGACGGAGAGGTTCCACGCAGACGTTGCGCTTCAGAGCACACTCGGTCGCACGATGGTGTTGGAGGATATGGCCGAGAGTGATTTCGACGCCGTGTTCTTTCCTGGCGGACACGGCCCTCTCTGGGATCTGCCGGACAATGCCCATTCAATTGCGTTGATCGAATCATTCGCCGCATCGAAGAAGCCAATCGCCGCAGTTTGCCACGCGCCGATTGCGTTGAAGAACGTCCACAGCCCTAGTGGCACGTGGATGATCGAGGGGCGCAATGTTACTGGCTTTTCCAACAGCGAAGAGGCCGCCGCCGGATTGACCGACATCGTCCCCGAACTCCTCGAGGACATGCTCATCGGGCGGGGGGCGCACTACTCGTCAGGACCGTCCGACTTCGCCCCCTACGTCGTTGTCGACGGACTCTTGATTACCGGGCAGAACCCAGCATCGTCGGCCCCAGCGGCACGGGCCCTCATCGAGATGTTGGAACAGCGCCGCGATGGTGTCGAAGAGACCCCAGCGATGATCACCAAAGGAGCATCCTCGTGAAGATCGGTATTCTCGGTGCGGGCAACATTGGCGGCACGCTCACCCGTCGTCTTCGCGAGCTTGGTCACGATGTCTCGGTGGCCAATTCTCGTTCCCCTGAAACACTCCACGACCTCGCTACTGAAACCGGCGCGCGCGCAGTGTGGGCGAAGGACATCGCGGCTGGGGCGAATCTCGTCATCGTCACCATTCCCGAAAAGGACGTTCCCTCGGTGCCGGCGGGATTCCTCCAGGGCGCCGCTCCCAATGTGGTCGTGGTTGATACCGGTAACTACTATCCACAGCAGCGCGATGGCCTTATCTCAGCCATCGAGGACGGCATGGCCGAGAGTGTCTGGGTCCAGTCCCAACTCGGCGTCTCAGTCATTAAGTGCTTTAACGGCATTGAGGCCACGCATTTGTTAGAACGCGGCACCGACCGCGCCAGTGAAGGTCGTATCGCCCTTCCCGTCGCCGGCGACGATGGCGACGCAAAGGCGGTGGTGATGGCGCTCGTCGATGAACTCGGATTTGATGCGGTCGATGCGGGCACCCTAGAGGAGTCCTGGCGTCAACAGCCGGGTTCCCCCGTCTACGGCGCCGATCTCGATGCCCCGGGCGTCCGAGACGCGCTGTCACGTGCGGTCTCTGAACGGACCGGAGCATGGAAGGCGTAGCGGCGACGGCGTTGCGCCGTGAGACGAAGTAAGAGCGGACGGTGAATGAGCTTCCTCACTACCTGTGTCGCTCGCTACTTCCCCCTGGTCGACCCCTACGGGGAGACTCAATAGTCGGTTGAATACAGCGTGATACATCGATGCACTGAACCAGCGATCGAGTCCACGGGGTGGACTGGTCGGAGGGCAAAGTCAGTGATGTATCTCAAGGAAACTCAACTGAGCGCTGAGAATACGGATGTCTTCGTCGTAGGCTCTCGCGCTCTCTTTCGACGAAAGGTTCCCCTTCACCGGGGGACTGGTCGACGTAGTGAAGGCCGGGTGGTGGAGGTGTGCTCTGCACCGTACGGGTTTTCGCTGGGGAGTGCGAAGGGATCTACGTGAGAAGCCTTCGTGCGTCCTGTCCCAAAGACGTCACGACATCGTGAACCGTAGAAGTTGTGCGGGTGGTCTGATGAGCAGTTGTGTCACCTTCTGGCTCTTTTCTCACGGATTAGCTGTATCGAGTGTCGTAAAACTCCGCTCGTAATTGGCTCGGGGCAACGGAGCCGGTATTCGAGACCGAACGTGCCGTCGAATCGGTCAGTGTTGAAGAGGGTTCGTTCTCACGTCGAGTGGCCGAGCGCGTGGTCGAAGCGCGCCGAGCCGTTGGGAGCGTCGTGAAGGTCACCCGGAACAATGAGTGCGTCGCCGAAGCCACTGGTGAGGAGCGCTCGTCTGGTCCATCCGCTTGGCCGAACTGTGTCATCCGGGTTGCTAGTAGGTCCGCGACGCTTGTTACGGCAGTTGATGTACGACGAGGGGCAGCACCGCCGTGGCACCACCACCACGCAGTAACGACGCGGCCACGGTCATGGTCCATCCCGAACGATAGGAGTCATCGACGAGCAGTAGTGGTCCGCCGGGGATGGTGACCGAAGGGTTGAGACGCAGGGTGCTGGTGAGGTGGTCCACCTTCTGAGATGACGAAAGATCCGGACCCGGTGCGTCACCACGACACTCCAGTGGGTTGAGGAGTGGCAATCTACCGATGGTGGCAATCTGAGTCGCGAGGTCGTCGATCATGGACCTGTGCCGACGCGAGGGCATGGCCACGACGGCGACGGGGCGATCTTCCCACCTCTCTTTCCAACGGCCCAACACGGCGACGAGGCCGCGAATGATCTCTTCGGGCAGGGGCGCGTCCACACCTTGAATGAGGTGGGGAACGTTCTTCCAACCAGGCGTGTCGGCGTAGGTCAGGGCGCGACCCACCGACGCCCCGACGATTCGTCCGCGAAGACCACTCCCGAGTCCGCTGGGCCACAGTTTGCGAGGTTCGATCACGGTGTCCACACCTCGCAGGTAGATCCGCGCGGCCTCCACTCGCTCAGGGTCAACGAGACGACCCGGTTCGGGTAGGTCTCCGGTACACACCGAGCACTGGCCACACGGACCGTTGTCGTGGTCGTCGAGTGCTTGCTGGAGGAACTCCATGAGGCAACCCGCTCCGGCGGCGTACTGGCGCATGAGGGTCGCCTCTCGTCGTCGAGCCTCGACGATGTCAGCCCACTTGACGGCGTCAAACACGTACGTCTTCCCCGTCGAGGTCCACCCATCGCTCACTCGTTCCACGGCGTCCTCGACGGCCATGATCTTGAGGAGCGGCTCCAGCCGGCCCTTTCGTATGTTGGTGATCTCCGCGAGTCGGGGCACACTCAAGGGCTCGCGGGCCCCGTCTAGGGCAGCCGTGACCCTCTCAATACTTCGCGGGTCGGGTACGGACGCTGTCGCGAAGTACTCCCAGAGTCGATCATCGGTCTCGGCGGGCAGTAACACCGCCTCGGCGTGTTCGATGGCTCGCCCGGCGCGTCCCACTTGCTGGTAGTAGGCGACGGGGGAGTCGGGAGAGCCCACGTGGAGACAGAAACTGAGGTCCGGCTTGTCGTAACCCATTCCGAGGGCGGACGTGGCCACGACGGCCTTCAGTAGATTGTCGCGCAACTGATCCTCCACGAGTTCACGGGCTGACGCGTCGAGCTGTCCCGAGTAGGCGGCGACCTGGTGGCCCCGCGACTGAAGGTAGTCAGCGAGTCTCGTCGTCTCAGACACCGTGGGTACGTAGACAATTCCAGAACCCTGGATTCGGCTTAAGGCCTCGTCGATCCAGGCGTAGCGCTCCAGTCCGTCGAGACCCGGAACGACCGAGAGACGTAGTGAGCTACGAGCCAGACTGCCCCGCAGAACGAGTGTCGTGGAACCCAATTGAGTGGCGACGTCGTCGGTGACTCGACTGTTCGCCGTAGCGGTGGTTGCCAAGACTGGTGTCGTAGGAGAGGCGATCAGGATCTTGCTGAGACGCTGGTAGTCGGGACGAAAATCGAATCCCCAGTCGGAGATGCAGTGCGCCTCGTCAATCACGATGAGACCCGCCGTGGCGATGAGGGGGCTCATGCGACGAGAAAAGTTGGGGTTCGCCAAGCGTTCGGGAGACACCAGCAGCACGTCGAGCTCTCCGCGTTCGACCCGAGACATGATGGAGTCCCAGTCGTTCAGGTTGGTCGAGTTAATGGTGGCCGCAGTCAGCCCACCCCGTACGGCCGCGTTGACCTGATTTCGCATCAGCGCGAGAAGGGGGGAGACAACGAGTGTGGGGCCCCGGCCGAGACTGCGCAGCGCGGACGTCGCGGCCCAGTAGACCGCCGACTTACCCCATCCAGTCGCCTGAACGACCAGCACGCGTTCACCCCCCGACACCAGAGCACGAACCGCCGCTGTCTGGTCCGGGTGAGCAGTGGCGTCTTCGCCGGCCATCTGGTGAAGGACAGTCCGCAGGTGCAGGTCCGCTACGGCCTCGAGGCCTTCACGGTCAGGAGGGGCCGAGGGCGTCATTGTCTCTCTTCTCGCTCTCTCGACCAGCAGTGTTGAACTGACTGGTGTCTCCCACTTTTGCACGTCGGTGTGACCTCGCCGAGAGGTCGTGCCATCGAGGTGACCGTGTTTCATTGTCGAGCCGAGTTGCACTCACGAAGTGCACCTCGGCTCGACGTGAGTAGAGGTGTCTGTGTAGTGAAGAACTACCAGCCCGACGGTGAGCAACCGTACTGATCGGGAATCCACGTCTTCGTGATGCGCATCGCGATTAACACCTGCTGTTCGGGAGTGGCGTCACCGGCGAGGGGTCCGAAGTGGGTCCCTCCGAACTGTTGCCAATTGAAGTTGAGAAAGCCGATACCGGAGTAAATCGGGCCCTCCATGCTCCAGCGTCCGTTCACCTCGCAGACGGCGACGCGCTGCCACTTCGACATGAGTTGCTGCAAAGACAAGTGGAGGTGACTGGCGATCACCCCCAGCGCGGAGACCGCCTCCCATTGCAGGGACTCCCGGTGGGACCGAAGGACCATCCGTGGGTGGGTTCGAATGGCGTGATGGTGCCCTCGAACATGGTGATGGTGGTGGGTCGAGGCGTCCGCCGGGAGTCCCGGCACGGTCGCTCCGAGGAGCGCCACCGCCAACGTCAGTAGTACACGTCGCACTTCTATCTCCTATCCGACACCACGAGTCGGCGCGCGCGTCGGCCCTCCGGCAGCACGTGCGCAACGAATCGTGGTTCGTTTTTGGTCACCCATCGCGGGTCGTCATGTTGTTCTCAACGAGCATTTGCTCACGAACAACGAAGCAGTAGTTTCTGCGTGACCATTCTACGACGGAGTGGTGACACAATGTGTCATCCGTTGACTTATGTTCTGCCCATAAAACCCATTTCATCAGAATTTAAGCAACGAAGATAAAAATGATTGATCGACGGTATCTCTCCCCGCGACTCCGGGTGATAATGGCCCTGCAAAACCCCAGATGAGGCCATCTTTCCTGCATGAATATGCAGTGAGTGAGCGCAAGTACGCACAATTCGTACGGAGTTACGAGTTGGGTTGGACGACCCTCATTTCACTACGTACTCACCGGACTTGAGGAGTAACCAGAGTCGGGCGACTCCATTCCAGTAGTGACCATGACGGCACTCGTAACGAGTGCTCAGCGAGATCGTGGTCGCGCTGGAGCCGAGCAACTCTTGGAGTGCCCTCGGAGCACGTGCGAACGCAATACTTCGATGTTCACCGCGGCAGAGATCGATATTGACTGCGTGAGTACACCCGAAGATACGTGTAGAAATCTCGCGCCGATAGTGGAGAGAGATCGACACGGCCCTCCGTCACAGTGTGGACTACTCGTCCGTGTACAACCTCTCTACGTGAAGGTGGCGACGAACGAACGTCAGGGATCACGGCTCCGCTGCAGCCTGCGCGAGAGTGACTGCACGCGTAGGTCTCGAGAGACTCCTCTCATCAATCAACGTCGTGCGTGTCGAACTAAAGGATCAGTTCGCTCACGGACGTTGATCGCACTCGTGAAGAGGGGGCCGAGAGAAATGGGTACATTCCTCTCGGCCCCCTCTTCGACGGGTGCCGCGACATCTCTTAGAGACGGGACTTAGGAGAAGAACTCCTCGTAGCCGGGAGTCGTGAGGAAAGCCACGAACTTCTCACCTAGTGCGACCCGTGTGAAGAGTGCCACGGCGTCGTCGAATCGGTCCTCGGGGAACCTCTCCATCTCGTTCATCACACGTGCGATCACTGAAGAGACGTACTCTTCGGTGATTCGGTCACCCTCTTTGGTCGTCACTCCCGCACGAATCCACTGCCAAATTTGGGATCGCGAGATCTCGGCCGTGGCGGCGTCTTCCATGAGGTTGTCAATGGCGGCGGCTCCGACACCACGCAGCCAGCTCTCGATGTAGCGAATACCCACCGACACGTTCGTGCGCACCCCGGAGGCGGAGACGAACGAGTCCGCAATTGCCAGACTCGTTAACTCCTGTGCCGACGGCGCGGGCGCGTGAGTCAGGCGATCAATCTGGTTGGGTCGCGACCCGAGGACTGCGTCGAACTCCGCGAAGGCGATGGGAACGAGGTCGGGATGAGCCACCCACGTCCCGTCAAAACCATCGTTCGACTCGCGCTTCTTGTCGGAACGCACTTGATCCATTGCTCGCGCGGTCACCTCAGGGTCACGTCGATTCGGGATGAAGGCACTCATGCCGCCGATTGCGTGGGCCCCTCGACGGTGGCAGGTCTCGACGAGGAGACTGGTGTAGGCGCGCATAAACGGAACTGTCATCGTGATCTGGGACCGATCGGGTAGAACGAATTCATCACCCTGGTCCCGGAAGTTCTTGATGATGGAGAAGATGTAGTCCCATCGCCCCGCATTCAGTCCCGCACAGTGGTCGCGAAGCTCGTAGAGGATCTCCTCCATCTCGAACGCCGCCGGAATCGTCTCGATGAGCACCGTGGCGCGGATGGTGCCGTGGGGGATCCCCACGTAGGTCTCGGCGAAGGAGAAGACTTCGTCCCACAGTCGAGCCTCGAGATGGCTCTCGGTCTTCGCGAGATAGAAGTACGGTCCCCGCCCCTGCTCGATCAGCGCCTTGGCGTTGTGAAAAAAGTAGAGACCGAAGTCCACCAGAGAACCGGACATCGACATGGACTCGCCAGAATCATCGTAGAGACGGAGGTGTGATTCGCCCAGGTGCCAGCCTCGGGGACGCATCACGATCGTGGGCGTCTTTTCACCGAGAGCGTAGGCCCGGCCGTCGGGCGCCACGAAGTCGATGGTGCGGCGAATGGCGTCGTAGAGCGAGATCTGACCACCAATCACGTTGTTCCACGTCGGGCTGGTGGCGTCCTCTTGATCGGCGAGCCACACCCGTGCGCCCGAGTTCATCGCGTTGATGGTCATCTTGCGATCAGTGGGACCCGTAATCTCCACGCGTCGGTCGTGGAGACCGGGACCGGCCCCAGCGACTCTCCAACTCGAGTCTTCGCGAATATCTCGGGTCTCGGGTAGGTAGGTGAATCGACCACCGCTCTTGATTCGACGTCGACTCATCGCGCGTCGAGCGAGCGCCTCACGACGGTCCGGCTCGAAACAGATGTGGAGTTGGCGAACGAATTCGAGTGCGTCGTCCGTGAGGATCTCGTCGAACCTTTCGCCCATCTCTCCCGCGATGAGGATCTTGGACTCAGTGTGAAGGAGGGCATTCATGGTTAGAACTGCTCCTCTTCGGTCGAGCCGACGAGAGCGAGGGTCGCGCTCGCGGGATTGAGCGTCGTCGAGACACGGTCGAAGTAACCGGTGCCGACCTCACGCTGGTGCTTGGTGGCGGTGTAGCCCTGGGCCTCGGAGGCGAACTCCGCCTCCTGGAGCTCCACGTAAGCACTCATGGCGCGCTCCTTGTATCCCTGGGCGAGGGTGAACATGGAGTGGTTGAGCGAGTGGAACCCGGCCAGGGTGATGAATTGGAAGGCGTAACCCATGGACGCCAACTCACGCTGAAAACTCGCAATCTGGGCGTCGTCGAGGTGGCGCTTCCAGTTAAAGCTCGGCGAGCAGTTGTAGGCGAGCATCTTGTCGGGGAACTGGGCCTTAAAGCCTTCGGCGTAGTTTCTCGCGAGAGTGAGGTCCGGCTCGCCCGTCTCCACCCACACGAGGTCGGCGTAGGGGGCGTAGGCGAGACCACGGGCCAGAGCCGCGTCGAAACCACTCTTGATCTCGTAGAAGCCCTCCGAGGTGCGGCCTCCGGTGAGGAACGGGCGATCACGCTCGTCGATGTCACTCGTCAAGAGATTCGCCGCCAGAGAGTCGGTGCGAGCGATGACGAGAGTCGGCACGTTGGCGACGTCGGCCGCGAGACGAGCGGCGTTGAGCGTCCGGATGTGCTGACTCGTGGGCACGAGGACCTTGCCGCCCATGTGTCCGCACTTCTTCTCACTCGCGAGTTGGTCCTCCCAGTGCACCCCCGCCGCACCGGCGTCGATCATCGACATCATCAACTCGTAGGCGTTGAGCGGTCCGCCGAAGCCGGCTTCGGCGTCGGCGACGATGGGCACCAGCCAGTCCTTGTCCGCGTTGCCCTCGACGAACTCGATCTGGCTCGTGCGCAGGAGCGCGTTGTTGATCCGCCGCACGACCGCCGGGACGGAGTTGGCGGGGTAGAGGCTCTGGTCGGGGTAGGTCTGTCCGCTCAGGTTGGCGTCAGCCGCGACCTGCCAACCCGACAGGTAGATCGCCTCGAGGCCCGCCCGCACCTGGGCGACGGCCTGGTTGCCGGTGAGGGCGCCGAGAGCGGCGACCCACTGGCGGGAGTCGGACTTGCTCTCTTGAATGAGCTGCCACAGTCGCTGGGCGCCTCTGAGGGCGAGGGTCTTCTCCTCACGGACGGGTCCGCGAAGAGCGATCACGTCACTCGCGCGATAGTCGCGCTGGACTCCCTCCCAGCGAGGATCGTTGGCCCAATCGAATTCGAGCGCGTCCTCAGTTTGGGTTTGGTCTCCGGTCTGAAAACCTCGAGGCATCTTTTCCATGGTCACTCCCTTGTGAATGTGTGGGTTCGGTCAACCTAGACAGGGTGACCGCCGAATTGTCAAAGAAATGGCAAGAATTTCGGAGAAGTAAACACAAAATTGCTGCCAGCAGAAAAATAGGTATTATTTCTCAATGTCACTGGACCAGCAGTCAGAAAGCGGCGAAGACGCCTCACTCGCGTTCGCGATCGGACGCCGTATCCGAGAGCGGCGTCTCGCGCAGGGTCTCACCGTCACCGACCTCGCACTTCGACTCAGTCGTGCGCCCTCGCAGGTGTCACTGGTTGAAAACGGTCGAAAGGAGATCAAGCTGAGTGAACTTCGACAGATTGCGTCGGCACTCTCCACGACGGTAGAGACGCTAATGAACGCGGAACCGCCTAGTAAGCGAGCCGCCCTCGAGATCGCCCTCGATCGAGCTCAGCGAGGGCCCGTGTTCACCTCACTCAATCTGCCGAGTCTGGCGATTCGAAAGTCGCTCAGTGACGACGCGATCGCGACGGTGCTGGCGCTGCACGACGAAATACAACGTCTACACAACGAACGTGCGTCGACACCGGAGATTGCGCGACGGGCTAACACGGCCCTTCGCCTGGAGCAGAGGAGCCGCAACAACTACTTCTCCCACCTCGAAGAGATCGCTCGGGACCTGTTGAGGCTCGTCGACCACAGCGGAGGCCCACTCTCGCAAAGAAGCGCCAGTGATTTAGCGAAGCACTTGGGCTTTTCGCTTCACTACGTCGGAGATTTTCCGAAGTCCACTCGCAGCATCACCGATCACCGCAATGGACGTATCTATCTGCCCGCCAACCTGCGTGGGATTGACCCGCGTTCGGCGCTCCTGCAAGCCCTCGCTCTTCACGTGCTCGAGATGAAGGAGCCGAAGAACTACGAAGAGCTCCTGCGTCAACGCGTGGAGACGAACTACTTGGCGGCGGCGCTGCTCATCCCCGAAGAGAGCGCCGTCGGGTATCTGAGCAGCGCCAAGGTGGCCCGCGAACTCTCGATCGAGGACCTTCGTGACACCTTCGCGGTCCCCTACGAGATCGCGGCCCACCGCTTCACCAATCTCGCCACTCGTCATCTCGAGATACCGGTGCATTTCTTAAAAGTGCACGACAGTGGCGTGATCTCGAAGGCGTACGAGAACGACAAAGTGGTCTTTCCCACCGACGCCCTCGGTTCGGTCGAGGGGCAGATCGTCTGCCGGTGGTGGGCGGCGCGTCAGGTGTTCTCGATGGAAGACCAATTGACCCCCTATCACCAGTATTCGGACAAGCCCGCGGGGACGTATTGGTGCACGTCGAGTATTCAAAACACCCCCTCGGGGGTGTTCTCGGTGAGCGTGGGCACGACGTTTGAGGGAGCTCGGTGGTTCCGAGGTCGCAACACGAAGAAGCGCTTTAAGTCCACGTGTCCTGACGAGAGGTGCTGTCGACGGCCCTCCGACACTCTCGCCGGTCGCTGGGACGGCCTCGCCCTACCCAGTGCGCAACTCAACTCCTCGTTGTTGGCGGCCATCCCCACGGGGACCTTTACCGGTGTTGATCGCGTCGCTATCTACGATTTTCTCGAGAGCCATAGTCCGAGTGGCGAGAAGTAATTAACTAACGGGCGAGGAACGTGCCGCTCATCGTGTTCGGCCTGCTCGCGACGAAGAGACGAACTGCTCAAGATCGTACCCTTAGTGGTTGGCTGCCCGCTGGCGAAGGGTCGGTATTGTGACGTCTCCCGGGCGTCGGAACCTCATGGCGGCTGCTCGACGGAGATCTACGACCTCATACGGGTCCTCGATGACCCTCCCGTGAGAATCGCCACTTTTTTTGACGGAGCGTTGTACCGAGGGCACCGGTTCCGAGGTGGCAACTCCGTCACTCTGATTGTCCGCCTCCCGGAGCACTGCGAAGAGACGGGTGGCCAGGGAGATCGGAGTTCCGGGGCGTCCGTGGGAGAGACGTCCTCGGCGCGGCCGACCTAGCATTTGGTGGAGAGGAGAGTCAACGTGAGCGAGTCGTCACTCGACAGCGACGCCCAGTCCCTCCTCCAACACTGGAGTCGGACTCTCGAGATGGAGCCTCTCCTTCGCTCTCGCGTGGGTGGAGTGGTGCCGGCGGGCGGCATCGATCTCGTCGCCATGGGTAAGGCGTCTCGGGAGATGGCTCACGCGGCGCGGGGTGTGTGGGGTGAGCGAGTACGTCGCCAACTGATCGTTAGTGAGATTGCCCTCGAGGACGACGGTCCTGCCACCTTGGTCGGAGAGCACCCCATCCCGGGTGCGCGCAGTGAGCGTGCGGGTCAGTCTCTGATCGACTTTCTTCGTGCTCCGAGTGACGCCGTCACCACTGTCTTTCTCGTCTCCGGTGGAGCCTCCAGTCTGTGTGTCGCCCCGGCGGCGCCCCTCACGGTGGACCGGTTGCGCGACGTGTGGGACGCCACGACGGCGGCCGGTTTTGACATCACTCGACTGAATACTCTGCGGGCGGCGACCTCACTGATCTCCGGGGGAGGGGTTCTTCGTCACGTTCGTACGCCCGAGACAGTCGGTGTCGTCCTCGTCGATAACGCCATCTCCGGTGCTCCCTGGGTGGCGTCCGGTCTCACCTACGACCACGTGGTGACTCGAGAGAACCTCGAGTCGTTACTCGACTCCGCGGGCGTGGAGGCTACACCCCTCGGCACCACTCTTCGGGAGGCCGCCTCGACGAGAGAGGAGTGGATGAAGGAACCACCGAGGACGCGAGTACGAAACGTCGTGCTCGCCGAACCGGCGACGGTTCTCGATCTCACCGTCGCCGCGGCGAGAGATCTCGGATACTACGTGGTCAGTCTGGGCAGCCAGATTGATGGGTCGGTCGAGGACGTAGCGAGGAGGTGGACCGAGCTTCTCGACGAGTTCGTCGACCACGAGGGCCCCGTGTGCGTGGTGGGAGTAGGTGAGGTCCTCGTTCAACTTCGAGGATCGGGTCTCGGAGGGCGCTGCCAGGAGTTCGCCTGGGCCATGATGCCGGTGCTCGCCGAGTACGAACGACGAGCAATCTTCGTGGCGAGTTCCACCGACGGACGAGACTTCGTCGAGGGCGTGGCGGGAGCACGAGTCACGACGGACAGTCTCGCGAGGGCCGCCTCGAGCGGAGTGGACTGGGCGCGGGTCGCGGACGAGAACGATACCTACCACGGTCACCAGCGCCTGGGTCAACTCATTGCGGGGGGGCACACGGGATGGAATCTCTGCGATCTTTACGTGGCTCTCGTGCGCTGATCTCAGGAGTGGTCGTCGAACCCGGGCTCGGTGTAAGCCCCGCCGAGAAGTCGGGACTGGTCGGGGTCGAGGTCGTAGGGAGCGGCCGTGACCTCGTTCCGAAAGATTTCGGCGTCGTCGCGGGGGTCGTAGCCGAGAGACCGACCTTCGGTGAGTGAGACGACCCGGGTCGTGTTGCGTGAGACGCCCCACACGACGCGAAATCCCGGCGAGGGACAGTCGAGGGCGGCCTCGACCAAGCGGGTGCAGTCGTCGGGAGAGAGCCAGTTCCAGAGAGTACGGAGATCAGTGGGGCGCTCTCGAAACGATCCGATACGCAAGCAGACGACGTCGAGCCCGTGGCGATCGTGGTAGAGCCGCCCGAGAGACTCACCGGCCACTTTCGAGACGGCGTAGTAACTATCGGGCGTCGGATACTCGTACTCGCCGAGTAGGCGGTCTCTGGAGTGCGCCGATCGCCCCATCACGTGGTGACTACTGGCGTAGACGACCCGGGTCACTCCGTGACGGCGCGCTGCGTCGAAGATACGCTCAGTCCCGGTGATGTTGACCTCGACGTACTGCTCCCAGGTGAAGCCGCCCGTCGAGAGACCGCCGAGGTGGACCACCGCGTCGACACCGTTCATCGCCTCGTCCAGGGTGTCGGGATCGAGAAAGGATCCCGAGATCCAGTCGGACTCGTCGGCGTCGTAAGGGCGCTCGGCGAGGTCGAGATACCGCCAGCGCCGATCGGTCCCGTTTACGGCCCGTCGAAGGTGGGTGCCGACGTTGCCCGCCGCCCCGGTCATGAGAACGAGACCACTCACGAGAGCTCTCCTCTCGCCGCGGTGAGTTGTTCGGCGACTCGCCAGTGTGAGGCGGGCCAGAGCCCCGTGTGATAGAGGTGCAACTCCTCGACGCCGGCGAGACGTAGGTGTTCTAGAGCCTCGTCGAGGAACTCACCCGGCCACCCCCGATCGAGGCGGAGATAGACCCCGAGGGTCGTCGAGCCGGCGAGCGCGCGCAGGTCCGCCAGGCGCCGGTCCCTCAAAAGATCGCTCCAACCCAACGCCACGACGACGTCGACTCCCTCGAGGGCGCCGGGCCCACCCACGTAGGCGAACGATCCCGTGGACCAGGGGTCACTCGACGCGTGCACCGTGACTCGGGTGCCGGGCGCGAGAGAGTCGACCACGTCGCGACACTCGGCGAGAAGGCCCGCCACGAGTGCGCCGCGGTGACTCTTCACAAGCTGAGCCGCCGCCTCTCCGACGACGTCCTCGAGGTGATCGACCCCTCGACCCACGCC
>JABEUS010000008.1 GCA_013044285.1 Acidimicrobiaceae bacterium
CCCGTATGTTCGCCCACTCGGCCGACGCGACCGCGGAGATTGTGCACGCCGCGGGGGCCTCCGGACTGCCCCTCTGGGTGAAACTCAGCCCTAATACACCCGACCTCGTGGAGATCGCCGGGGCCGCCTTAGCGGCCGGGGCCGAGGCCCTGGTACTCGTCAACACCGTTCTCGGACTCTCCATCGACGTCGAGACTCGTCGCCCCGCTCTCGGGGCGAGGGGTGGGGGCTTGAGCGGCCCGGGAATCTTGCCGGTGGCCCTGCGGGCGGTCTACGACGTGCACGCCGCGTTTGCGAACGCCCCGTTGGTGGGAGTGGGGGGAGTGTCGAGGGGTCGCGACGCCCTGGCTCTCGTGATGGCCGGGGCGAGCGCCGTGGAGGTGGGGACGGCCAGTTTCGCCGACCCGCGCGCCCCCTGGCGCATCGCGCGAGAGGTCGAGGAGTGGATGAGACACCGGGGTGTCCAGACCGTGTCCGAACTGGTCGGAGCGGCTCATGACTGAGGGTTTCGGGGTTCGACTACGCGAGCGGGTCGGCGAGCGAGGCGCTCTCTGCGTGGGTGTCGATCCCTCGCCTCACCTGATCGAGAGTTTCGAGCGAGAAGACTCCGTCGAGAGTCTGGAGTACGTGGCGCTTCGTCTCGTGGAGGCGGCGACCCAGACGGCCAGTTGCGTAAAGCCCCAGGTCGCCTTCTTCGAGCGCTACGGCGCCCGGGGCTACGGGGTTCTCGAACGAGTGATTAGGGAGGCCCGAGCGGGGGGCCTCTTGGTCATCGCCGACGCCAAGCGGGGAGACATCGGGTCCAGTAACGAGGGTTACGCCGAGGCCTGGTTGGGGGAGAACTCCCCACTGGCCAGTGACGCCGTGACGGTCTCTCCCTACCTCGGGGTGAACTCTCTGCAACCCTTCGTCGAGCGCACCGGGACCGGTCGAGGACTCTTCGTTCTGGCGGCCACCTCTAACCCCGAGGGACGAAGTCTCCAGGGCGCGAGGACCGCCGAGGGCCCCCGGGTGTTCGACGAGGTGCTAGCGGCCGTCGCGCGTTGGAACGAGCCGTCCCCGTCGGTGGGCAACGTCGGCGTGGTCCTCGGGGCGAGTGCCCCCCGGGGTGAGTTCAGTCCCCGACAGGTGCGCGGACCCATTCTCGTGCCCGGGGTCGGCGCCCAAGGTGGCGCCCTTGACCAGGTAGGACGTCTTCTCGAGGGGGTTGAAAAGGGTACGGTCATCGTCTCGTTGTCCCGAGCCCTCGTCGAGGGGGGTACCACCCCCCGTCAACTCGCCACCACGGCGGCGCGCTGGCGAGACGCCCTCGCCGAATCCCTCTAGCCCGAGGGGCCCGGGTGGGGGTAGGGTTAGGTCGTGAGTCCGGTTCCTCCCTCCTTGACCCACGAACAGCGAGTGGCCGCGTCGGCGACCGCGGTGGCTAACCGTCGCCGCCGAGCCGAGGTAAAGCGACTGGTGAAGTCGGGCCAGTTGAGTTTGGCCGAACTGTTCGACCTGGCCGACCACGAAGAGTGCGTCGCCCAAATGCGCGCCCACGACCTCATCAGCGCCCTCCCGGCGATTGGCGAGGTTAAGGCCTCGCGGATTATGGCCCAGGCCAACATCGCCCAGTCGCGGCGTATTCGGGGTCTCGGACCCCGCCAACGCGAGTTGCTCTTTCAGGCCATTGTCAAGTAGTCCCCAGACGATCATCCTGATTGGCCCGGGTGGCGTGGGTAAGGGCACTCTCGCTCGACGTCTCGTCGCGCTGAGCCCCGGTCTCGTGCTTTCTCGGAGTTGGACGACCCGAGCCCCCCGGCCCCAGGAGACGGAGTCCGACTACCATTTCGTGACCCGCGCCGAGTTCGAGGCGGCGATCGGCGAGGACGCCTTCTACGAGTGGGCCGAGTTCCACGGTCAGCTCTACGGCACTCCTCGACCAGACCCCTCCGACACACGTCGCCTCCTGCTCGAGATTGATGTCCAGGGTGCCGAGCAAATCAGGGCGAAGGACCCCTCGGCCCTCGTGGTCTTAGTGACGGCCCCCAACGAGGAGGAGCTCGAGGCGCGTCTGCGGGGTCGCGGGGATGAGGAAGAACACGTTCGCCAACGCCTCGCCTCGGCCGGCGGGGAGATCGAGCGGGGGCGACGCCTCTGCGACCTCGAAGTCGTCAACGACGACCTCGAGCGAGCAACCACTCGGATTCTCTCTATACTGGAGGGGCCTCGTCGTTGACGACGACCCACTCGAAGGAGAACCATGGCTGAACGCCCTACGCTGGTCGACCCGCCCATGGAGGCGCTGCTCGACAAGGTCGAGAGCTCCAAGTTCACCCTCGTGGCCGTCGGTGCCGCCCGCGCCCGCGAAATCAACCGTTACTGGAACGGCCTCGGACAAGGCGGTGGACCCCTGACCCCGCCCCAGGTGCACTCGGGCTCGAACAAGTCACTGTCGATCGCCTTCGAGGAACTCTTCGAGGGTAAGTTGACGTTCCACCGGCCGAACGCCGAAGAACTAGAAGCCGAGCGCCTCGCCGTCGAGGCGAAGGAGCAGGCGCGTCGCGACGCCGAAGGCCTGGACGCCTTCAGCGATGCCTTCCGCGACGCCTGAGCCACGTCGAGTAGTCCTCGGAGTCACCGGGGGAGTCGCCGCCTATAAGGCGGTGGACGTTTTGCGGGGTCTGCGTCGCGCGGGCTACCACGTAGCCCCGGTACTGACCCGCGACGCGTTGCGATTCGTCGGTGCCCCCACCTTCTCCGCACTGGCGTCAGAGCCGGTGCGTAGTGAGCTCTACGGGGACGCGACGACCCCGATTCCTCACACCTACCTCGGCCAGGGAGCCGACCTCATCGTGATCGCTCCGGCCACCGCTCACGTGATTGCGCGTCTCGCCATGGGGCTCGCCGACGATCTCTTGACCGCCACGGTGCTCGCCTCGAGAGCCCCCCTGATGATCTGTCCCGCGATGCACACCGAGATGTGGGAGCAACCCTCGGTGCAGAGTAATCTCGCCACTTTGCGGGCTCGCGGAGCCCTCGTGGTCGGCCCCGCGGTCGGAGCCCTCGCCGGAGGAGACGAGGGTGCCGGACGCTTAGAGGACCCCGAACGAATCGTGGAAGTCGCCCGAGCCGTGCTGGAGGGCTGGCGGGGTCCCTTGAGTGGTCGAACGGTGCTCGTGAGTGCCGGCGGGACCCGCGAGGCCCTCGATCCGGTGCGAGTCGTCACCAACCGATCCTCGGGTCGCCAGGGATACGCCCTCGCCGAGGTCGCGGCTCGCCGGGGGGCCCGAGTCGTTCTCGTCTCGAGCGCGGAACGTTCTCTCGCGCTCGACGTCGCGGGGGCTGTCGAGGTGATCTCGGTGGAGAGTGCCGCCGAAATGAGAGACGCCCTCGTCGAGCGGGCCGGCGAGGCCGACGTCGTCGTGATGGCCGCGGCCGTCGCTGACTTCACCTTCGACGCCCAACCGCAGAAGTGGAAGAAGGCGAACGGTCCGATCCCCTTCGTCGCCCGGGCGACCGAGGACATCGTGAGCACGCTGGTCGAACGACGACGCGAGGGTCAAGTCATCGTGGCCTTCGCCGCCGAGACGGGGGACCCCGAAGAGGCCGCGCGCCACAAACTCACCGCGAAGGGCGTCGACCTCATCGTCGGTAACGACGTCACTGGCCCGGGCGCGGGATTCGCGAGTTCGACGAACGAGGTGCTGATTCTCGATCGAACGGGCCACCTCGAACGACTCTCTCGGCGCTCCAAAGAGGAGGTCGCCGAGGCGCTACTGACTAAGATTGAGAGGTTGCTCACGCGAGGAGATTGAGGTTTATGGATTCCAGGACTGTGTTCACGTCGGAGTCGGTGACCGAGGGTCACCCCGACAAGATCGCCGATCAGATCTCCGACAGTGTGCTCGACGCACTGCTCGCCGAGGACCCCGACAGCCGAGTGGCCTGCGAGACCCTCCTCACGACGGGACTCTGCGTCGTGGCCGGTGAGATCACCACCAAGGCCGTGGTGAATATCTCCGATATCGCGCGCCAGACCATCCTCGACATCGGTTACGACAGTACCTCGAAGGGCCTCGACGGATCGACGTGCGCGGTGCTCGTGGCCGTCGGCCAGCAGAGCCCCGACATCGCCGGCGGGGTCGACACGTCGGCCGAGGTGCGTAGCGGCGAGGCCGGCGAAGACGTCTTGAACGCTCAGGGCGCCGGGGACCAGGGAATGATGTTCGGCTACGCCTGTGAGGACAACGCCGACCTCATGCCCACTCCCATCTGGTTGGCCCACCGCCTCTCCCAGCGCCTCTCCCAGGTTCGTCGCTCCGGCTTGATCCCCTACCTCGGGCCCGACGGCAAGACTCAGGTCACCATCGTCTACGAGGACGGCCGTCCGGTAGGGGTGGACGCCGTGCTCATCTCGACCCAGCACGCCGAGGGTCAGGCCGACTCGGTGATTCACCGCGACATTCTGGAGCACGTTATTCAGCCGATGCTGCCCGAGAACCTCGACACCACGGGAATGCGCATCTTCGTGAATCCCTCGGGCAAGTTCGTTATCGGGGGACCCCACGCCGACGCCGGGCTCACCGGTCGAAAGATCATCGTCGACTCCTACGGGGGCATGGCCCGCCACGGTGGCGGGGCCTTCTCGGGGAAGGACCCCTCGAAGGTGGACCGTTCGGCGGCCTACGCGGCGCGCTGGGTGGCGAAGAACGTCGTGGCGGCCGGGGCGGCCGAGCGTTGCGAGATTCAGGTGGCCTACGCCATTGGCATGGCCCGCCCGGTCTCGGTACTCGTCGAGACCTTCGGGACCGAGCGAGTGGACCAGGCGAAGATCGCCGCCGCCGTCGACGAGATCTTCGACCTGCGCCCCGCGGCGATTATCCGAGACCTGGACCTGCGTCGTCCGGTCTACCGGCGCACCGCCGCCTACGGTCACTTCGGACGGACCAGTGAGGGTTTCACCTGGGAGGACACGTCACGGGCCGACGACCTGCGTCGGGCCCTCTCCCTCTAAGTGCGCGCGGCGCGCGTCCTCACCGAGAACGCCGCGCTGGCCGATAGGGCCTTCGACTACCTCGTCCCCGACTCGATGACGGTGGCCGTGGGGGACCGAGTCCGGGTGAATCTGGCCGGGCGCTCCCTGCGGGGCTGGATACTGGAGGAGGGTGACGTCACCCGCGCCACGAAGCCCCTCGTGAAGTGGCTGGGTCGTGGACCGAGCCCCGAGGCGCTCGACGTGGCGCGCTGGGTCGCCGAACGTTGGTACGGTCCACTCTCTCGGGTACTCACCTCGATGAGTCCCGCGACCATCGTGCGCGACCTGCCCGAACGGCCGTCCGTGGGGGAGTCGACACAGTCCCCGACGGGTCGGCTCGAGCCCGGGCTTTCTATCTACGGCCCGAGTGAGGACCCGTTTGATCTCATTGTCGAGCTCGTCGCGCAGCCGCGCCGCGGGACGTTTCTAATTCTCGCGCCCTCCGAGGGTTACGCCGAACGTTTGAACTCCCGACTCCGACGCCAGGGAGTCGAGGTCGCCGGCCCCGGGCAGTGGGCGCAACAGCGCGCCGACTGGCCGGTGGTGGTCGGCGCGCGCGGGGCGGCG
>JABEUS010000072.1 GCA_013044285.1 Acidimicrobiaceae bacterium
CCCGATGCAACGTCGCTTCGTTGACTCGGTGAATCTGGGAGAGTACGCAAACTAGCTCTAAAAGGGGGATGGGGTGAATGTCGACCTCAGTGAAGAACAACGCGCCTTTCGTGACGTACTGAGCGACTTCGTCAGGGCCCGAGTGACGCCCCACGCCGCCTACTACGACCGTGAACAGGAGTTTCCGCGGAAGAGTTTTGACGCGTGCGTAGAGATGGGTCTCACCTCGCTCTGGGTCCCCGAAGAGTACGGGGGCCAGGGAGCCGACATGGTGACCCAGGCGGTGTGCGCGGAGGAGTTGGCCCGAGGGTGTGCCTCGACCTCGGTGACCGTACTGATCTCCAAACTCGGGATGCTTCCGGTCATGAACTTCGGCTCCGAGGAGTTGCGCCGAACGTATCTTCCACGTATCGCGTCGGGCGAGATTCAGGCCAGTTACTGCCTCTCGGAAGCTGACGCGGGAAGTGACGTGGCTGCGATGACGTCGCGGGCCGAACGAGACGGCGACGAGTACGTCTTGACCGGATCGAAGTACTGGATTACCAATGCGGGGGTCTCCCAGACCTACACCATCTTCGCCGTCACCGATCCCGCGGCGGGCGTCCGCGGAATCTCCTGCTTTCTCGTCGACCGAGACTGGGGGCTGCAGTTTCCGAAGAAGGAGGACAAACTCGGACTTCGGGCCTCACCAACCGGTGAGGTGATCTTCGATCACGTGCGCGTGCCCGCCTCCCACCTCGTCGGTGTGGAGGGTCAGGGTTTCCTGATCGCGATGCACACCCTCGACCGGTCCCGCTCCACGATCGGAGCCCAAGCCGTCGGGATTGCCCAGGGGGCCATCGACGCGGCGAGTCGATACATGGGTGAACGCCACGCTTTTGGTCACCCCATCGCCGACTTCCAGGGTCTGCGCTTCATGTTGGCCGACATGGCCATGAAGACCGAAGCCGCTCGAGCTCTCGTGTACCGGGCCTGCGCCGCGGTGGACGGGGGGGACCCCGACCATAACCTCAGCTATCTCTCGGCGGCGGCGAAGGCCTTCGCCTCCGACACCGCGATGAGTGTGACGACCGACGCGGTCCAACTCTTCGGGGGCTACGGCTATACGAAGGACTTTCCCGTAGAGCGAATGATGCGCGACGCGAAGATAACTCAGATTTACGAGGGGACGAATCAGATTCAGCGGATCGTGGTTGCTAAGCACCTGTTGGGCTAGGTCGCGCGCTCCGAAGCAGTCCCTACTCGTCGGGTTGACTCGTCTTCAGCCAATCTGTATCGCCCCCTTCCGCGAGCGACTCGACTTACTCGAGACGATGGAGTAGAGACAGGGATTCGTCGTGCCTCGGCCCGACACCGTTCGCCGGTCGGGCGCCTCCGTTGTCGGAGAGCCCCACGACGGGGCCGTCGCCGGGTCGAACAGTGTCCGGCGTTCAGAGTGAGCGAGGGGCGAGTTGTCGCCAGCGAGAGCGCTCGATGGGTGATTTCCCAACTTGGACCGACGTCACGTCGATTCCCGGAGTCACGGTTTCGAAGATAAGTTTCCGTGGAAATTGCCGGGTTGAAGTGCTCGACTTTTACTGCCCATGCTGTTACCTTCTGAAGAGAACTAACAGCGACCGACCAGTCCTGGTGTGGTCGCTTGCAGGGGGGGAATATGCAGAGACGGCTCAAGAGTTTGGTCACGGCCCGGGAAGGGCGACGAGGCGCTCGACCGCGTGGTCGGGCCCTCGTGATGGCGGTAGCGGCGGTGTTGTCGTGGTCGACTATTTCGGTGGCCGGAGCGGGGGCCGACTCGCCTCATTCGAGCAGTCCCAACCTCGGTGCGAACGTTATTATCTTTACCCCGACGGAGTCGCAAGCCACGATTCAAGCCACGGTGGACGCGATCTCGGCTCAGCAGGTGAGCAACCAGTTCGGTACCCAGCGTTACGCGCTGTTGTTTGAGCCGGGCGTCTACGGATCGGTCACAAATCCCTTGAACTTTCAGGTGGGCTACTACACCGAAGTGGCCGGCTTGGGTGCCCAACCCGGTGACACCGTCATTAACGGTTCGGTCAACGTGTACAACCAGTGCACCAACGGAAGTTGTGTCGCCCTTAACAACTTCTGGCGCTCACTCTCGAACCTGACCATCAACGTCGCGAACTCGTCGCTCGGATGTCACACCGGCGAGTTCTGGGCCGTGTCCCAAGCGGCCCCCATGCGTCGGGTAGTCGTGAATGGCCTCACCTCGTTGATGGACTACTGCAGCGGACCTTCCTTCGCGAGTGGTGGGTACATCGCGGACTCCTCCTTTACGGGCAGCACGATTGTGAATGGGTCCCAGCAACAGTTCTTCGTTCGTAACAGCAATCTGGACGGCTGGAGTAACGGGGTCTGGAACCAGGTCTTTTCGGGTGACGTCGGAGCACCCGCGCCGTGTTTTCCCGCGCAGAAGTCCTGCGGAGGGCCCTATACGACCCTCCCGACGAGTCCGGTGACCGAGGAAGCACCTTTCTTGTACACCGACTCATCCGGAAATCTGCGAGTCTTCGTTCCGTCGGTTCAGCACAACTCCAGTGGACCGGCGTGGTCGGGGGGTGCCGAGAGTGGTTCATCCTTGTCGATGGAGGACTTCTTTGTCGCCACCCCTTCGACCCCGGAACACGCGATCAACAGTGCGTTGGACGAGGGTCAGAATCTTCTCCTCACGCCGGGTGTCTACGACCTGAACCACCCGATCGTCGTGCAGCACTCCGGCACCGTGGTGCTGGGCATGGGCTTTGCGACCCTGGTTCCTCAGCAGGGGACGGCGGCGCTCATCGTGCGACCGAACGAAGGAGTCAAGGTTTCCGGCCTGATCGTGGACGCGGGGCCCGTGAACTCCCCCGTTCTCGTGCAAGTGGGAACTCAGCACCGTCACGGGGACTCCGTGGAGAACCCGAATTTGATCCAAGACCTCTTCTTCCGAATCGGTGGCGCTACTCCCGGATCAGCCACGGTGAGTCTGGTGGATAACGCCAACAACTCCATCCTGGATGACGTGTGGGCGTGGCGCGCCGACCACGGCGCCGGAGTGGGCTGGACGAGTAACGTCGCCGACACCGGCCTCGTGGTGAACGGAAGCAACGTCACTGCGTACGGTCTCTTCGTCGAGCACTACCAGAAGAACGAAGTCCAGTGGAACGGTCAGGGTGGTTCAGTCGTCTTCTTCCAGAACGAGATGCCCTACGACCCGCCGAGCCAGGCGTCGTGGATGTCCGCTCCGGGAGTTGACGGGTACCCGGCACTGTCGGTGGCGCCGAACGTGAC
>JABEUS010000009.1 GCA_013044285.1 Acidimicrobiaceae bacterium
GAAGGTGGCGGCCGTCGAGGTCGTGACTCCCGACGCCCCCGTGAAGAAGGCCCCCGCGAAGCGCGTGGCGAAGAAGGTGGCGGCCGTCGAGGTCGTGACTCCCGACGCCCCCGTGAAGAAGGCCCCCGCGAAGCGCGTGGCGAAGAAGGTGGCGGTTCCAACTGCTCCGGCAGTTCTCGCTCCTCTCGTGGAGGCCGTCGAGTCCCGTCGTCCGGTGAAGCGCGATCGTTCTCCCGTCAATGGTGAGGACGACTTTCGTAGTTTCGTCCGCTACCACCGCCCCGGTTCTCGGGTGACGGCCGAGGTGCACTCCTTCACCTCTCACGGGGCCCTCGTTCACGTGACCCTGCGCTCGGGGGCGGTGATCGAGTGCTACGCGCCCACCTCCGGTCTCGCCGATCCCGCGCCGGCTCGCGCCCGCGACGTTCTGCGTCGCGGTGAGCACCACGCTTTCACTCTGGTGAGTGTGGACCTCGATCGTCGTACGGCGGAGGTCTCGCTGGTATGAACCTCTCCCTCGACCCCCGAGACTGGATTCCCCACCGCGAGCCCTTTTTGTTGGTGGACCGACTGCTCGAGATTCGTCCCGGTGAGGGGGCAATCGGGGAGTGGACGCTCACCGGGGAGGAGTGGTTTTTTCCGGGGCACTTCCCGGGTCGACCCACGACTCCCGGAGTCCTCATGGTGGAGTCCATCGCCCAGGTTGGAGCGGTGGCGGTGCTCGCCCACGAACGCTTCGCCGGCAAACTCCCCCTGTTCGGTGGGGTGGAGCACGCCCGTTTTCGACGCCAGGTTCTGCCCGGAGAGACCCTTCGACTGGAGTGCGTGATGACGCGACTCTCCGCGCGCGCCGGCAAGGGTCACGGGACCGCCACGGTGGACGGTGCTCTCGCGGTCGAGTGCGACCTGATGTTCGTCTTCGCCGACACGCCGTGAAAGTCGTCACCTGGAACGTCAACTCCCTCACGGCGCGCTGGGCGCGCGTGAGCGAGTTTCTCAGCTCTCGCCAACCCGACGTGCTCCTCATTCAAGAGACCAAACAGTCTGAGGAGAAGTTCCCGAGTGCGGACTTTGCCGAGCTCGGCTACGAGGCCGTTCACTACGGGCAGGGTCAGTGGAACGGCGTCGCCATTGTCGCTCGTGACGGTGTGAGCGACGTGCGTCGGGGCTTCGGCGACGCCGACCCCGAGGCTCGGGTGATCTCGGCGCGAGTGGGCGAGTGGCGGATGTTCTCGTGTTACGCGCCGAACGGACGAGCCCTCGACAATCCCCACTACACCTACAAGTTGCAGTGGTTGGACCGTCTGCGCGAAGAGGTCACCGCTCACCGAGGGGAGCGACTTCTCCTCGGCGGAGACTTCAACGTGGCTCGCACCGACCTCGACTGCTGGGATCCCTCCTCGTTTGTGGGGGCGACCCACGTCTCGGTTCCCGAGCGAGCAGCGCTCGAGGGAGTGCTGGACGCGGGGTTGGTCGACCTGGCGCGACGACACCAGCCCGAAGGCCCCCTCTACACCTGGTGGGACTACCGCAACGGGTCGTTTCGGCGGGGCTGGGGCCTGCGTATTGACTATCTCTTGAGTGATCCGACGTCGGCGGAGGATCTGCGTGAGGTCTACGTGGACCGCGAGACCCGTAAGGGGGAGCGTCCCTCCGACCACGCGGCTCTGGTGGCGCAGTTCGATCGGCGTGCGCCGGCGGACTAGGGGCTCTCGTCGGGCTCGGTGAGAATCTCCCGAATGGCGGCCAGTCGGGCCCGACGTTCGTCGCCCGCCAGTGGAGCGTTACGCGATTCGAGCTCCGTGATCGCCGACTCCACGGGGTGTAGGAAGCGGGAGGGTTGACGTGACCTCGACTCGCTTCGTCGAGACCAGGTGATGAGGAGAGACTCCTCCGCCCGCGAGAGCGCCACGTAGGCGAGGCGTTGCTCCTCGGCGATCTGCTCACTCGTGGTGGCGTTGTAGTGGGGCAAGAGTCCGTCGGAGAAGCCCATGACCACGACGTGAGCGAACTCGAGTCCCTTCGCCCGGTGAATGGTGGACAGAGCGACGGCGTCGCGGTGCTCGACGCTCGGGGTGCGCGTCCACTCGGCGACGAGGTCGGAGGCGGGGGAGTGTTCGGCCCCGCGTCGTTCGAAGGGGATCTCGGCGCTCTCTAGGGTGCTCACCACCAGATCGAGTTGGGCGTTCGTGCGCGCGAGAACCGCCATGCTCGACCAGGGGGCTCGTTCGTGGTGGCGTAGTGAGAGCCAGAGGGCGATGTGGCGCGCCTCCCCCCGGTCGTCGTCGTAGGCGCGTACCCGCGGCACTTCGCCCCCCTCTCGGGCCGGAGTGATCGCGCGCGCGCCCTCTTCGAGCAGGGTGGAGGCGACGGTGACGATGGCCGCCGTCGAGCGGTGGTTGCGGGTGAGGTCGAGGGTGACGCAGTCCGGCCAGGTCCGCACGATCTCGTCCATCAACGAGGGTGACGCCCCGTTGAATCCGTAGATCGACTGGTTAGGGTCGCCGACGCAGAACAGATCGGGGTCGGCCCCGGCCATGTGTTGCAGGAGGGTGAACTGCAGAGGGTTCATATCCTGAGATTCGTCCACGAAGAGGGCCCGAGTCCGGTGGCGAAAGCCTTCGGCGAGGGCCGATTCACTCTTCAGCAGGGAGATCGCCTCTTGGAGGAGGAGATCGAAGTCGAGCACTCCGCGGGCTCGACAGAGTCCCACGTAGCGCTCAATGAGCTCGGCGAATCCGCCCGCCCCGAGAGGAACCTCCCGGCGCGCCTGGCGTACGACGCGCGCGTAAGCCGCTCCCTCGAACCCCTGGGAGAGGGCCCAGGCGAGCTCCGCCTCAATGCGCGGAATCTGGTAGTCGTCGATCGCGGTGCCGGCCTCTCGCAGTTGGGTGACGAGGGCGAGGACCAGTCGACGACGTTGGGGTTCGACGAGGAGAGGTCTCAGCCC
>JABEUS010000073.1 GCA_013044285.1 Acidimicrobiaceae bacterium
AGGTTATCGAGCGAGAGGATATCGTCCAACGTCGCCGAGACGTCCGCGAGAGTCTCCGCTCGTGAGCCCACGATGAGGTCCATGTTCCAACTCGCGAATCCCACCTCGTGGGTGCGCTCGGCGACCTCGCGGTGGGCCCCCGTACCGTGCCGGCGTCCGAGGTCGGCCAACACCGCCGGGCGCGTCGACTGAATGCCGTAGCTCATCCTCGTCACCCCGGCCGCCCGGTAGGCCTCGAGACGCTCCAGGCTCGCGTCTTCGGGGTTGCACTCGACGGTGATCTCACAGTCCGCGGAGCGCTCGAGGGAGTGAAGAACCCTCGCGAGCTCCTCCGCCGGGAGACGAGAGGGGGTCCCGCCCCCGAAAAAGACGCTGGTGGCGACGGCCAGACCGTCGCGTTGGGCCCACTCGATCTCGGTGACGAGGGTGTTGACGTAGTCCACCATCAGGTGGTCCCGATCGGAGTAGGTCGCGAAGGCGCAGTAGTCGCAGCGGTGCGCGCAGAAGGGGACGTGGACGTAGACCCCGAACTCTGGTGGTGGTGTCGTCATCGCGGTGCTCGGACCTCGGCGAAACGGGCCAGCGCCTCGTCGCGCTCTCGCGCGGCGTCGACGAGCGGAGCCGGGTAACCGGCCGGGGCGAGGAGTCCCGCGCCCCCGCCCGGCTGGAGGCACTGGGGAGAAGGGACCGTCGCCAGTTCGGCGACGTAACGGCGAACGTAGACCCCGTCGGGGTCGAAGCGCTCGGCCTGCAGCGTCGGGTTAAAGACCCGGTGGAAGGGAGCGGCGTCGGTACCCGTTCCGGCCGTCCACTGCCAGCCGTGTTGATTAGAGGCGAGGTCGGCGTCGATGAGACACCAGAGAAACCACCGCGCACCCCAGCGCCAGTCCAGGTGCAGGTGCTTGACGAGAAAGGAGGCACACACCATCCGGACCCGGTTGTGCATCCACCCCTCCGCGAGCAGTTGACGCATCCCGGCGTCGACGAGGGGATATCCCGTCTCACCCCGGGCCCAGGCCCGGAACCGCTCGTGAGCGAGGGGGCCCTCGTCGACCCGGAGTCGCTCCATCGAGGTCTGCAGAGCTCGCCACGCCGACTCGGGGTGGTGGAAGAGGACGTCCCCGTAGAACTCGCGCCAGGCGACCTCGGAGCGAAAGACCCCCGCCGACGCCGACGACCCCTGCGCGGCCGCCAACACCTGGCGGGGGTGAAGGGTGCCGAAGCGTAGGTGGGGGCTGAGCCGGGAGGTCAACTCCTCACCGGGTTGATTGCGTCCTTCGCCGTAGCGATCTACTCGGGTGAGAAACTCCTCGAGGCGAGCCCACGCGCCGGCCTCACCCACGTCCTCGAAGGTCGTGGCTCGCGGGTCCTCGAGCCCGGCGAACAGTTCCGGGCGAGCCCGACCCGCGTAGTCGAAGAGGTGTTCGGGCTCGAGAGAGCTGAGCGTCACCCACTGCGGGTCGCTCGAGAGGGGCTGGGGACCGGGCACCCCGGAGGCCTCCCAACTCCGAAAGAAGGGGGTGAAGACCTTCGGGGGTGTTCCGGCGGCCGTGCGGGCCGTCCCCGGGCGAACCGCGTAGGGGGTGTCGGCCCTCACGAGTTCCACGCCGATCGACGCGAGCTCTTCCTCGACCCGCTCGTCGCGCGCTCTCCCGTAGGGGGCGAAGTCCTCGGTGATCACGACCCGAGTGGCCCCCGACTCTCGACAGACCTCGCGGAGGACTTCGCCGGGACCTCCGACCCGAAGAACGAGGGCCCCGTTCATCGACTCGCGCAGGGCGCGCAGCGTCACGACCAAGTAGTGGGCCCGGGCCGGTCCGCACCCGGCGAGCAGGACCGGATCGAGGACGAAGAGACCGATTACCGGCGAGGTGGCCGACGCCGCCTCGAGGGCGCGCTGGTCGCTCAGTCGAAGGTCCCGGCGGAACCACATCACCGCGGGCGTCTTCACGGAACCGTTCTAGTCGTCCCCGCTTCGAGAGCGGTGCGCGCGCTCTTCAAGCGGCGTCCGAGGTGCTCTTCGAGAGCCTCGGTAAAGACCGCGGTGATCTCGCCGGACCCCGCCGGACGCGCCTCGCGCAGGACTCCCGCCAGATCTCCCCCGAGCATCCGCTGGGCGAGACCGAGGGCTTCTGGAGTGATGACCCGCCCGGTTCGACAGTCCCGACACAGCGCTCCCCCACTCGGCGCGTGAAAGGCGACGAGCGGTCCCGGACTCGCGCACCGTGCGCACTCGTTCACTTCGGGGGCGACTCCGTCGTGAACGAGGAGACGGGCGAAGAAGGCCGGTGCGACGAGCGTCGGGTAGTAGGTCGGGTCGTCCAGGGTCACGAGGACCCGCAGGAGCGTTTCGTAGAGTTCGTTATCGACGAGATCGTCCACGGGAATAGCGTCGATGGCCTCAATCACGGAGAGCCCCGCGAGAATGCGGTCGTAGTCCGTGCGCAGGTGTTCGAAGCGCGCGAGGTGAGCCACGTGGCGGGTGACGAAGAGAGCACCCCTCGACCTCACCGCGTCGACACGCACGTGGGCGAGAGGCTCCAGCGCACCCCCCATCCGAGACTGGGGGCGGCGTACGCCGCGCGCGAGCAGCCGAACCTTGCCCGACGTACGAGTCCAGAGAACGACCACCCGGTCCGCCTCACCGGAGGGGTAGGTGCGCAGCACCACCCCCTCGTCGGCCAGTTCGATCACGCCGACGGATCCTCGCGGTCGTGACGGCTGCGACCTTCGAACTTCGGGTGTCGGGGAGATATTCCGACGAACCGCTGTATCCACACTCCTCCCGCGACCAGCAGTCCGAGGACCAGCGGGGTCGCGAGCGGTCCGATCCACGAGTGGTTCGCGGTGAGGGCGAGGCCCCAGAGAGCGAGGTAGAAGAGCCCCCCGAGAATCCAGCCCAGTCGACGGGCGCTCACCCCTCGACCGCCCCGAATCGACGTTCTCTCCCCTGGTACTCGGCGATCGCCGCGAAGAGATGCTCTCGACGAAAGTCGGGCCAGAGCACCTCGGAGAAGACCAGTTCGGAGTAGGCCATCTCCCAGAGCAGGAAGTTAGAGGTACGAAACTCCCCCGACGTGCGCACGATGAGATCGGGGTCGGCGATCTCGGGGTGATAGAGCCGCGAGGCGATGGCCCGTTCGTCCACCTTGTGGGCGGGGACCCCGTCCTCGATCAGTCGCTTGACCGCGTCCACGATCTCGGCGCGACCGCCGTAGTTGAATCCGATGTTCAAGGTGAGCGCGGTGTTGGTGGCGGTGAGTTCGGCCGCCTCGTCCATTCGACGCAGCACGCCCCGCGGTACGCGCCAGTCCCGGCGACCCGAGAAGGTGATGCGAACACCCACCTCGTTCAACTCGTGCTGGCGTCGCTCCAGGAGTCCCCGATTGAAGTTC
Source organism: Acidimicrobiaceae bacterium (assembly GCA_013044285.1). GTDB lineage: Bacteria > Actinomycetota > Acidimicrobiia > Acidimicrobiales > RAAP-2 > RAAP-2. The sequence goes on from JABEUS010000073.1 coordinate 3,396, forward strand.
ATGAGGTAGCGCACCTCGTCGACGGGGCGCCGCCAGTTCTCGGTCGAGAAGGCGTAGACGGTCAACGCTCGAACCCCGAGCGAGAGGGCGCCGTAGGTGGTGTCGACGAGTGCGCTCTCCCCGGCCCCGTGCCCCTCGGTTCTCGGAAGGCCCCGTCGAGTGGCCCAGCGTCCGTTACCGTCCATCACGACGCCGACGTGACGGGGAATACGTGAGAGATCCAGGGTGTCGGGAATCGGCACGGGACGTGGATCAGGCACACGATCACGTTACTTCCCTCCCTGGCGTCCCCCTCGCCTCTAACGTGGGACGGTGCACTCCTTCGACCCCGACGTCGAGGACCTTCCCCACTCTCCCGAGGTCCCCGAACGCCAACTCCGCGACGCCGTTGGCCTCGACGTGGAGGAGGCCCTGCGGGTCCTCAGTGCCGCGAGGGCTCAGATCCCCGGCGGGGGCGAGACTCGCGAGGGTCAACAACAGATGACCGCGGCCGTCGTACGGGCGTTCACGACTCGCGAACCCGCCCTGATTGAGGCCGGGACGGGAGTCGGTAAGTCCCTCGCCTACCTCATTCCCGCGGCCCTCACTCGTCAACGAGTAGTGGTGGCGACCGCGACGAAGAACCTGCAGGACCAACTCGCCCTCAACGACGCTCCCCTGCTCTGCTCGGTGCTGCCCGAGACCACGGTCGCGGTGCTGAAGGGCAAGCAGAACTACCTCTGTCGACTGAAGATCTCCGAAAACGCCGGGGCCGATCAACTGAGCTTCGACGACGGCTCGGCCGTTCCGGTCTCTCTCGCGCGCCAGGTGCGACGGCTGGTGCGTTTCGCCCAAGAGACCGAGACCGGGGAGAGAGACGACGTGGAGTTCGAGGTCGATCCCCGGGCGTGGCGATCGGTCTCGGTGACGGCCGCCGAGTGCGTCGGGCGAGCCACCTGTCCCCAGGGTCACAACTGTTTTCACGAACTCGCGAAGGACCGGGCCCAGAGCGCCGACGTCGTGATTGTCAACACCCACCTCTACGCCTCCCACATCGCCTCGGGTTCGATGCTCCTGCCCGAGCACGACCTCGTCGTCTTCGACGAGGCCCACGAGGTGCCCGACATCTTCTCGGCCCTGCTCGGCACGTCGCTCAGTGCCTCTCGAATCTCGGCCCTCTCCTCTCCCGCCGCATCCCTCCTCGACGACGACGTTCTCTGCGACTCCGTTCGTCGGGCCGGTGAGGCGTTAGCGCGAGCCCTCGAGGACCAGTTCGCCGAAGGCCAGACGAGCGGGCTCTCCGAGCGCACTCGGGAGGAACTAGAAGTGGTCCACTCCGTGGTCGGGGCGCTCCACGACGCCCTGCGCACCCTCCCGGTCGAGTCGGCGACCGAGGAGGCCCGTAGGGCTCGGGGGCTCGGGCCGACCCAGCACGCCATGAACGACCTCACCCGCTTGCTCGGAGCGACCTCCGGGGAGTTGGTCTACCTCTCGCGGGCCGAGCGCGAGGTCGTTCTCGAGCTCAATGTTCTCGACCTCGGTCCCCGACTGAGAGACGACCTCTGGGGGTCCGTCACCCCGGTCCTCACGTCGGCCACTATTCCGGATACGTTGGCGTCTCGGCTCGGTCTCGGCGGCACTGAGGTTCTGACGGTGCCCAGCCCCTTCGACTACCGCGCGCACGCACTCCTCTACGTTCCCGAGAACTTCCCGGCGCGCAACGATCCGAGCGCCGAGGGGGCGATCGGTGATGAACTGGTCACCCTCATCACCGCCGCGGGGGGTCGAACCCTCGCCCTCTTCACCAATCGAGCGGTGATGTCTCGCGTCGCCGAGGTCGTGGCCGAGCGGGTCAGCACCCCCGTCCTCGTCCAGGGCACCCTCTCGCGCCAGCGCATCATCGATGAGTTCCGCGCTAGCGCCGAGGCCAGCCTCTTCGCCGTCACCAGTTTCTGGCAAGGTATCGACGTTCCGGGTCACTCCCTCAGCCTCGTCACGATTGATCGACTTCCCTTCGCCGTGCCGAACGATCCGTTGGCCCTGGCGCGCCGAGAACGCAGCGCCAACCCATTCGTCGAGGTCGACCTCCCTCGCGCCACGATGCTCCTCGCCCAGGGCGTGGGTCGCCTGATTCGCTCCTCGCACGACCGCGGGGTCGTGGCCGTTCTCGATACGAGACTCGCCGAGGCGAGCTATCGCACCCACCTGTTTCGCAAACTTCCCCCGATGCGCCGAACCCGGACGAGGGCCCAGGTCGTCGAGTTCCTCGAAGCGATTAGGGATGAACACGGGGTCGAGGACTAATACTCTACTTTTTCACTAGAAAATAAAGATATAGTGGTGAGGTGCACCTCGACCCGGCTCTCGTCGTCGCGAGCGCCGTCGTCGGGTTCGCCGTCGGACTGACCGGAGTCGGCGGGGGGGCGCTGATGACTCCGATGCTCGTCCTCCTCTTTGGGGTGGCCCCCTCGACGGCCATCACCTCCGATCTCGTGGCGGCCCTCGTCATGAAGCCCTTCGGCGTTTCGGTACACCTACACCGGCGAACGATTCACTGGCCCCTCGTGAGATACCTGTGTCTCGGCTCAGTTCCCGCCGCCGTGCTCGGCACGTGGACTCTCCGCCAGTTCGGTACGTCCCCGGGCTCTGAACACCTCCTCCAACGTATTCTCGGAGTCGCTCTCATCCTCGGGGCCGGAGCCCTCCTCGCTCGCCCCCTCGTACCCCACGTGGACACGCCCGCACCCCTCACCCTCCGGCGCACGCTTCTCGTACTCACCGGTGTGCTCGGCGGATTCATGGTCGGTCTCACCTCGGTCGGAGCCGGATCACTGATCGTGGTCCTCCTACTCGCGATCTATCCACGCATGGCCAACGACCGACTCGTCGGCACCGATCTCGCCCAGTCCCTCCCCCTCACCGCGGCCGCGACCGTCGGAACTCTCCTCTTCGGTCACGTGCACGTCGGGGTGACTCTCGACATCGTGATCGGATCGGTTCCGGCCGTTATTCTCGGAGCCCGACTCTCCTCACGCTCCTTCGCGCGCCACCTTCGACCGATCATCGCCGGAACGGTCCTCCTGAGTGGGTTGAAGTACGTCGGGACACCTCTTCTAGCCCTCGGCGTCAGTGCGCTCATTCTCCTCCCCGCGAGTATTGGGTTCGTGATCTGGTCGATTCGGCGCTCTCCCGTGGCGCTCGAGGTGCCCTAGGGAAAACGATCGACGAACGGGGTCGTCGGCCGGGAAGCGCGACGGGACTACACGTCGATGTCGGACACCCGTCGGCGTGGTCCCCACCACACGTAGATCGCG
>JABEUS010000010.1 GCA_013044285.1 Acidimicrobiaceae bacterium
CGCAAAACTCCCCGAAATCTACAGACCGCCTACTTCAGAGTCAAGGATGGTCAGCGCCGCGAACTCCGTGGATCTCGCCAATCTGAAGAATCTCTCAGTTTCCAGCTGGCAAGATGGGGACTGACGCTCCACTCGTTGACTCCTTCGACCTGGCGCCAAATATGAAGGGCCCCGTGGTCATTTGGCCGCTTCGCCCACGAGACGAGCACGACCGGGATATCTCGCGATGCGAGTTCTAAGTCCCCAGGAGTTGGAGGTCGCGGGCCGGCTCTTTCGCCACCTTCGCCGCCCAGCCCCACACCGCCATCTCGAGGGGGTAGATGAGATAGCCCGACCGAGTGGCGCTGGCCACCGAGATCATCACCAGGGTTCCGAGGGCCAGCACGCTGAGGGCGGTCGGTAGGTCGAGGGGCCAGCGACGCCGGGCGACCATAATGGCACCGAGACCGACCGCCAGCACGGCGAGCACGACGAGGAGATGTCCTAGGGTCGGAGACCACTCGGAGATTAAGTGCCCGGGCAGGGGACTCGCCGCCGGCGAGGCGACGTGGGAGAGACCCAGAGGAAAAGCGACCACGTTGGCGATAAAGGTGGTCGGATTGACGAGGAGTGGGGGAAGCACCGAGACCGCCACCACCGACGCCACCGCCGTCGCCACCCGCACCCCAGCGTGACGCCCCCGTTCGTCGCGGGCGACCACGATGAGCAGAAGGGCGAGGGGCCACGCGGTGAACTTCATCGCCGCCGCTACTCCGATCACCACTCCGGCCGCCCCCGGGCGTCTTCGGTGAGCGAGCGCCACCGCGAGCAGTCCGAGAGCGAGAATCGGTAGGTCGTCTCCCCCGGTGACGGCGAAGAGGGCCCCGGTCGGCAGCGCTACCGCGTACTGGAGGACACGAATCCGCACGTTCTCCGAGTCGGAGAGCCAGCGCACTCCGAGCAGGGTGACCAACACCGAGAAGAGGGTGATGGCGACCCGCGCGTCGCCCCACCCGGTGATTGAGTGCGCGAGGACGGCCGGCCAGCCGAAGACGGCGATGAGGGGAAAGTAGGGGAAGAAGGACTCGTAGGGGGCCCCGTGGGCGACCGGGTTCACGAGGTGACCGTGAGCCCAGTAGGCGACGTAGGGGGTGTGCCCGTGAAAGATCGCGAGCGCCGCTCGCTCGAGGACCATCACCTCGGGTTGGGCGAAACCTCCGTAGGGCGAGTGAACGCGCCAGAGGACCTCGACGACGAGGGGCACGACGAGCGCCCCGAAGAGGGCGACGCCGAGGGCGACTCGTCGAGCGTGGGAGAGTCGTCGGCCCGACAGGCTAACGAGGGTGGCGAGCGCGTAGGGCCCGACCGCCATCTCGCCCCAGCGCCACTGGGCGAGATCGGTCGAGGTCAGCCAGGTCCCGAGGGCGAAGAGTGACGCCAAGAAGTAGAGCACCGCGTCGCGAGAGGTGAGACTCCACCCCTCCCAGCGCCCTCGAAGCGACGCCACCCGATCGCTTCGGACCATGGAGCCCGAGTTTAGGGGGTATTCCAGCGGGGACACGGGCTAGGCGCCGAGAGTTTCGGGGCGAGCTCGGCGCACCGGGGCGTAGGTCTCGGGGGACCCCTCTGCGAGGAGGAACCGCCTGATCAGTCGGGCCGACTCCTTCGGGCGCTCCTTTAAGAGGGCGTGGGAGGTTCCCGGAACGATCGCCAGCTGGGCGTCGGGAATCGACTCGTACATCGAGCAGGTGTGCTCTAAGGTCGCCACGTCGTCGTCTCCGGCCAAGACGAGAACCGGCCGGCTCACTCGAGCGAGGTCGCTTCCTCGCAGAGTGGGTTCGGTAGCGAAGAGTTGCAGGGCCTTGTCAAAGACCACGCCGGCGTGAGAAACCCCGTCGGGTGAGGACTCCGCGTACTTCATCGCCCAGAGATCGAACTCCGGACTCGGTCGACTCATGATCTCGAGATCCATGAGCCCCTCGTGGTGGTAGTTCGCCCCGACGAGCACGCTGCGACGAACGAGGTCCGGTCGACGCAGCGTCACGAGGAGTGCGACGTTGCCCCCGTCGGAGTGACCGACGAGGTGAACCGGACGGGCCAGGTGTTCAATGAAGGCGATCGTCTCGTCGGCCATCGTGTCGTAGTGAAAGGGCTCCGGGGTGTCCGCCGTGCGCCCGTGGCCGCGTCGATCGAAGGCGGCCACTCGAAAGTCCCGCTTCAGACGGGGACCGATGGAACGAAGCATCGAGGCTGACGAACTCATCCCTCCGTGGAGCAACAAGACGGTCGGACCCGGACCCGGGACCTTGGCCCACGTCCGGTGACCGAGGAGAGAGACGAAGGGCATTGAACCAGCGTAGAAGAAAGTGTCGTTGTGTGGTCGGGGACCGCCCCCCGACGGTCCCCGACCCAACGAACCCGACGGTGACGATGCGGCACCGCCTCGGGCTACGGGGGAAACTCTACACCGAGCGACGCGCGAGCGCGAACTCTCAAGCCTGCCAGGCGCCGACGCTGAGGTGTCCTTGCTCACAGGGCGTTATCGGGTAGACGAGAGTCGTACTGAGTGGCCCACTCGCGCCCACGCTCACCCGCAGGGTCTTCACACTCGGGCAGACCGCCGTGCCTTGAGGTACGTCTGACCAGGAGAGTTGCACCCCCGCCGATTGGCCGGCGGGAACCGTGACGTGGGGGGTACTCGGTTCACTCACCGTCAGAGTCACCGGTGCTCCCGTCGTCGAGAGAGCGCTCCAGGTCACCGCGCCCGACAACGCGCAAGCCGCCCGCGAATTGTGAAAAGAAATCGTTCCGGTCACCGTGCCGGCCGATCCTGTTCCCAGCGCGAACGTCCCGGAGAGCTGGCTCGGAGTGCACGGGGCGAGCGGCGCGGTGGTCGTCGAGGTTGAGGTTGAGGTTGAGGTTGAGGTTGTACTTGAGGGCGAGGTCGTCGACGTGGTCGTGGAGGTCGAACTCGAGGTGATCGTAGAGGTGGTGCTCGAGGTCGGCGTCGTCACCGTGTGGTGCGTGTGGAGTCGCACGAGAGTAATCACCAGCGCGGCGAGAATAAAGAGGCCGACCGAACGAAGGCCCCGGTTCACTGGTCGAAGTCCTCGGGTCGCACCTGGTCGAGAAAGCTGCGCAGTTCGGCGAGCAGTTCCGCCTCACTCGGTGCGCTCTCCCCCGCCGTCTCGGCGTCCTCGTCCTCGTCGTCCTCGTCGACCTCGATGAACTGAGCCTCCTCGTCCATGAGGTCGTCGCCGACGTAGAGCGAGGCCCGAGAACGAATCGCCAACGCGACGGCGTCACTCGGACGCGCCGAAACCAGAATCTCCCCCTCGTCGACCGCGAGGCGCAGATTGGCGTAGAAGGTGTTGTCGACGAGATCGACGATCTCAATCGCGCTGAGCCTCGCCCCGAGGGCGACGATGACGTCGTAGAGCAGATCGTGAGTCATGGGACGCGGAGTCTCGATGTGTTGGAGGGCGTAGGCGATGGCGGTCGCCTCCGGGGCACCAATAAAAATAGGTAGGACTCGACTCCCCCCCACCTCTTCGAGGAGCAGCAACGGAGTCGCCGAACCCACGTCAACGCGCACCGCGCGTAGCACGACTTCGATCATGGCCCAACCTTAACCCCGACGAAGGCGTTTCTAGTCCCCCTCGAGCAGGTGCTCGAGTTCTCGTTCGTAGAGGGCTTCTCGTAGAGAGGAGATCTCCCGAGCCAACTGGACCATCGCGCGACGAGCCTCCTCGGGCCCGACCCGGTGGCGCAAATCTCCCGCCGACTCGACGACGACCCCCAGCTCTCGGTCCACGAGACGGCGCACCGAGGTCACGACTCGTAGGTCCGCGCCGGCCCGGTAGAGCGCCGAGGCGGCCAGCGCGATGCGCACGTCGCCGGTCTCGACCGAGGTCTCTCCGTCGATGATGCGCGGCACTATGGCCCCGAGGGAGACGAGTCGATTGACCACCTCCGGTTCGACACCCCGGTGAGAGGCCAGGCTGAGCAGGGAGAGACGCGTTGAGGTCTCCTCGCGCGACTCTTCGTTGTTCGCCTCGTTCGCCTCGTTCGCCTCGACCGCCACGAGCGGCGCTCGGGGCGGCACCGGAATCGTCACCGCCGACGTGGCGGCACTGCGGGCGGCGCGGGTCTGGGTGACCCGGGGTCCCGGATCGACGAGAAGACCGCGATCAATGAGTCGTAGTCGCACGACGCGCAGGGGAACGAACTCTTCGTCGGCGAGGCGGATCGCCTCTTCGAGACACTCGATGTCACGCTCCGAGTAGAGCCGGTAGCCCTTCTTCGATCGAGCCGGGGCGACGAGACCCATCTCTTCGTAGTAGCGGATCTTCGAGAGTTCGAGCGTGGGAAAACGCTCCCGTAGTCGCGTGTGCACCTGACCGATCTTGAGGGGTGCGCTCACGAAGAGGCCCCCCAGAAGACCATCTTGTACTTTCCGACCTGGACCTCGTCGGCCGAGTGCAGGACGACCTCGTCGACGCGTACTCCGTTGACGTAGGTGCCGTTCAGTGAGTTGAGATCGCGCAAGGTGACCCGCCCCGACGCGGTCTTCGTAAAGATGGCGTGGCGACGAGACACCGACACGTCGTCGAGAACGAGGGGCAGGTGTTCGTCTCGCCCGACCGTCATCTCCACCTGGTCGAGGGCGAAGTGTTCAACGCTCTGGGGTCCGGTGACGATCACGAGTTCGTCCACCCCGCGCACCCGAGGTCCCTTGTCGGTGCCCGGTGCGACCTCGCTGGCCGATCCGAGTACCGGCATCGCGATGGTCGCCTCGGAGGTGGTCTCGTGTTGGGGCGCGCCGCAGGACCAGCAAAAGTTCGCGTTAGCGTTGAGAATCTCTCCGCACCGGCGACAGTTCATTCGGTTCACCCTACCTAGCCCGCTCGTCTCGCGCCGGACCTAGTTGTTCGTCAGTTCGCCGTAGGCGCGGGCGTCGAGAAGGCCGTCGAGGGAGACTCCCTCGCCGAGGGTGATCTCACAGATCCAACCCTCCCCGTAAGGGTCGGAGTTGATCAGATCGGGCGAGGTACTGAGAGCCTCGTTGATCGCACTCACCGTTCCCGCGACGGGGGCGTAGATCTCCGAGACGGACTTAGTGGACTCCACTTCGCCGAGCGACGCACCGGCGGCGACTGTCGCCCCGAGGGTCGGCAGGTCCACGTACACGACGTCACCGAGGGCGTCCTGGGCGTAGTCCGTGATACCGACTCGCACGGTGCTCGATCCGGGGGTGACCCACTCGTGGTCCGAGGAGTAGCGCAACTCAGCAGGAATCTTCATAGGCGAAGAATCTACTCCACCTCTCGGCCCGCGCGCCCGGCCGCGAGGGCGCGACGCGCCGGTCCGACGTAGGAGACCCCGACCAGGTAGGCCATGACGAGTCCCACGACGGCGAAGAGCCAGGTGACCAGTCGCAGATCGTGTTGCCACGTCGAGAGCGGGGCCCGGTGGGGATTGGACGTGAGAAGGAACGCGGGGTAGGTCGCCATCAGAATGAAGGTCGACACCTTGCCCCACCAGAGCACGTCGATACGGGCCGCCCCGAGCGCGGCCAGGGTGAGAGTGAGTCCCGACACGACGATCTCACGAGCGAGCGTGGCGCCCGCGAACCACCAGGGCACCGCGTGCACCAAAGCCACGGTGATGAGCCCCGTCATCACCAGAACGCGATCGGCCGTCGGATCAATGATCTTGCCGAGAGTCGAGGTCTGGTGGAGACGCCGGGCGAGGTAGCCGTCAATCCAATCGGTGGCCCCGAGGACGCCCAGCATCCAGGCGGCCAACGCCCGGTGGTCGGTCGTAAAAAGTACGAGAACGTAGAAGGGAATCGCCGCGAGGCGCAGCGCCGTGACCAGATTCGGCCACGTTCTCCACCCCGCGTCGAAGTCGTCGTCCAAGGGACTTAGGCGATAGTGATGCTCTCGTCCAAGAACACGTCCTGGACGGCGTTCACGAGGGCGACCCCTTCGTTCATCGGGCGCTGGAAGGCCTTTCGGCCGAGAATGAGGCCCTGACCACCGGCGCGCTTGTTGATGACCGCCGTGCGCACAGCTCCGGCCAAGTCGTTCTCGCCCTTCGACTCACCACCGGAGTTGATGAGTCCGATGCGCCCGGCGTAGCAGTTCACCACTTGCCAGCGCGTCCAGTCGATGGGGTTGTCGGTCGTCAATTCGGAGTACACCTTGGGATTCGTCTTCGAGAAGTTCACCGCGTTAAAGCCCCCGTTGTTCTCGGGCTGCTTTTGCTTGATGATGTCGGCCTCGATGGTGACCCCGAGGTGGTTGGCCTGACCGGTGAGGTCGGCCGCCAAGTGGTAGTCCGCTTCGGGGGTCTTGAAGGCGTCGTTACGCAGGTAGGTCCACAGGACCGTGAAGAGTCCGAGGCGGTGGGCTTCGGCGAAGGCGGCGGAGATCTCCTCGATCTGGCGAATCGAGCCCTCCGAGCCGAAGTAGATGGTGGCCCCCACTCCGACGGCCCCGAGGTCGGCGGCTTGGCGAACCGAGGCGAAGAGGCGCTGGTCGTAGGTCGTCGGGTAGCGCAGGAGGTCGTTGTGGTTGATCTTCACGATGAACGGCAACTTGTGCACGTAACGACGCGAGACGATGCCGAGTGTGCCGAGGGTAGTGGCGATGGCGTTGCACCCGGCCTCGAGGCCGAGCTCGCAGAGACGCGCCGGGTCAAAGTACTCCGGGTTCGGCGAGAACGTCGAGGCAGCCGAGTGCTCGATACCCTGGTCGACCGGGAGAATGGAGACGTAGCCAGTTCCGGCGAGTCGTCCGGTGTTGTAGAGCAGACCAAGGTTGCGCAACACCGTCGGATTACGGTCCGACGCGACGAACACTTCGTCGAGGAAGTTCTTTCCCGGCAGAGTCAGCCACTCCTTCGGAAAAGCGGTGGCCTTGTGGTCGAGCAGGAGCGACGCGTCGTCGCCCAAGAGTGCGGCAGTGTCCATGGGGTCATTCTAGGCCACGCACAAACACCCTTCGAAAACGGTTCAGTCCACCTTTTTCTTCGAGACGGGTGTGTGACGACGCTTACGGTTCTTGCGCGGAGCGTCGAAGGCCCCGAGTTCCCCGAGTCGGTCGACGGCGTCGTAGGCGTCGGGGTCAGCCACCACGACGCGAGCGAAGAGGTCACGAGCCGCCGAGTGATCACCGGAACGGTCGTAGACGTCAGCCAACGCGTACCAGAGACGAACGTGGCGATAGCCCGGGTTGCGCAAAGTCTTCGCCGCGCCGGCCCGGGTCAGCATTTCGATTGCGTCGGCGTAGCGACGCTGATCGGCCCAGGTCGCCGCGAGAACAATGCGCCCTTCGGCCAACACCTCGGCGCTGGGTCGTGACTGTTCGAGTTGTTCGAAGGTCTTCTCCACCGCCCGGAATCGCCGAGTTGCTCGATCACAGTCCATAACCACTGGTAGGTGCTCGGGGTCCTCGGTGATCGTGAAGTGGGCGCTCAAGTGGGCCTTGGCGAGGTTCCAGCGTTCGGCGCGGTACGCGGAGAGCCCCGCGAGTTCGCGCACGGCCGCAACCCCAGGGACCAGGTCGGCCACACTCTTCGCCAATCGGAGTGCTTCTTCGTAACGGTGACGGTCGTAGGCCTCGGCCGCCTTGGTCAGGTTGTCGACCGTCTTATCTCGCATGTACGCAGTCCCGAGAAAGACTCGACGGATCTCCGTGGCGATCTCTCCGGGCAGGGTGTAGATCTCACGAGTTCGCCGTGCGGGGGCCGTCGATCTGACGACGGTCTCGTCGGCCAACTCCCACTGGGCCATGGGTTCGGGTGGAGCGGACTGTCGACGAGTGGAGTCCATCTCTCGACCGGAGGCCGAAATATTGGCACCGCCTTTTCGAGCAACGCTCCCCCAGCCCTTCTCTCGTCCAACCCGGCCGGCCTGCTCGTGCGCGACGTCTGCGGCCTTCGGCTCGCGGTCACGGTACGAGCGACGAGGAGCACCGCTTCGAGGTCCACTCGAACGCTCGGCGTCGTAGTCGCGAGGTCCGCGCCCGGTACTCGGGCGAGGTGAACGGGACCGGTCGTCGTAGTCATCACG
>JABEUS010000074.1 GCA_013044285.1 Acidimicrobiaceae bacterium
ATGTTACGGCGACCACCGAGAAGGTACTGAAGGGCAGCGTCACGTTCACGATCTTCGAGCGCCCCGGGGCCAGCGTCACCCGACCCGCACCCCGTAACTGCATCGGGGGCTCGGCGTAACCCGAGGGGTAACCGAGGTAGACCTCGACGACGTCGCTCCCGGCGACGCGACCGGTATTGGTCACGCGCACGGAGACCCGCTCACCGGCCGTGGTGCGGCGGAGTCGGGGGTTCGACCAGGAGAAGTGGGTGTAGCTCAGTCCGAAACCGAAGGGGTACGCCGGGCTCACCCCGTGAGACTGGTACCAGCGATAGCCAATATCGGAGAGAGATCCGAACTGCACCGTCCCGTTGACCCCGGGGAACTGGGCGGGCCCGGCGGTCGGGGTCAGTGTGGGGCTCGTGGGGAAGCTAACGGGAAGTCGACCCGCCGGGTCAATCCGTCCACTCAGGACGTCCGCGATGGCCGTTCCGTCGACTTGGCCGGGGTACCAGGCCTCGACGATACCCGCCACGTGGGATCTCCAGGGGGTGAGTACGGCCCCCCCGGTGTTCATCACCACCACGGTGCGCGGATTGACCTTGGCCACCGCCTCGATGAGCGCGTTCTGGTCGGCCGGGAGGGCCAAGGTGGACTGGTCCACCCCCTCCGAGAGGTAGTTCGCCGCGAAGACCACGGCCACTCGGGCGTGCTTCGCGGCCTGAACGGCCGCCGCGATGTAGGACTGGACGTTCAGAATCCCGAGGCTCGGGGTCGACTTCGCGTCGACGGCGAACCAACGAGCGTGCAGGGTGTAGTTCTGACCCTTCACGAGGTGAACCGCGCTCGACCAGGCCGCCAGACCGTGAAGGCCCCGGTCGGAGAAGAGGGGGGCGCCGTTCAGGGTCAGCCACGTGTCACCGAGGTCCTGCAGTCCAATTTCGAAAATGCCGCTGCGACGGGGCGTGAAGTTCACCGTCCAACTACTCCAACCCTCCCCCGCGCCGGGACGAGTCGCCGTCAGGGCGACCTGGGTCACCCGGGGCGAGTAGTCGATTCGCAGGTCTCCGGTCCCGGGCTCGCCGATGTTCTGAATCGGGATGATGGCGGGTGGCAACGTTCCCTTCGTCACGATCGAGCGCTGCGCCGAACTGAAACTATCGACCTCCACCGCCGTGGGTTGACCGGTGACGTAGATGAAGTGGTCGCGCGGCAGAGCCCGCTGAAGCCCGGCCAACGGGGTCACGACCCAGGGCGCGATCACGGCCGACGAACCCTTACCGGCGGTCGTCACGGAGCGTTTCGCGTCGATTCCGATCACCGCCACGCTCTGTCGAGTACTCGTCGAGAGGGGCAGTAGATGGTCGGTGTTCTTCAAGAGGACGATGGACTCCGTCGCGGCGCGTAGGGCCACTCGCACGTGACTCTGGGTGATGGTGACCGCGGCGAGGTTCGGCGTACGAAGGTGGCGTAGAAGCCCGAAGCGAATCATGGCGCTGATCGTGCCGGAGACGGCACCCCGGAGAGTGGCCAGGGAGAGTTGGTGGTGCGCGACCGCACTCACGATCGCCGCCGGGTTGAGCGGCTTCACCAGGTTGATACCGGCCCGATACGCCGCGACCGGATTCACCACCGCCTGGTAGTCCGAGCGAACGAATCCGGTGAAACCCCATTGGCGCAGTTGGGCGTAGAGGCCGGGTGAGGAACACGTGTTGACCCCGTTGATCGAGCCCATCGCGCACATGATGGAGGCGACGTGGGCCTGTTGGACCGCGGCGCGGAACGGGTAGTTGTAGATCTCCGTGAGTACTCTCACCCCAATGGACTGGTTGAGGGGTCCCCGCGCGTTCTCCTGGGTGTAGGCGCTGTAGTGCTTGGCGTTGGCCATCACCCCCGTGGACTGGATGCCCCGAATATCGAAGACCCCCATCGTGGCGGCCAACCAGGGGTCCTCACCGTAGGTTTCGTAGGCCCGCCCGGTGTTCGGGGTTCGTACCAAGTTGAGGTCGGGGCCCTGAAGGACATCGAACCCCTTCTTCAACGCCTCTTGACCCATGGCGAAACCCACCGAGCGAGCGATCAAGGGATCAAAGGTCGCCGCGACCGCCATCTCGCTGGGAAACTGAGTCACTCCCGTGTTGCGGCTCGCGACTCCGACCGGTCCGTCGGTGAGCGTCAGGGCCGGCAGACAGAGTGCGGGGTCACCGACCGTGGTGTTGATGATGGCGCCCTGCTCCACGATGACCGCGTAGTTGGCGAGTTGGGCCGTCGTCATGTCGGCGGCGACGTGAGCCGCGGCTCGGGCCGCACTCACTCTCCCCTGGTTCGCCGCGGCGACCCACCCGCACGCGCTCGTCGGTAGCGGGGTCGAAGCGGCGTGGGCACTGAGCGACGCAATGGAGGGCAGTACTGCGACGACGGCGCTCGTAGCCAGGAGGGGCCGCAGGATTCGTCGGAAGTGCAAGAGAACTCTTTCGTGGGGGGGGTGCAGTCAGTTATGTCGTCACGACGCCGAAGGTTACGGTCTAGTTACGACAACAACCGCAGCCTAGGAGTCGAAGATAAGGAGACCCTGAAAAACTCACCACACGATGGGGGTGGTCGACGTGAATGATGCGGAAGACTCGCCGACCGAGACGGAGTACGTCCCCGCAACGACGGTGAGAACTCCTCGCGGGGCCGACTGAAAGGCGCTGACTCCGAGGGTGATCGTCACTCGAGCCGACCTCCCCGGGGCCAGCGTGACTCCTTGAAAGCCGCGCAGCTGTGTGGGGGGTTCTCCGAGCGAGAGCGAATACCCCACGTAGACCTGGACGACGTCGTGTCCCGTGCGGGGACTAGTTTTCGCGTTCCGTCTGATAACATCGAAAGTTCATTGGGGGTATAGCTCAGCTGGTAGAGCACTTGCATGGCATGCAAGGGGTCAGGAGTTCGAATCTCCTTACCTCCACGAGTGAAGTACCTGGTCAGTGTAACTATTATAGGCCTAAAATGGCTCCATGAGTAGTGCTACGAATGGCTGAATTTAGCAACGACTTTGGCAACTCGATCACGGAAGTAGTTGCTGAGCTCATTCGATGAGCACGCCAGTGCGGCTACCGCGACCTGATACGAGCCGAGACAGCAACTGGTGGCAAGTCCAGATGGCCCATCGCTCGTTCTCGAGGAATGATCGATGTCGCATCAATGGCGTACGCTCATCACGTGTCCCGACCGTTCTTCGAAGATTGGAATACTTCTGTTCCCCGGAGTGCGACGACCCTGTGACGATGCACTACGACGAGATCGCTCACCTACGTTCTCAGCACCCAGCGTGGGCGCTCCTTCGCTCCAACAACGCCGCTCTCGTCCTCAGTTTCCTTGGCCGCGTGTTCGTTGACAACAATTCCAGCGACCTTCCGGCCGCCGTTCTAACGGCAGCGCTGGACGAAGAACTGTACGCGCTGAACCAGCGTCTGGGTGAGAACACTTTCCCCAAAACCGCGTCGGCGTACTTAGACGACTGGGCCTCTCCGGACCATGGCTGGCTTCGTAAGTACTATCCGGCGGGGTCTGACGAGGCTCATTTTGACCTCGCTCCAGCCGTTGAAAAGGCGCTGCTGTGGGTGCGAGACCTCCCTGCGCGCGAGTTCATCGGAACCGAGTCACGCCTCAACATCATTTTCGACCTACTTCGCCAAATGGTGTTTGGAGCCGACGATGATCCCGAACGCCGCCTGCTCGAACTACGGCGACGTCGCGCCGAGATTGATGAGGAGATCGCCCGAGCCGACCGTGGGGAGATCACGGTGCTCGACGCCGTGAGCCAGCGTGATCGGTACCAACAGTTCGCCCGTACGGCTAGAGAGTTGCTTGCCGACTTTCGAGAGGTAGAGGAGAACTTCCGCAGGCTCGACCGCAATCTACGCGAGCAGATCGCCGGCTGGAGCGGTTCGAAGGGTGCGCTGCTCGATGAGGCTCTCGGCAGTCGAAACGGCATCGCCGAATCCGACCAGGGCCGAAGCTTCCAAGCCTTCTACGACTTCTTACTTTCGTACCACAAGCAGACTGAGCTCACTGAACTGCTCGAACGACTACAGCACATCGAATACCTCGGAGACCAGGACAGCCGACTCAGCCGTATTCACTTCGATTGGATCGACGCCAGTGAGCGAACGCAGGTCACCGTCCGCTTACTGTCAGATCAACTCCGGCGCTTTCTCGATGATCAGGTGTGGCTGGAGAACCGACGCGTCTTCGACCTGCTGCGTGCTATCGAAGCCAAGGCGCTAAGAGTTCGTGACCTGACCAACCCGCCCGTGAGCATGGAGCTTGACGACACTGGCCTCGCGCTCAGGTTGCCTATGGAGCGTCCGCTACACCGGCGAACGCTGCGAGCAGCGCTGGAGAGCGAGTCAATGGAGCAGGGGAACAACGACTTCGACTCCTCGGCTTTGTTGAATCAGCTCTACGTCGACCGCGACCTACTCACTCAGCGGGTGCTCAGTTCGCTGGGGCGTCACGACCAGGTCAGCCTCAGCGAGGTGATCACCGGCGAACCACTAGAACAGGGCCTGGCCGAACTCGTTGGCTACTTGTCACTCAACCAACCCGGGCTCTCCGTGATCTTCGACGAAGAACGACGCGAGCGCATCGAGTGGAGCGCTGCGGACGTAGAGCGCGTGGCCGACCTGCCACGGGTCAACTTCAGCCGCGACCGATCGGAGACGCCATGACCGACACGATGTCCGTCGCAAATACTGAACCATCGGACCTATCGCTTGTTCTTATCCAACTCATGAAGGGACCCC
>JABEUS010000075.1 GCA_013044285.1 Acidimicrobiaceae bacterium
ACGTCGCGAGTTCCTTCGCCAGGAGGTGGCCCGACACAACCGGGCGTACTTCCAGCACGACGACCCGGAGATCCCCGACGCCGACTACGACGCCCTCGTTCGAGAGTTGCGAGAGCTAGAGGCCACGTTGCCCTCGAGTGAAGCCGTGACCCAGGGTGTCGGTGCGACGCCCTCCGCCACCTTCGCCCCGGTCACTCACGCCGAGGCGATGCTCAGTCTGGACAACGCTTTCGACGCCGGAGAGTTGGCCGCCTGGGCCGAACGAACGATGAAACTGGCGGCGCTCGATTCTGAGCAGTGCGAGTTCAGTGTGGAGCCGAAGATTGACGGCCTCGCTCTGTCCATTCTCTACGAGTCGGGCGCCCTGGTGAGAGCGGCTACTCGGGGCGATGGCCGAGTCGGTGAGGACGTCACCGACAACGTGAGGACCATCGCGTCAGTCCCCGGACGCATTGCGACTCGAGCCCGACTCGAAGTGCGCGGCGAGGTCTATATGTCCAAGGCGGCCTTCGGGGAACTGAACGACGCCCAAGCGGCGAGCGGCCTCAAAATCTTCGCGAATCCGCGCAACGCCGCCGCCGGATCGCTGCGCCAAAAGGACGCCGCGGTGAGCGCGTCGAGACCGCTCGACTTTCTGGCGTATCACGTCGTGGACCTCGACCAGAGTCTCGAACTGCGTTCGCAGTCGCAAACGCTGGCGACTCTGCGCGAGTGGGGTTTCGCCGTCGCCGCGGAGGCGACCACGGTGCGCGGTATGTCGGGGGTCCTCGCGGCGACCGACTGGCTCCTCGAACACCGTCACGATCTGGCCTACGACATCGACGGGGCCGTCGTCAAGGTGGACGACCTCGAACTCCGGGCTCGACTGGGCCACACCAGCCGTGCCCCGCGCGGAGCCATCGCGCGCAAGTTCCCTCCCGAGGAACGACTCACGAGACTGCTGTCGATCGAAGTCTCCATCGGGCGCACCGGTCGAGCCACCCCCTACGCGGTCCTCGAACCGGTGGTGGTGGCGGGATCGACGGTCGCGATGGCGACGCTGCACAACGAGGATCAGGTTCGCCTCAAGGACGTGCGCCCGGGGGACCGGGTGGTGATTCGTAAGGCCGGGGACGTGATTCCCGAGGTTGTGGGCCCGGTGCTCGACGAGAGTCTCGAGCGAGGGTCGGCCTGGGTGTTTCCCTCGCACTGTCCCGAGTGTGGTGGACCCCTCGAGCGCCTGGGAGACGAGAGCGACACCTACTGTCGCAATCCTCGTTGTCCGGCCCAACTCCTCGAGGGCATCGTTCACTTCGCGTCGCGTTCCGCCCTCGACATCGAGGGGCTCGGTGAGGTTCGGGTGGCCCAACTAGTCGCCGAGGGCCTCGTGCGAGACGTCGCCGACCTCTTTCGACTGACCCCGAGCGATCTCGACCATCTGGAGGGATTCGCGGAGTTGTCGGCTCGCAATCTTGTGGCGGCGATTTCGGAGGCGAAGTCGGCTCCCCTCAGCCGGATTCTCGTGGGACTGGGGATTCGACACGTGGGTCCGGTGGCCGCGCGAGCGCTGGCGACCCGCTTTGGCACCTACGCCGCGCTGAGTGAGGCGACTCTCGAGGCGTTGGAGGCGACCGAGGGGGTGGGCCCGATCATCGCCCAGTCGGTCTACGAGTACTGTCGCGACCCGGACTCGAGGGTCCGCGTGGAGTCTCTCGCGGCGGCCGGAGTGGCCATGGAAGAACCCCGGTCCGTGCCGACACAGAACCTCACCCTCGCTGGGCGGGCGGTGGTGGTCACCGGAACCCTCGAGGGGTGGAATCGAGAAGAGGCCGAAGAGGCCATCGTCGTTCGGGGAGGAACGAGTCCGGGCACGGTATCGAAAAAGACCTACTGCGTGGTGGTGGGCGAGTCTCCGGGCGCGTCCAAACTCACCCGGGCGCGCGCCCTCGGGGTGCCGCTGGTACCTGGTGGAGCTTTCGCGAACCTCCTCGATACCGGGGTGGTGAACGAGGTTCTTGACGACCTGTCATGAACTACCGTAGGGGCAGCCATGAGTGAGCCCATCTACGCACCTGAACAACTGGTGGTGGGTCGCTACCTCATCGCCGAGTTGGTGGGGACGGGGCCTACCGTGGAGGTGTATCGGGCCCGCGACCGGGTGCATTCGCGGGAGGTGGCCCTCCAGGCGCTGCGTCCCTACCTGGGGCACACCGAAGAGGTCCGGCGTCGTTTTCGTAGCCAGATTGTGCGGGCCGCGCGACTCCACCACCCCCATTTAGTCGCCGTCTTCGACGGAGGCCAGTCCGGAGGGGTGATCTTTCAGGTCACGGAGTTCCTCGCTGGGGGCTCTCTCGATGACCTCTTGCGCGAGCGCCGGGCCCTCGGCTTGGACGACGCCGTTCGACTCGGGCGCGACGTCGCCGCGGCGCTGGCCTACCTCCACGAGGAGGGGGTCGTCCACGGAGAGATCAGTCCGTCGAAGATACTCTTCGATCTAGACGGCACCGCCAAACTGAGCGATGTGTCACTGAGCGGGCTCAATCGAGAGCGTTTCGCGACTCCCTTCGCGGCCGTGCGTTACGCGAGCCCCCAGCACCTGTCCGGGGCGGCTCCTCACCCCACGGACGACGTCTACGCCCTCGCGGTCATTGTGTTCGAAGTGGCGACGGGCACCTCTCCCATCGACGGCTTGTCGGTGGACGAGGTACGAGCCTTTCGCAATCTGCGCTCACTACCCTCGCGCCCGGAGTTAGGTCCACTGAACGAGGTGCTCCAGCGCGCGACGACCCCCGACGCCCTGACGCGGATGAGCGCCGAAGAGTTTCGTGACGCACTGGACACTCTCGTCACCGGCGAGTCTCTGTTTCGTCGTCCCCCGTCGGAACCGGCTCCGACGCTGCTCTCATCTCCCCCGACGGCGCCCCGCTCCTCCATCGGATTTCACGCCCCGCGAGCCGATGAGGTCGCCGGACAGGTACCC
>JABEUS010000076.1 GCA_013044285.1 Acidimicrobiaceae bacterium
CCTCTTAAAGGACCGGCGACTCCAGTTCTTCTTGATCTTGCCCAATCAGATCATCTTCTGGCTGGTCATCGTGGTGGGTCTGGTGGGCACCGCGGTGCCGGGACTGAACTTCGCGACGGCGATTACGTGGTACCTCTGGTTCTGCCTCGTCTTCGTGATGATGGTGGGGGTCGGTCGGGCCTGGTGCGCGATGTGTCCCTTCGGGGGCTTCGGCGAGTGGCTCCAGCGGCGTAGCTTCTTTCAGCGCCGTCACGTGAGCCTCGGACTGGGACTGAAGATGCCCGAGAAGGTCGCCCAGTACGGCTTCCTTCTCTCGGTCGGGTCCTTTCTCCTCCTCACCTGGATCGAGGAGTACTTCAACATCGCCGGCCCCGGTAATCCCATGGCCACCAGTTTCATGGTCCTCGGGATCGTCGGCACGGCGACTGTCTTTTTCCTGACCTTCGAGCGACGGACGTTCTGTCGTTACGTGTGCCCCTTGAGCGCACTCATCGGATCGGTGGGAGCGATGGGTGCCGTGGCCGGTTTTCGTACCCGGGACCGGGAGGTCTGCCAGAGCTGCACGACGAAGGACTGCATGCGCGGAGACGCCGACGGCTACGGCTGCCCGTGGTACACCTGGCCGGGCAGCGCGGACTCCAACGCGACCTGTGGGCTGTGCACCGAGTGCTTTAAATCCTGCCCGTCGAACAACATCGGTCTCTACGTGCAGGCTCCGTTGACCTCGGTGGTCGCACCCACGCGGCGCCGGGCCGACATCGCCTGGGCCGTCGCGCTGCTGTTCGGTCTCGTGCTCTACCAGCAGCTCAACGCGTTGACGCTCTTTTCCCACCTCGACAGTTGGTTGAACAGCCACACCGGGTTCCCCCAGTACCCGAACCCGATCGACTACCTCGGCGTGATTGGGCTGGTGGCGGTGGGACTAGCTCTGCTCAGCCGAGTTTTCACCTCTCTCTTCGCTCGCCCCGACTTTCAACCTCGGCCCGGGGGACGAGCCTTCGTCGACCGGACCAGTCGATTCCGTTCCTTCTTCGTGCCCCTCATGTACGCCATTATCCCGGTCGTCGGGGCGGACTACTTCGCCCGCCAGCTCCCGAAGTTTCTCCAGCACTTCCCCCGGGTCCTCGTGTCGGTCGGACACTTGGTGGGAGCGGGCTCGACGTCGAGTGGTCTCTACAACGCCTCGCTGATGGCCTCTAATCGCGGGATCATCGCGGTGCAGGTAGGGGTCGTCGTGCTCGGCACGCTGGCCTCGGTGTGGACGACGTGGCGCATTGCGTCCCGGGACCTCGTCCCGGTGAGCCGGGCCCCCCGGACCACCCGAGTGAGCGCAGTCGTGATGACCGTGGGACTCGGTGTCTTGGTGAGTGTGTTGTACGTGCTGATGAACGCGGCGGACTAGGAGGAATGGTCATGACAACTCTCGATATTCGCGGGGCGGACCTCGCCGACCCTCGTCACGTGACGGTGCTCGCCGACCGGTGCGCCGGCTGCCAGGAGTGCGTGATTCGCTGTCCGGTGGGAGCCCTCAGTATGGACGACGCGACCTGGACGGTTCTCGCCGACGACGCCACCTGCGTGGGATGTCACCAGTGCGAACGGGTGTGTCCCTTCAGCGCCATTAAAGTGCACGGTCCCCGCGCCCTCGCCACCCGTGAGGACCCACCCCTCCACCAACCGGTCGAACTGCGCGGCAACGTGGAAGAGACCCGGGTGGGCTACGCCTCCTGGGAGGAGGCGGTCGCTGAGGCTTCTCGGTGTCTGCACTGTCCCGACCCGACCTGCGTGCGCGGGTGTCCGGCCCACAACGACATTCCGAGTTTCGTGGCCGCCGTGAGAGAACGTGACCTCGAGCGCGCGCACGCCATCCTGGCGCGCACCACGGTGATCCCGGACGTGTGCTCACGAGTGTGTAACCAGGCCGCCCAGTGCGAAGGCTCGTGCACCTGGTCCCTCTCGGGGGCGGCACCGGTCGCTATTGGCCGCCTCGAACGCTTTATCGCCGACCAGTGGGCGGTGCCCGCCCCGGCTCGGTCCCCGAAGCGAGACGACGGACTCTCGGTGGGCATCGTGGGTTCCGGCCCGGCCGCCATTGGGGCCGCCTACGACCTCGTCGAGGCCGGGGTGCACGTCACGGTCTACGAGCGCGACGAGCGCCCCGGAGGTCTCTTGATCTGGGGCATGCCGGACTTCACCCTGCCCGACGAGGTGGCCTCTCGGCCCTGGCGCGACCTCATCGCCGCGGGGGTCGATCTGCGACTCGGTACGGAGATTCCTCCCTCGGCCCTCGACCAACTACTCGATACTCACGACGCGGTCATCATGGCGCACGGAGCCTCCACACCCATCCGGGTCACCGTTCCGGGGGCCGACCTCGACGGCGTGATCACGGCGACGGAGTTCTTGCAGAGCGCCAAGGGCGCCCTCGACCCCGGAGGAGACGCCGCGTCGTTGCTCACCCGCTGGGGAGTACGCGAGGACGCCCGGGTGCTCGTCCTCGGTGCGGGTAACACGGCCATGGACGTCGCTCGACTCGCTCGACGTCTGGGTATGAACGCGACCTGCATCGACTGGTTAGACGAACGATTCGCGCTGGCTCGACCGGACGAACTCCACGAGGCGCGTGAAGAGGGCGTCGAGGTGCGGTTTTCTCGCACTCTGACCGGGGTGAGTGGGGAGGAGGGACGAGTTCACGACGCGACGCTCGCCTTCACGACCCAGGGGGCTCGGGGCGAGACCCCGGTGGTCTCAGCGAATGAGTCCGAGGTTCTCCCGGTCGACCTGGTCGTGATGGCTATGGGTTACCGGCTCGACGCCGAGCTCACGGCGCAACTTCCCGGTGTTCCGGTGCGTAAGCGTCACGAGGGCCAGGCTCCCGGGCGATGGCGCTCCAGTGGCATCCTCGCCGGGCCCGCCTCCCCGGAGTGCTACTCGCATCCCGTGGGGACTCTCTCGATGGACCGCGAAGTCGGGCTCTGGGCCGCCCCGATTCCCCGACGTCCTCGGGTGTGGGTGGCCGGTGACGCCCTCACCGGTCCGGGTTCAGTCGTCGAGGCGATGGCTCAGGGTCGCCGCGCGGCGCGCGCCATCCTTGATAACCCCCCGCGACGTCCCGGTTCATCGAACGAAGATCGGGCGACTCGCACGCGGGTCCTCATCGCCTACGCCAGTGCCGGAGGCTCGACGGCCT
The DNA here is from genome assembly GCA_013044285.1 of Acidimicrobiaceae bacterium. Classification (GTDB taxonomy): domain Bacteria; phylum Actinomycetota; class Acidimicrobiia; order Acidimicrobiales; family RAAP-2; genus RAAP-2. The sequence goes on from JABEUS010000076.1 coordinate 3,191, forward strand.
CGCTCGCCGAATCGCTCGGCGAGGTACTCCGTCGCGAGGGACTCGACGTGGAGGTCCGCGCGGTGTCCACGGTCTCGGCGCTCGACGTCGCGCGCTGTGACGCGCTGGTCGTGGGTACCTGGGTCGAGGGTCTCGTGGTCACTCAGGTTCGCCCGGCCCGGGCGATGGAGGAGTTCCTCGAGGGCCTGCCCTGGCTCGGCTCGAAGCCCGCGGCGGTCTTCTGTACTTACGGAGTAAACCCGCGTGACGTGGTGGGTCAGGTCAGTCAGCGACTGGAAAAGGTCGGCGCACTCGTGGTCGCCCAGCACTCCTTCGGGACTCGGGGAGAACGTCGGCGGAGTCGACTGGCCGGAGCGACCGAGGATTTCGCCACCTCGCTCGCCCGAGTACTGCCCCGACTCGCGCACCCCTCGCTCTAGGAGACCCTCGCACCGCCCTCGTCGCGGGCTCCGGCCCGACGAGGAGGGCGGTGCGAAAGAGTCCCCGTCTCATTACGTGAGGACCGGTGAGAGAGGCGACGAGGAACCACGCCCCGAGGCGTCCGAGGTAACTCACCCCGGCGCGCGACCCGCAGCGCGGGTAAGGTCAGCGTTCTATGAACGTTCTGGTGCTCGGCGGTTCCTCCTTCGTCGGACGAGCGATTGTGTGGTCGCTCTACGAGCGCGGTCACGACGTCACCGTCTTTAATCGCGGGGTCACTCCCACCGACCTACCGGCACCGATCACCCGCCTCGTCGGCGATCGGCGAAGCGATCTCTCCGCTCTCAGTGGTCTCTCCTTCGACGTGACCATCGACGCCATTGCGTACCAGCGTCGCGACGTGGAGCTTTTCTACGGGGCCCTCGGAGATCGGGCCGGTTACTACCAACAGATCTCGACCATCTCGGCGTACGAGGTCCCGACGAGCCCGGGGGCCGACGAGAGCACCCCTCTGCGCCAACTCGGAGAGATCGACCCGAACGCTCCGGTGACGGGGGTCACCTACGGCCCGCTGAAGGCCGAGTGTGAACGGGCGGCCCGAGAACTCTTCGGTGACTCGGTCGGGGTGCTTCGTCCGACCTACATCGTCGGTGCCCACGATCACACCCTGCGCTTTCCCTACTGGGTCGCCCGACTTCAGCGGGGTGGCCGAGTGGCCTTCCCCGGTCCGCGCACCCACCCCCTGCAGTGGATCGACGCGAGGGACCTCGGGGAGTTCGCGACTCGGCTCGCCGAGGAGCGTTTCGCCGGGGCGGTCCACGTACTCCAGAGCTCGCCCCCCCTTAGTTTCGGGGAGACCCTGGAGCGCATCGCCGCCCACGTCGCACCTTCCGGGACGACCCTCGTGGAGATCGATCCCGAACGATTGAGCGACCCGTCGTGGCGTCAGAAGTTCCCCCTCTGGACGGGAGCTCTCCCCGACAACGCCCTCACTTTCAGTAACGCGGGGGCCCTCTCGCTCGGGCTCACCCTGCGTTCTCTCGAAGAGAGTGTCGACGACACCGCCGCCTGGTTCGGTTCCCGGGAATGGCCGGCCCAGTGGCTGGTGAACGACGGGGACCTCCTCGCCGAGTGACCCTCGGCGCGCAGTGAGTACTCCTAGGAGACGGGTCCAGGAATCGTCTTCGCGAAGCGGGTCAGATCAGTGGGCTGGCGAAGAAAGCGCGCGGCGCCCGGTTCGACGTCACTGAAGGGACGGGTCCACTGCGCGACAAAACCTCGACGTTCGTACCACTCCCGCAGTCGAGTTTGGTGGGGGGTTGGTGACTCGGGCTGAAGGAGGTCCAACTCCAGGGAGTGGAGTCCCCGACGGGCGGCCTCGGATTCGAGAGAGATGAGCAGTTCGCGAGCGATCCCGGTCGAGGCGACCTCGGGGGGTACGGCCAGCATCCCAAAGAACCCGACCCGTTCGGCGAGCTGTCGGAACTGGACAACGCCCACGACGACACCCCCGCGTTCGGCGAGGAGAAGTTCACCGTCGGCGATGATCTCACGTACCGACTCCTCGCTCACCCGGGGCGTAAGTTGGGTAAACAACTGTTCTTGCGCGAGGGCGTAGGCCCGATTGATCAGCGGAGCGATTACCTCGGCGAGCGCACCCTCTGTCGGATCGATTTGTCGCACGTCGGTCATAGCGTGCGGCGAAGCCTACCGGCCAGACGAGTGCGACCCCTCGAGAGTCGAATCCGTGTAGAGAGCGTCTGAGTGAGAATCGGTGATGTCCGTGCGACGTACTCCTAGCTCCGACTCGGGACCTCGTCGTCAGTGAAGGAGAGGTAACTCTCGTCTTCTTGGGTCGTGTGGAGAGCCAAGATGGCGTGGAGTCCGTAGAGAAGTCGTTGAAGGTCGAGAATGTCCGCCTCGGCGGCTGCGCTGGGGTCGACATCGTCGAGCAGCGATCCGAGCTGACGAATCTGGTGGGAGATCTCGGCGTGGGCTCGGCTCATCGGTCCCGTGGGGTCTCTCCCCCCAATGATACGAGCGATGGTCGGGTAGAGAAGTTCCTGCTCGTGGCGCTCGTGGGGTACCACCTCGCTGACGAGCACCCGGTGCACGGCGCGCACGCGCGCCACGGCGGCGACCGGGTCGAGGTCCTCGAGGGCGCCGGCACTCGAACGGACCTCCTCGATGTGGGCGCGAATAGCCCGGTGTTCGTCCCGGAATCGCTGGGTGAGAATGGTGTCGTCGGCCCCCAGGCGAGCCGTGTCGAAGGGTAGAAGGGCGCGTAGGGCGTTGACGATGACCGCGACGTCGATTCCCTCCTGCAGGATCGCCCCCCCGACCGCGGGAAGGTAACCGGCCAACGCCGCGACCATGGCGAGCAGGGAGAGCCCCATGCCCACCGTCACGCTCTCGAGGGCGATGCGCCGAGTGCGCCGGGCCAGCAACATCGCTTCACCGACGCGGTCCAGACGATCGACCGTAAGAACGACGTCGGCGGCTTCGGAGGAGGCGGTCGCTCCGCGGGCTCCCATGGCGATTCCGACATCGGCGAGGGCCAGTGCCGGAGAGTCGTTGATCCCGTCGCCCACCATGATGACGGGCGCGTGACGGCGTTCCTGGCGAACGATGTCGAGTTTCTCCTCGGGTGAGCGCTCGGCCATCACCTCGTCCGCTCCGATGACCGCGCCCACGTTCTCCGCTACTTCTGAGCGATCTCCCGTAACCATCACCACTCGTTCGATTCCTCCCTGGCGCAGGGATCGAATGGTGCGCGCGGCGTCGGGGCGCAGTGGGTCGTCGAGTACGAGTACTCCGACGACGGAGTCGTCCACCGAGACGAACACCGTGAGTGCGCCGTCGAGTTGGGCCATTCGTCGAGCCGCCCTGGC
>JABEUS010000011.1 GCA_013044285.1 Acidimicrobiaceae bacterium
CGGGGCGGGACTGCTGATTCAGATGCCCCACGACTTCTTGCGAGTCGTCTTTGATGACGACACTCTCGTGGCGGGAGAGTACGGAGTTGGTTTTTGGATGCTGCCGCGCGACGAGGACCAGGTGTCACTCGTCGACACTCTGGAGAGCATCTGCGCCCGGGTCGGACTACGCACCGTGTCCTGGCGTGACGTGCCCGTCAACTCCTCTCTACTCGGACCCACCTCGGCGGCCTCTGAACCACGCTTCGTCCACCAACTCGTACGCCTCGAGGGAGCAGGGGATTTAGAGCGCGCCCTCTACGTCGCCCGTCGCCAGATTGAACTCGCGACGAACGCCTACGCCTCCTCTTTCTCCTCACGGGTCCTCATCTACAAGGGGATGCTCACCTCACCCCAGTTGCGTCGGTACTTCGACGATCTACGCGACGAGCGGCTCACCTCGGCCATCGCCCTCGTTCACTCCCGTTTCTCGACGAACGTACTGCCCCGCTGGGACCTCGCTCAACCTTTCCGATTCATCGCCCACAACGGTGAGATCAACACCGTGCGGGGCAACCGCAACTGGATGACCGCCCGAGAGTCCACCCTCGCGAGTGATCTTCTTCCCGCGCCCCTCTCCACGATCACCCCGATTATCACTGCGCAGATGAGCGACTCGGCGAGCTTCGACGAGACCGTCGAACTACTCGTGCAGGGGGGACGTTCTCTGCCCCACGCTATTTTGATGATGATTCCCGAGGCCTGGGAGCGCGCCAGCGCGATGGACCCGTCTCGCCGTGACTTCTACCGCTACCACGCCGCCCTCATGGAGCCCTGGGACGGTCCGGCCTCGGTGAGCTTCTGCGACGGACGAGTCGTCGGAGCGGTCCTCGACCGTAACGGGCTGCGTCCGGCGCGGTACTGGGTCACGAAGGACCGCCGAGTCATCTTCGCCTCCGAGGTCGGCGTTCTGCCGGTCGAGCCCGAGAACATTGAGCGAAAGGGTCGCCTCCAACCGGGACGAGTCTTTCTCGTCGACGTTGAAGAGGGCCGCCTGATCGACGACACCGAGTTGAAGGCCGATCTCGCGTCTCGTGCGCCCTACGGGCAGTGGTTGGCCGACCAGCAGGTCAGTCTGGACGAGGTTCCGGCCCGTCCGATGCTGACTCCGAGCCACGCCTCGGTTCGACTGCACCAGGTCCTCTTCGGATACTCCGAAGAGGACCTGCGCCTCATTCTTCGCCCCATGGCCCAGGCGGGTGAGGAGCCCATTGGATCGATGGGCTCAGACGCCTCACTGCCGGTGCTCTCGAAGGTGCCGCGCAGCGTCTTCGACTACTTCACCCAACTCTTCGCCCAGGTCACCAACCCACCCCTCGACGCCATCCGCGAAGAACTGGTCACCTCGACGCGCGTCACACTCGGAGGTGAGGGAAACCTGCTCAGTGAGACCGCCGCCCACTGTCACCAGATCGCTCTCTCGTCGCCGGTCCTCTCGGTGGAAGAACTCGCCAAGTTGCGCTACATCGAAGAGGCGATGCCCGACTGGGGTTTCTCGGCGGTGGCCCTCGACGGACTCTTCTCGGTCGAGGGACCCGACTCGTCGGGCGAGCGCCTGGGTCGCGCTCTCGACGACCTGTGCGACGCCGTCGTCGACGCCGTGCGCGCCGGAGCGACCCTCGTTATTCTCTCCGACCGAAACGCTCACGAGGGCCTCGCACCGATTCCCAGCCTCTTGATGACCTCCGCGGTTCACCACCGACTCGTGAGCGAACACCTGCGCACGTCGGCCGCTCTCGTCGTCGAGGCCGGCGACGTTCGTGAGGTCCACCACGTCGCCCTGCTCGTCGGCTTCGGCGCCTCGGCGGTGTGCCCCTACCTCGCCTACGAGTCAGTCGAGGACCTCGTCGCGACCGGTGACCTCCACCTCGAGAACTCGCAGGCTCGTTACCACTACGCGAAGGCTCTCACGAAGGGCCTCACCAAGGTGATGTCGAAGATGGGTGTCTCCACGGTCGCCTCCTACGTCGGGAGCCAGCTCTTCGAGGCCGTTGGCCTGGACGAGTCGGTGCTCACCCGCTTCTTTCCCGGTTTTCGTTCCCGCGTCGGCGGAGCCACCCTCAATCGGTTGGCGGAAGCGGTTCTCGAAGGTCACCGACGAGCCTTCGTGCCCTCGCCCGGTGAACGAGTCGAGATCACTAACCGGGGCGAGTACCAGTGGCGTCGTGAGGGCGAGACCCACCTCTTTAATCCGCGCACCGTGCAAAAGCTCCAACACGCGACGAGAGAAGGCCGGTTCGACATCTTCCGGGAGTACACCCGGCTCGTCGACGACCAGGCCGCGGCCGAGGTGACGCTGCGCTCCCTCTTGCGCCTACAGAAGGCCGCGACTCCGGTCCCCCTCGAAGAGGTGGAGAGCGTGGAGTCGATTCTGACGCGTTTCTCTACGGGGGCCATGTCCTACGGATCCATCTCCGAAGAGGCCCACAGCACTCTCGCCGTGGCGATGAATCGGCTCGGAGGAAAGTCCAACACGGGGGAGGGGGGAGAGGACGAAGACCGCTTCGAAACCTCGGACCCGAGGTTTAACCGCCGTTCCGCCATCAAGCAGGTGGCGTCGGGCCGATTCGGGGTGACCTCGCGTTACCTCGTGAACGCCGACGATCTCCAGATCAAGATGGCTCAGGGTGCCAAGCCCGGCGAAGGCGGGCAGTTGCCGGGTTCCAAGGTCTATCCGTGGATCGCCGCGACTCGTCACTCCACCCCGGGAGTCGGGCTCATCTCACCCCCACCGCACCACGACATTTACTCCATCGAGGACCTGGCCCAGCTGATCTACGACCTGAAGAACGCGAACGACCAGGCGCGCGTCCACGTGAAGTTGGTCGCTGAGCAGGGCGTCGGGACGATTGCGGCGGGCGTCGCCAAGGCCCACGCCGACGTCGTTCTCATCTCCGGGCACGACGGCGGGACGGGAGCGGCGCCCCTCACCTCTTTGAAGCACGCGGGGGGTCCCTGGGAGTTGGGTCTCGCCGAAACGCACCAGACGCTGGCGATGAACGGACTGCGTTCTCGAATCACCGTTCAGGTGGACGGCCAGCTGAAGACCGGTCGAGACGTGATCATCGCGGCGCTACTCGGCGCCGAGGAGTTCGGTTTCGCCACCGCGCCACTCGTCGTGTCGGGCTGCATCATGATGCGGGTCTGTCACCTCGACACCTGTCCCGTGGGGATCGCGACTCAGAACCCCGAACTACGACGTCGCTTCACCGGTCAGCCGGAGTTCGTCGAGAACTTCTTCCAGTTCATCGCCCAGGAGGTTCGCGAGTACCTGGCCGAGTTGGGGGCGCGCTCTCTCGACGAGGTCATCGGTGACGTGTCCCGACTCGACGCCGTCTCGCTCGACGAGTCGACCAACACTCTCGATCTCTCCCGACTCTTGACCGAAACTCCTCCGGACCAGCGCCGACGGACCCAGGCTCAGGACCACGGACTAGGCGAGGCACTCGACTGGAAGTTCCTCAGCGAGGCCCTCTCGGCCGTCGAAGAAGGCACGGCGCTGAACCTGCACTTCGACGTGGCCAACGTCCATCGCGCCGTCGGTACTCTCACCGGTTCGGCCATGACGAGAGCGTTGGGGGCCACTCGGGCTCCGGCCGATCTGGTGACCATTCACCTGACCGGTTCGTCGGGCCAGTCCCTCGGGGCCTTCATTCCCCAGGGTCTGACGCTACGCCTCGAAGGTGACGCTAACGACTACGCCGGCAAGGGGCTCTCCGGAGGACGGGTCATTATTCGCCCACCCGCGACAGCCAGTTTTGTCGCCAGTGAGAACATCATCGCGGGCAACGTCATCGGCTACGGCGCCACCAGCGGCGACATCTTCGTGAGCGGCGTCGTGGGGGAGCGCTGCGCCGTACGCAACTCCGGGGCGACCGTGGTGGTCGAAGGTACCGGAGACCACGCCTGTGAGTACATGACCGGAGGAGTGGTCGTGATTCTGGGCGGGGTCGGGCGCAACTTGGCGGCGGGGATGTCCGGGGGAACGCTCTACCTCTACGACCCCGAGAACCGGGTCCACCACCACCTCGCCGCCGGGGTCTACGAGATCGATCCCCTCGAGGCCGAGGACGACGAGCGTCTCTTCGAGATCCTCACCCGCTACCACCACGACACCGATTCGTTGCGCGCTCGAGAGATTCTCGACGCCTGGCGAGTCGAAAGGATGAACTTCGTGCGCATCGAAACCTCCGAGTACCAGCGAGTTCGCGACGAGCTACGCAATGGGTAAGCCGACCGGTTTCCTCGACTACTCCCGCGAGACCCCGGCGCACCGGCCCGTGGCGGTGCGCCTTCGAGACTGGCGCGAGGTCTACGAGACCCAGAGTGACGAGGCGATCGCCACCCAGGGAGCGCGCTGCATGGACTGCGGAATTCCTTTCTGCATGCAGGGGTGCCCCCTCGGTAATCGGATCCCCGTCTTCAACGACGACGTCTACCACGAGCGTTGGGACCGCGCGGCCGCCCAACTCCTCGCCACCAATAACTTCCCGGAGTTCACCGGACGACTCTGTCCCGCCCCCTGTGAATCGGCGTGCGTCGTGGGAATCTCCGGTGACCCCGTCACTATCGAACGCATCGAACTGCAGACCATCGAACACGCCTACGCGCTCGGACTCGCGGTCCAGGCGGCCCCGCTCGAAGAGAGCGGTCGCTCCGTTGCCGTCGTCGGGTCGGGGCCGGCGGGTCTCGCCTGCGCCGCTCAGTTACGCAGTGCCGGACACCACGTGGAGGTCTTCGAGCGAAGCGACCGTGTGGGGGGACTACTGCGCTACGGAATTCCTGAGTTCAAAATGGAAAAGGCCATCCTCGATCGCCGTCTCACCGAGATGGAGCGAGTCGGAATACTCTTTCATCCCTCGTCGCCCGTCGGAGAGGGTGGAGAGTCCCTCTCCGCACTTCGCGCTCGTTTCGACGCGGTCGTTCTCGCTCTCGGCTCGACGATCCCTCGTCTCATTCCCGTCCCCGGGGCCGAACTCGCCGGGGTCTATCCGGCGATGGTCTTTCTCGAAGCGGCCACCCGCGACGTCCACGGCGGACCGGCGAGCCCGGTCAGCGCACGGGGTCGTCACGTGATCATCCTCGGTGGGGGAGACACCGGAGCGGACTGCCTCGGCACCGCTCACC
>JABEUS010000077.1 GCA_013044285.1 Acidimicrobiaceae bacterium
GTCCCCTTGATGAGACCACCCGGCAAGGGTCCGGCTTCGGTGACCCCGAGGTGGAGGGGGTAGTCGAAGGTCTCCGAGGCGAGACGGTAGGCGGCGATCATCGTCGCCACCGACGAGGCCTTGACCGAAATCTTCACGTCCTCGAAGTCCACCTCGCGGAAGTAGTTCAACTCCTGGAGAGCCGACTCCACCAGGGCCTCGGGGGTCGCACCCCCGAAGCGTTCGTAGACCTCGGGGTGAAGAGAGCCGGCGTTGACCCCGATGCGAATCGGTACTCCGCGATCCTTCGCCTCCCGGGCGACCAACTTGATCTCCGAGGGCTTGCGCAGGTTGCCCGGGTTGAGACGAAGACCCTGCACCCCCGCCTCGAGAGCGGCGAGCGCCATCTCCACGTGAAAGTGAATGTCGGCGACGAGGGGCACGGGAGAACGCGGAACGATCTGGGCGAGACCCTCGGCGGCGGCGGCGTCGTTACAGGTGCAGCGCACGATGTCGGCACCGGCGGCGGCGAGCGCGTAGATCTGCTGGAGGGTGCCCTCGACGTCGCCGGTCTTCGTCGTCGTCATCGACTGCACGGAGATCGGCGCGTCGCCGCCGACCGCGACCGATCCCACCCGAATCTGGCGAGTGACGCGACGAGGAGTAAGGAGATTGGAGGAGATATCCACCCCCCCATTCTGCCCGCCGGAGAGCCCCGGCCATCCGCCTAGCGGAAGGGATTAGCGATCGGGTGAGCGATATCGAGGTAGAGGGTCGAGGCGAAGAGCACCAGCAGCACGGTCACGAAGGCGTAGACCACCGGCATCATTTTGCGCAGGTCGGCCTGGTAGGGCACCCCGCGTCGCCGGCGCAGGCGCTCGTAGGTGGCGACCGCCACGTGTCCTCCGTCGAGGGGTAGGAGGGGCAGCATGTTCAGCACCCCCACGAAGATGTTCAAGATGACCAGGATCTGGAGAAAGGCCCCGACGTTCGACTGAACCGCCTGGTCGGCGACCCGCACGACGCCCACGATCGAGACGGGGCGCTTCGCCTGCTGGGCGGGCTGGGCGGCCAGGGCGGGCGTGGTGACCTGGTGAAAGAGGGTCACGAACTCCGAGGGCGAAAAGACGTGCCCGAGCGAGGCCACGGCCTCGGTCACGGTGCGCCAGACCAGTGAGAACGACTGCGGAATCGCACTCGCGATCGGAGTGGTGGTCGTGAGTTCGTGGAGATTGACCCCGAGATAACCGACGGGAACCTTCGAGCGGGTCACCGCGTGACCCCCCACGCTCAGTGTCTGTCCGTTGAGGGGGTGGGCGTGGAGAGTCACGAGGTGACCGGAGCGCTCCACGACGATCGTCACCGTACCCCCGGGAGCCGCCTGCACGTTGGCGACGATCTCGGCGATGGTGGGCTTCGCGTGTCCGTCGATCGAGACGATGCGGTCACCGACCCGCAGCCCGGCCGCTCGGGCCGCGTTCGAGACGCCGTGGTCGAAGGTGGCGAACCCCCCGATACCGATGGAGTTGGCCGACAGCGTCCCGACGAAGACCAGCGAGGAGAAGGCGATCAGGAGGGCCATGATGAGGTGCATCAAGGATCCCGCCGAGGCGAAGAGCACCTTGCGGGGGTAGGTGGCCGCCCGGTAGGTGCGCGACTCGAGTGCGGGGTCGACCGCGTCGTCCCAGGACATTCCCGGAACCTTGACGTAACCCCCGGCCCAGATCGCCCGCACGCCGTAGCGGGTACCCCGGTGGGTCACCGACCACAGAGCCGGTCCGAATCCAACGAAGAAGTCCGTCACCTGCATGCCCGAGAGTCGCGCCGTCAAGTAGTGACCCAGTTCGTGGAACATCACGATGGCGAGCACGATCAGAATCACGAGGGGCAACGACCAGCCCACCAACCAGACCGCCAGGGCCACGATGGCGCTCAAGGCGACGAGGAAGGTTCCGATGGACCGAGTGCTCGAGGGGGTCGTACTCACTAACTGGGCAGATTACCGTGAGCGAGCGCGCGAGCCTGCGCGTCCTCCTCGATCAGCTGTTCGACCGATTCGAGGGCTCGATCCTCGTACTGGTCGAGCACCCGGGCGACGAGGGGCACGATCTCGCGCCACGCTAAGACCCCGTTAAGAAAGGCCTCCACGGCGATTTCGTTGGCCGCCGACAACCAGGCCGGGGCCGCTCCCGCCCGGCGCGCGCACTCGTACGCGAGGTCGAGAGCCGGAAAATTGAGTCGATCCGGTGGTTCGAACTCCAACTGAAAGGCCCGGGTGAAGTCCATCTGACCCCAGTGTTGGGCGAGTCGCTCGGGGGCCCCGAGGCAGTAGGCGATAGCGAGACGCATGTCGGGTGCCGAGAGTTGGGCCAGGACCGAACCATCGACGTACTCGACGAGCGAGTGAACAATGGACTGAGGGTGCACCACCACGCCGATTCGGTCCACCCCGACGTGAAAGAGTGCCGAGGCCTCTAAGACCTCGAGCCCCTTGTTCATCAACGTGGAGGAGTCCACCGTGATCTTCGGGCCCATCTGCCACGTCGGGTGAGCGAGCGCGCCCTCACGGGTCACCGCGGCCAACTGGTCGCGCGAATAGCCCCGAAACGGCCCCCCCGACGCCGTAATCCAGAGCCGCTCGACGTCGGGTCGGCCCTCAGAGTCTGACGATCCCACCAGACACTGGTGGAGCGCGCAGTGCTCCGAATCGACCGGCCAAATCTGCGCCCCCGGAGTCGTACGGACCGCCTCCACCAAGGGAGCGGCGGCGATCAGGGACTCCTTATTGGCGAGAGCCAGTCGACTCCCGGCCTCGAGCGTCGCCAGGGTCACGGGCAGGCCAGCGAATCCGACCACCGCGTTCACGACGACGTCAGCCCCGCGACTCAGCTCGGCCAGTCCCGACGCCCCGACGAGCACCTCCACCGAAGAACCCAGACGTTCGCGCACCGCGAAGGCGGTCGTCTCGTCGGGCACCCCGACTCGGGCCACCCGAAACTCCTCCACCACCGCGACGAGGTCCTCGACACGACGACCGGCCGACACGGCGACCAGTTCGAAACGATCCGAGCGACGAAGGACCTCGAGGGTTTGTCGACCGATCGAACCGGTCACCCCCATGACCGCCACTCGTTGAAGGTGGCCCACGATTAACCCAGGTGCAGCGCGTGAGTCAAGAAGTACATCGTCGGCAGAGCGAAGAGCAGTCCGTCGATTCGGTCCATCACGCCACCGTGTCCCGGTAGCACCCGGCCCAGGTCCTTCACCCCGAGAGTCCGCTTCACCATGGACTCGAGAAGATCACCCATGGGGACGACGACGCTGAGGACGAGCGCCGCTTCGAGGCCGAGGCGCATCGTCCAGGGGCTCATCATCGGAATCACCACCGCCCCCACGAGGAGGGTGAACAGAGTGCCGCCAATGACGCCCTCCACCGTCTTATTCGGAGAAAGGCGGGCGTTCAACGGGCGTTTACCCAGCCAGCGTCCGACGAAGAGGGCGCCGGAGTCGTTCGCCACGGTCAACAAAATGGTCGCGAGCGTGTAGGCGAGGCCGTGTCGGCCCACGTAAGCGTGGGGCGCCACCATGGCGAGCGCGGAGGTCCCGAGAACCCCCACCCAGACGAAGACGAAGACCGTGGCCCCGAAGCCGTCCACCACGTCCACCGACTTCTCGGCGTTCAGGTACCAAATAAATCCGAAGAGAATGAGGAGCGTGGCCATCGGGGCCACCGCGGCCGGACCCTTGTTGTACACGCCCACACCGAGTAACACCACCGCCGCGATTCCGAGAAAGGTCGCCGGATGGGCGCCGGCGGCGCGGAAACCGGCGAACACCTCGGCGGCGCCGAGGGCGAGAGTGACCACTACGAGAACCGCTACCGCGAGGGGACCGACGTAGAAGACCGCGAGGACGAAGAGGACGAGGGCGATTCCCGTCAGCGTGGCCAGAGCGACGCTCCGATTCGCGCCCGATCGCACCGCTCGTCCCTCGAGGGGATTGCTCCGCGACGTGCGCCGGGTGCGCCACTCGCGGTGAGCCCCGGACTCGGGGTCGGGCCGAGGGGCCACGTCAAAGAGCGCCTCTTCCGCGTCCGACAGGTGATCGGGAGCGGTCTCCGCCCACATCGAGGGTGAGTCCGCGAGCGCCCCGGGGAGGTCGCCCGCGAGAAAAGAGGCGTCGAACTGACCCTCGTGGGCCACCCAGTCCGCTTCCGCCTCGCGCCACGCGGGCGCGGGGATGTGCGACCAGGGGTCGACGGTGTCGGCCTGTTCTCGAGCCACGACGATGGGAACCTGGCCCGTCGGAGCGTCCGTCCACGGTTGCAGGAGAGTCTCGGGATCGACCCGGGGCACCTCTCCCGTCGCGTGGGCCACTTCGGCCCCGGTCACTCGAACCCGGGGGTCGAAGGTGCTGACCACCGGGACTTCGCCCGTGGGCTCGTCCTGGGTGCCGTCCTCAGACCTCAAGGAGTTCCTGTTCCTTGTGGGTCAGCAAGGCGTCAATAGTGGCCACTTCGTCCTGGGTCATCTTGTCGAGTACCTTCTCCAGGCGCTCCACTTCGTCCTTCGGTAGTCCGTGGTCCTTCTCGAGCGCGTCAATCTCTTGGCGGGCGTGACGACGGACACCGCGGACCGCGACCTTGCCGTCTTCGGCCTTCTGCTTCACCAACTTCACGAAGTCACGACGACGCTCCTCGGTGAGGGCGGGAAAGTTCAAACGAATGACGTTGCCGTCGTTACTCGGCACCAGACCGAGGTCGGCGTTCGAAATCGCTTTCTCAATCGCCCCGAGTGATCCCTTGTCGTAGGGCGACACGACGAGGAGGCGGGACTCGGGAACGGAGAAACCGGCCAGTTGCTTGAGGGGCGCTTCGGAGCCGTAGTACTCGATGGTCAAGTTCTCAATGAGAGAGGACGTGGCGCGCCCGGTACGGACGGCGGCGAAGTCGTGTTTCACGTGCTCAATCGCCCGGCCCATCTTCTCGCGGGTCTCTTCGAGCATTAATTCGACAAGTTCATTATCCATTAGTTCACCAGCGTACCGACGGCGTCACCCCGCAGCGCGCGACCTAGATTCCCGGGCGCCATCACGTCAAAGACGCGAAGGGCCAAGTGATTGTCCTTACAGAAGGTAATAGCAGTCATGTCCATCACGCGAAGGTTCTGGGCGATGACCTCGTCAAAGGAGATGCAGTCGTAACGACGCGCGTCGGGGAACTGGCGAGGGTCGCGGTCGTACACGCCGTCGACTCCCCCGTGGGTCCCCTTCAAGACCAGGTCCGCCTCGATCTCGGCGGCGCGCTGGGCGGCCGGCGTGTCGGTCGTGAAGTAGGGGTTACCCATCCCCGCGGCGAAAATGACGACTCGACCCTTCTCGAGGTGACGGACCGCGCGACGACGGATGTAGGGTTCGGCCACCTGGTCCATCTCGAGCGCCGACATCACCCGGGTCGCTCGTCCCTCGGTCTCGATGGCGTCTTGGAGAGCGAGGGAGTTGATCACCGTTCCGAGCATCCCCATGAGGTCCGAACTGGCCCGGTTCATACCGGCCATCTCGCCCTTGGCGCCCCGCCAGATGTTGCCCCCACCCACGACCACGGCCAACTCGAGATCGCCCCCGTTCATGGCGAGGGCGATCTCGGTGGCGAGAAAGTGCACCGTCGAGGCATCGATGGTCTCGTCACTCGCCGAGGAGGCCAGGGCCTCACCCGAGAGCTTGAGAACCATACGACGCACGAACTTACGCTCCGATGTAGGCCTGGGCGAAGGCGCGAATCGTCGCCGGAGCGATGAACTGCTCCACCGACTGCTTCTCGTCCTTAACGTACGGCTGCTCGAGGAGCACGCGGTCCTTGAACCACGCGTTCAGTCGACCTTCGATAATCTTCGGGAGAGCCGCCTCGGGCTTACCCTCGTTACGAGAGATCTCCTCGACCGTCTGACGCTCCCGATCGATCTCTTCGCTCGGAACGTCGGCGCGCCTGAGGAAGGCGGGCTTGGCGAACGCCGCGTGCACGCAGAGGTCGTGAGCCAACTCCTCGTCGGCACCATTCACGACCACGATGACGCCGTTCACACCCCGGTCCGACTGGTGGTGCAGGTAGGTGTTAATGACCTCACCCTCCTCGGCGACCAGACGAACGACTCGTCCGACCGAGATGTTCTCCTTCAGAGTGGTGAGCAGCGTCTCGATGCGCTCCTGGAACTCGGCGACGGCTCCCTCTCCCTCGGCGGCCACGCGAGCGGCCATCTCGTCGACGAGGGCGGTGAACTCTTCGGACTTCGCGACGAAGTCGGTCTCGCAGCGCATCTCGACGAGGGCGGCGGCCTGTCCGTCGCGCACGACGGAGATCGCGCCCTCACTGGCCTCACGCTCCGCGCGCTTGGCGGCGGAGGCGAGTCCCTGGACTCGCAGGTGCTTGACGGCGGCGTCGAAGTCACCCTCGGTGGCGTCCAGGGCCTTCTTCGCGTCCATCATTCCCACGCCAGTCATCTGGCGCAGCTTCTGTACGTCCTTTGCGGTGTAGGACACCTTGTGAACTCTCCTTCGTTGAAGTGGCGACTAGGCCTTGGCGCCGGTCACGGCGGGGCGGTTTTGACGGATGTAGCGGCCTTCGACCACCGCTTCGGCGATCAAGCGACAGAGCAGTGCCCCGGAACGAATGGCGTCGTCGTTGCCGGGAATCACGTAGTCGATGACGTCGGGGTCACAGTTGGTGTCGACCACGGCGACGACGGGAAGACCGAGCTTGCGGGCCTCGGTCACGGCGATGTGCTCCTTCTTCGTGTCGATGACGAAGATGGCGTCGGGCACGCGGTCCAGTCCGGCGATACCGGAGAGGTTGCGGTTCAACTTCTCGAGCTCGCGCTGGTGGCGCAGGGCCTCACGCTTGGGCATGCCCACGAAGTCACCGGCTCGCTCCATGGTGCGAAGTTCCATCATGCGCTTGACGCGACCGGCGACGGTCGAGAAGTTGGTGAGCATGCCACCGAGCCAGCGCTGATTCACGAAGGGCATTCCGCAGGCCTCGGCGTAGTCCGAGACGGGACCCTGGGTCTGCTTCTTCGTCCCGACGAACAAGATCGTGCCACCCTGGGCGACCAGGTCGCGCACGAAGGTGTAACTCGACTCAATCCCGACGAGGGTCTTACGGAGATCGATCAAGTAGATGCCGTTGCGTTCGCCCAAAATAAAGCGACGCATCTTGGGGTTCCAACGCCGAGTCTGGTGCCCGAAGTGCACACCGGCGTCCAACAGTTCCTGCAGAGTGACGAGAGCCACGATGTTCCTCTTCTTTATACGTTCGGTTAACGCCCCCGCGGCGCACCCACAAGGCGACCGGACCAAACCGCGGAGTTCATCTCTAGTGCCGCCCCACCCTGGGACAGCCAGAGCAGTCTAGTCGAGGCCCCCGCCTCGGGGATGGGTCGCTCGGTGCACCTTCTGCAGGTGGGACTTAGAGACGTGAGTGTAGATCTGGGTGGTCGAGAGGTTGGCGTGCCCGAGCATCTCCTGGACGACCCGCAGGTCGGCGCCCCCTTCGAGGAGGTGGGTGGCGAAGGTGTGACGAAGCGCGTGCGGGTGCAGGGGTCGACCGAGGCGAGCCTCGAGAATTCGACGAACGTCCCGTGGCCCGAGGGGGCGGCCCCGCCGATTCACGAACACCAGGTCACCCGTCTCGGGTCCCGCTCTCTCGGCGCGTACCTCCAACCACGCGTCGACGGCCCGTCGACCGGTCGAGTGCAGGGGGACGAGGCGTTCCTTTCGGCCCTTACCGAGGACTCGTAGCCACCCTCCTTCGAGGTCCAGATCCCTCGAGTGAAGTCCGCAGAGCTCACTCACCCGCAGTCCCGCTCCGTAGAGAATCTCCCCGACCGCTCGATCCCGTCGAGCCCACGGATCGTCCCCCCACTCACTATCGAGGAGCCGGGCCAGGTCCTCACGGGTCGCGAGTTCGGGTAAGCGTCTGCGGGCCCGGGGTGCCGAGAGGCGCTGGGCCGGAGACTCGCTCTGGCGACCCGACTCCACCCGCCAGGCGAAGTACGTGCGCAGAGCGGCGCGCCGGCGCCCGAGGGTCGCCGGGGAGTCTCCTCGCTCGAGAGCGTCGGCGAGATACTCCCGGAGAGTCGAGAGGGTGATCCGGGCCGGGTCGTGCACTCCGCTCCAGCGGGCCACCTGCTCTAGATCTCCTCGGTAGGCCCGGGTGGTGTGCTCGGAGCGATCACGCGCCCGCAGGGACCGCTCGAACTCCCCTATCTCCCAGGCGGGAGGAATCGGCTCGGCGCTGCGGTCCACAATCGTAAGGGTACCGAAACCTGAACCCGAGGGCGGCCCACGAGGGGGCTGAGTTAAGGTGAGCGCGTAGGGAGGTCGACGTGGCGCGCATCATGGTTATTGACGATGACGAGGGCATCCGCTCCTCACTCCATCTTCTGCTCACCCGGGAGGGTTTCGACGTCTCGGCTCACGCCAGCGCCGAAGACGCCCTGACCGACTTCGAGCGACTCGGTGTCGACCTCTGTCTGGTCGACATTATGTTGCCCGGGATGTCGGGGTTGGAGGCCACGCGCCGGCTCCGTCAACGCAGCGATATTCCCATCCTCGTCATCTCGGCTCGAGACGACACCCGTGACGTCGTCGCCGGACTCGAAGCGGGCGCCGACGACTACGTCACGAAGCCCTTCGCCGCACCGGAGTTGCTGGCCCGGATGAAGGCGCACCTGCGCCGGCGCCCGGATCAGCTCGCTCCCGAGTTTCGCGTGGGCTCCCTCAAGGTCTCGCCCGCCGAGGGCGTGGTTCTCGACGCCAACGGAGCCGAGGTCCACCTCACGGCGACGGAGTTTCGCCTCC
Organism: Acidimicrobiaceae bacterium; assembly: GCA_013044285.1. Classification (GTDB taxonomy): domain Bacteria; phylum Actinomycetota; class Acidimicrobiia; order Acidimicrobiales; family RAAP-2; genus RAAP-2. The sequence goes on from JABEUS010000077.1 coordinate 8,833, forward strand.
TCGTCGAACTGGCCCGCTCCGACGGTCGAGTTCTGTCGCGCGAGGACCTCCTCGAGCGAGTCTGGCACTACGACTACTTCGGTGACACTCGCCTGGTCGACGTTCACGTTCGTCGACTCCGCGTCAAGATTGAGGCCGATCCCGCCGTCCCCGAACACCTCCTCACGGTCCGCGGACTGGGGTACAAGTTGGTCTTCTAGTGGGGCCCACCAGCCTGCGGCTACGACTCGTCGTCGTTCTGGTGATCACCGCCGTCTCCCTCACGAGTCTGACGGGAGCCTTCACTCTGCTGACGACCCGGCACCTGACCCTGGCCCAACAAGAGCGGGCCGACCTGCGCCAGGCCTACGCCAACGCGGCCCTCTTTCGCGCCACGCTCGCCGCCAACCCCCTCGGTATCGCGGCGGCGACTAACGCCCTCCAACAGACCGCGAACTCCCAAGTGTTCGTGCGAGTCGACGGGGAGTGGCAGGTTCCGCGCCCCCAGGCGGCGTTGACCTTCGTCCCCGCGAGCGCCATCTCGGCGGTCGACCTCGACCACGTGGTGACCGGGGTGCTGAACGTCGCCGGACAGGCCCGGTACCTCGTCGGTGTCCCGATTCCCGCCGTGTCGGCCCAGATGTACGAGGTCTTTAACCTCGGCGCCACCTCCGCCACCCTCGAAACCCTGCTCTGGTTCGTCGTACTCGGCACTCTCGCCACCGCCCTTCTGGGCAGTCTGATCGCGGCGTGGGTGACCCGGCGTACGACCGCACCACTCGTGGCCGCCGCCGCGGCCGCCCACGAAGTGGCCGCCGGGGACCTCACCATTCGGGTCACCACGCGAGGAGGTGGCGCCGAGGTGGAGTCTCTCGTCGAGGCCATCAACACGATGGTCGACCAACTCTCCCAACGAATCGAACGAGACGCTCGTTTCGCCTCCGACGTCTCGCACGAACTGCGCAGTCCCCTCACCTCCCTCGTCACGGCCGTCACCGTGCTCGACGCCCAACGAGAGGAACTCCCACCCGACGCGGCCCAGAGTTTGCGGGTTCTCTCCACCAACGTGCGCATCTTCCAGCGACTCGTCGAAGACCTCCTCGAGATCTCGAGGGCCGACGCCGGCGCCCTCGACCTCACGATCGAGAATCTCTCGGCGGCCACTCTGACCCGCTACGCCGTGACCTCCGTCCTTCGCCGACTCGGGGACTCCGACGTCGAGCTGGTCCTCGACCCCCGCGACCCTCGCGTGCTCGTCGATCGGCGCCGCTTCGAGCGCGTGATGACCAACCTCTTCGAAAACGCTCAGCGCTACGCGGGCGGAGTGGTTCGGGTCAGCGTCGTCGACCGAGACGACGCGGTCGACATTCTGGTGGACGACGCCGGTCCGGGCGTCGACGAGGACGAGCGCGAGGCTATCTTCGAGCGGTTCCACCGGGGCCGCGCCGCGCACGACCGGGCCGGGGTCACGGGATCGGGTATTGGCTTAGCCCTCGTTCGAGAACACCTGCGGGCCATGGGGGGAGAGGTCTGGGTCGAGTCCTCCCCCGACGCGGGTTCGCGTTTCGTGGTGCGACTAGCCCGAGGAGAGAACCCGTGAGACGCCTCGTATCCGGGCTCAGCCTGCTCGTCGCCGGACTCGTGCTCGGGGGCTGCAACCTCGTCTCTTCCACCCCACTGGCGAGCCGGGCCGACTCCACGGTTCCCTTCGATCTCCTCGCCCCCACGTTGCCCTTCTCGCCCTCCCAGCGAGTGGTCTACACCCACCAGTCGATCTACCTACTCGCCTCCTCGGGCTATCTCGAGGCGGTACCGCGCCTCGTCCCCGCTCCGGCCAGCCTCTTCGACGTCGAGTACTCCCTACCGGCGGGACCAAATACCGCCGAAGCGTCCAGGGGACTGGGCACCCGCGTACCGGCCGACGCCGTCGTCGAGGGAGTACAACTCGAAGCGGGAAGGGCGCTCGTCGAGATGTCGAGCCCCTTCGCCCGAGTCACCGGGCGTAGCCGCACGATCGCCGTCGCCCAACTTCTCGAGAGCGCCGCGGCCTGGGGGCCGGTGAGTTCACTTCAGGTGGAGGTCAATCACGAGCCCTTGAGCGTTCTCGTCGGCGCCACGGAGACGACCACGGTCACGCTGAGCGACGTTCGTTCGCTCCTCGCCCCGACGAAGAGTCACTAGGGACGCGGCACCGGCCGTTCCGCTCGAGCCGCGCGCCACAGGTGTTCGAGGTCGTAGTACTCGCGGGCTGGTTCGTCGAAGACGTGAACGACGACGTCCCCGTAGTCGAGGGCAATCCACTCGGCGCTCGCCCACCCCTCGACCCGCAGGGGTTTCACTCCCGAACTCAGGTCGATCTGACGTTCAATCTCCTCGGCGATGGCGCGCACCTGTCGATCGACTCGTCCGTGAGTAATCACCATCGCGTCGAAGGCGTCAATCAAACCGCGGACGTCGAGAATGACCGGATCGAGACCCATCTTCTCGTCGACTCCGCGAAGGGCAGCGGCGCAGAGCGCGGCGCTGAACTCGGGGAGCGCTGAGGTCGGGCGATCGCTCAGTGCACTACTCCCGCCACGACGACGGCGAGTACAAAGGGCAGACCCAGGACCGTCACAGCGATCACGGCGTAACGCTGGCGCGCTCGACGAAGGTCACGTCGGGTGGGGGCAACCACCTTCAGCACGACTGGTTCGTCGTGACTCCACTCGAATACGCGGACCGCCATCGGCCCCCACCTTACTCTTCGAGTTCGAGAAAAAGTGAGATTACCGGTTCCGGAGCGAATCCGTCGAGCGGTTCGTGGTGCTCGTGAGCGTCGCGCACTTGGGTACTCGACAGGTCCACGGGGTCCATCGGAATCACGTAGAGCTCCCACCCCGCCAGTTCCGGGGTGTGAGAACCCGGACGGGGCACTACCCCGACTCGGACGAGCTGAGCGAGTTCCTCGGCGCCCCTCCACGAGTTGAGAGAGTTCACGAGGTCCTCTCCGACGAGCAGATCGACCCCGCAGCCTTCCGCTCTCAGTTCTCGCACCGTGTCGATGGTGTAACTCGGCCCCTCGCGGCGAACTTCACGGTCCGACACCACGACGCTCTCCAGCGAGTCGAAGGCCTCGTGCGCCATCGCGAGACGATCGAGGGCGGGGTGAACCTTCTTCGAGGAGGACTTCTGGTAGGGATCACCGGCCACGGTGACTTCGATTCTCTCGAAGAGGCCCGTCGCCCACGCCGCCCTCAGGGCCGCGACGTGACCGTGGTGGGGGGGATCGAAGGTGCCCCCGAAGAGTCCAACTCGGGTGCTCACCTCCCCCAGCCTACGCGAGGCGCACCCGACGAGAGAACCCGACGTTGTCGGGTTCTTCGCAGAGCCTCTAGCCTTAACGCATGAGCCCTACCCCCTGGAGCCCGAGTAGTTGGCGCGAACGGCCCCTCGCCCAGAATCCCACGTGGCCCGATCCGGTGCATCTCGCGCAGGTCGAACAAGAACTCGGAACCAAACCTCCGCTCGTCTTCGCCGGTGAGGCTCGTCGTCTGCGGGCCCAGTTAGCCGAGGCCGCCGACGGTCGGGCCTTCGTTCTCCAGGCCGGCGACTGCGCCGAGTCGTTCCACGAGGGCGCCGCCGACTTCATCCGGGACAAGTTGAAGGTGATCTTGCAGATGGCCGTCGCCTTGACCTACGCCTCCGGAGTTCCGGTCGTGAAGGTGGGACGAATCGCCGGACAGTTCGCCAAGCCCCGCTCGACTCCCCTCGAGGAGCGCGACGGCGTGAGTCTCGAGGCTTTTCGCGGCCACATCGTGAACTCCGAAGAGTTCACGCCCGAGGCCCGTCGCCCGAATCCCGATCGCCTCCTCGCCGCCTACCACCAGAGTGTCGCGACCCTCAACCTCCTGCGGGCCTTCACGACCGGGGGTTTCGCCGCCCTCAACCGAGTGCACGCCTGGAACCAACAGTTCGTGGCCCAGTCCCCGGAGGGCAAGCGCTACGAGGTCCTCGCCGACGACATCGACCGGGCTCTCAACTTCATGCGGGCCTGCGGGGTCGACCTCGACGACGATCACTCGTTGTCGAGTGTGGAGTTCTACACGAGCCACGAGGCCCTGATCTTGCCCTACGAGCAGGCCCTCACTCGTCAAGACTCGCTCACCGGCGACTGGTACGACTGCTCGGCCCACCTGCTCTGGATCGGCGACCGCACCCGGGACCTCGACGGAGCCCACGTGGAGTTCGCTCGAGGAATTACCAATCCCCTCGGGCTGAAGGTCGGCCCCTCCACCACTCCCGAACAGTTGGTGCGTCTCGTGCACGCGCTCAACCCCGACAACATTCCGGGCCGGCTCACCCTCATCTCTCGCATGGGTCGCGACCGGGTGCTCGAGCACCTTCCGACGCTGGTCGAGACGCTGCTCCACGAGGGTTCTCGCGTGGTCTGGTCCTGTGACCCCATGCACGGCAACACCTTTAAGGCGGTCGGGGGACAAAAGACCCGCAGCTTCGACGACGTTCTCACCGAGGTCGCCCAGTTCTTCAGTGTCCACCAGGCCCTCGGGACCTGGCCGGGGGGCCTGCACGTCGAACTCACCGGGGACAACGTCACCGAGTGCGTCGGGGGCGGCGAGCGACTCGAAGAGAGCGACCTCGACCTCAACTACACCTCGATCTGCGACCCTCGTCTGAACGGTTCGCAGAGCCTCGACATGGCCTTTCACGTCTCCGAGTTGCTTCAGTCGGCCGCGTCGGCCCGCACCCGCTCGTTGTAACTGAGTAGGTTTCTGCGCAGTCGGTCGACCTCTACTTCGGTCCACGAGCAGTGCTTCGTTCGTAGACCGAGCCGTCTCGTGCCGTCGATGCCGAGGGCGAACTTCACGGCGTGTTCGATGACCCCGCCGTGGGTCACGAGGAGGACTCTCTCGCCCCGGTGCCGTTCGCCGAGGACCCCCAGCGCGCCCGCCACCCGGTCGTAGAACTGAAGCCAGGACTCGCCCCCCGGACTAAAGGGGCTGGTCGGGTCCGACTCCCAGTCGACCACGCCGAACCGGTCCACCACCTCGGGCCAGGTCAGGCCGTCGGCCTCACCGGCCTCGATCTCGCACCACTCGTGGGAGCGAGTCGGAGAGAGTCCGCGCGCCTCGAGGGAGAGCAGAGACGCGGTCTCGACGGCGCGGGGTAACTCCGAGGTGTAGAGCGCGGACATCTCTCCCGCGAGCCCCGAACGCTCCAGGTAGCGACCGAGAGCCCTGGCCTGAGCTCGACCCCGCTCGGTCAGCCCCCGGCACCCGCGGTGCCCCCCGACCACGCCGTCGACGTTGCAGTAGGCCTCGCCGTGGCGCACGAGAACGACCCTCGCTCCGGTGGGTTCTGGACCACTGGTTCGAAAACCGGCCGGTGGTTCGGGGTCTAATCGAGGGAACTGACGAACTCCTCCAACTGGCGTAACGTCCGACACTCCAACACCTCCTCGCAGTGGGGTTCGTAGAGAGCGACCACCGAGTCACCGCTGTTCCAGTAGGCCCGGGGTTCGGGGTTGAGCCAGTAGATGGCCCGCACCCGCTCGCGCAGATCGGCCAGAAACTCCGGACGCGCGGCGTGGTAGTTGTTGCGCGCGTCCCCGAGAATCAAGACGGTCGTGCGGCGGTTGACGTCGTGTCCGAGACGTTCGACGAATCTCTCGAGTGCCCGTCCGTAGTCCGAGTGACCGTCGGCGGCGATGACGTCGGCTTCGGTGGCGATGCGGTGGGCGGCGACCGCCGGATCGTCCGTCTCGGCGAAGAAGTGGGTGACCTCGTCGACTCCGTCGACGAAGACGAAGCTGCGCACCTTGGAGAACTCTTCGGAGATGGCGTGAACGAGGTGCAGGGTAAATCGGGCGAAGGAGGCGACCGAGCCCGAGACGTCGGCGAGAACGACGAGCTCGGGCTTCGCGGGTCGGGGCGGGCGAAACTTGATGTCGAGGGGCACGCCCCCCGTCGAGAGGGAGGCGCGCACCGTGTGGCGCATGTCGAGGGGTCCCCGGCGGCGCCGGCGGCGCCGGCGGGCCAGGCGAGAGGCGAGTTTACGACTGAGCGGAGCCAGGGCGCGCTCCAGTTCGTCCAGTTCGTCGCGGGTGGCGTGCATCACGTCCACGTCCTCGGGCAGGGTTTCGCGCGTCGTCTCCGCGACCGCCTCGGCCCCGCGATCGTCGACGAGCCGTTCCAGGATCTCCTGATCCACCAGATCCTCAAAGTGGGAGATGCGCCGGCGGGCCTCGTCCCGGTTCAGTCTCTCGAGCACCTCGTTCTCGTTCTCTCCCACGAGTCCGAGAGCGCTCAGACGTTCGGCCACCGAGTCGAGGTCGAGGTGGCGAAGCGTCCGGTACCGGTAGTAGGCACCACCGACCGGACGACCCCGCTCGAACCCGGAGTAGCGCTCGACCGCCCCGCGAGCGGCGCCGCGAAGCGCCCCCTCGTTTTGTTCGACGAGCGCGTCGAGGAGGTCCTCGGTGAACTCCCGGTCGCTGCGCTCGGGCTGGGCGCCGGACGAGGGTGTCGAACCCGGGCCCGCCCCCGGACCGAGGTCGAGGTCCCCGTCTCGTCGTCCCGTGAAGTAGACCTCGAAGGCGGTGTCGAAGGCTTCTCGGTAGGTCGAGTCCTTCACCAGAGTGGCGCGAAGAACGCTCTTAAAGACCTCCCGGTCGGAGACGCTGATGACCTCCATCGCCCGCGCGGCGTCCACGTGCTCACTCACCGAGACCGGCAGACCCACCCGACGCAACTCGGCGATGAACCGGCTGAGGAGGTCGAACACTCAACCCTCCGCGGAGAGAGCCTCGTGCGCCGCCGCAATGTCGCTCTGGTACTTGAGGAGCACGTGGAGGGTCTGGGCGGCGACCTCGGGGCCGAGCTCCTCGTAACCGAGGATCACGAGGGTGCGCGCCCAGTCGAGGGTCTCCGACACCGAGGGGGCCTTGCGCAGTGGGAGTTGGCGCAGTGAGTAGACCATCTGGGCGATCTGGTAGGCGAGCTGACCCGAGATACCCGGCACCCGGGAGAGGACGATGTCTCTCTCACGTTCCGGATCGGGGTAGCCCACGTGGAGAAAGACGCACCGGCGCTTCAGTGCTTCGGAGAGCTCGCGCGTCGCGTTGGAGGTGAGAAACACCATGGGAATCTGCCGGGCCCGCACGGTGCCCAACTCGGGAATCGACACCTGGTACTCCGAGAGAATCTCGAGCAGGAGGGCCTCGGTCTCGATCTCGACGCGGTCCACCTCGTCGATGAGCAACACGACCGGGTCCTCGGCGGTGATCGCCTCGAGCAGGGGTCGGGTGAGTAGGAACTCGTCGGAGAAGATGTCGTCTTCGAGCTCACTCCAGGAGGTCTGGTCGTCCTCGCGACGCCCGGCCTGGATGCGCAGGAGTTGCTTACGGTAGTTCCACTCGTAGAGGGCCTTCGACTCGTCGAGCCCCTCGTAGCACTGCAGTCGAATGAGCCGAGCCCCGGTCGCGTCGGCCACGGCGGCGGCGAGCGCGGTCTTTCCCGTCCCGGCCGGACCCTCCACCAAGACGGGTTTGGCCAACCGGTCGGCGAGGAAGGTCACCGCACTGATCTCGCGCGAGGGGAGGTAGTCGACCCCGCTGAGGAGCATCGACACGTCGTCGGGCGAGTCGAATCGGGGGGCCGGTACCTCAATGCCCAGGCGCTCGGCCAGGGCCTGGCGGGGGTCGAGAGCGCTCATCGCACCTGTCCTTCACCGAGTAGGACCCACTTCACGCAGGTCAGTTCGCGCAGGCCCATCGGTCCGCGCGCGTGGAGTTTCTGGGTCGAGATACCGACCTCACCCCCGAGTCCCAACTCTCCCCCGTCGACGAAGCGGGTCGACGCGTTCACGACGACCGCCGCCGCGTCCACGCGGCGCACCCAGGTCTCGGCGTGAGCCTCGTCCGTCGTGACGATCGCCTCGGAGTGTCCGGTGCCGTAACGGGCCACGTGATCGATGGCCTCCTCGAGCGAGTCGACGACGCGCACCGCCAAGATGAGATCGAGAAACTCCTGGGCGTAGTCCTCCTCGGTCACCGGGGTCGCCGCGACCAGCGCGCGCGTCGCCTCGTCGCCGCGCAACTCCACCTCGGGCATCTCCTCGACCAGTCGCGGGAGAAACTCTGGCGCCACGTCTCGGTGCACGAGGAGGGTCTCGGCGGCGTTACAGACCCCGGGCCGAGAGGTCTTCGCGTTCACCACGATGACGAGCGCCTGGTCGAGGTCGCTCGGGGCGTCCACGTAGACGTGACAGTTCCCGTCGCCGTCGAGGACGTAGGGGACTCGGGCGTGCTCGCGCATGGCCCGGATGAGGCTCGGCCCACCCCGGGGAATGAGACAGTCGATCACGCCGGTGAGCCCCATGAACTCGGCGGCCGTCTCGTGACTCACGTCCTCGACGAGGCTGACCCCCGACTCCGAGAGCCCCTCGGCGACCAGGGCCGCCCGAAAGAGGCCCGCGATAAATCGATTGGACTCGAGCGCACTGCTCGAACCGCGCAGAAAGGCCGCGTTACCGGACTTGACGCAGAGACCGGCCACGTCGGAGGTGACGTTCGGACGATTCTCGTAGACGACCCCCACCACCCCCAGGGGAACCCGGATCCGCCGGGCCACCAACCCGTTCGGGCGGCGGCGCTCGTCGACGAGCTCGAAGAGGGGGTCGGGCTCCTCACTCAGGTTGACGAGGGCCTCGATCATCGAGGCGATCCGCGACGGAGTCAAGGTGAGTCGGTCTCGTCCCGCTCCCCCTTCGGTGTAACGAGCGACCTCGGCACTGTTAATGGCGAGGAGTTCCTCTTCACGCTCGGCCAACTCGCGCGCGACTCGACGAAGGACCCCGGAGCGTTGTTCGTTACTCGCGCCGGCGAGTTCGCGGGCCGCCGCCTTGACGGCGAGACCCTGGTCACGAAGGCTGGTACCCATCGCTCTAGCGTACCGAGACGGCTCAGCGGGCCCGCAGCAACACGAGGTCGTCGCGGTGGATCACGACGTCGTCGCCGGCGAAGACCTGGTCGGCGTCGACTCTCACCAGCCCCTTCGCCACCAGGGCGTCGTCGGGGCCCCGTACTTCGACCGGGTCTCCGACTCGAAACTCCCCCTCCACCGCCTCGACACCCACCCGCAGCAGACTGCGTCCGTGGTGCTCAATGGCCTGCAGAGCCCCCTGGTTGATGCGTAGACGGCCCCGGGAGGCCACGGCGAAGGCGATCCACGCTCGTCGGGCGCTGAGGCCCGTAGGGCGGGGATGAAAGAGAGTACCGACCCCGGGCTCTCCCGAGAGGGCCCTCGACAGGGGCGAGGGTTCGCGGGCCGGGGCGATGACCGTGGTCACGCCGGACCAGCTGGCCATGCGGGCGGCGGCCAGCTTCGAGGCCATTCCCCCGCTGCCGACCCCCGAACTGGACGATCCGGCGAGGACGCGAATGTCCTCGTCGACGTCGCTCACCTCCTCGATCAACGTCGCCTGGGGGTCCCGGCGCGGATCGGCCGTCAAGAGACCCGCGGTGTCGGTGAGCACGACGAGGTAGTCCGCCTTCACCACGTTCGCGACGAGGGCGGCCAACCGGTCGTTGTCACCGAAGCGGATCTCCTCGTCGGCGACGGCGTCGTTCTCGTTCACCACCGCCACCACGTTCAGCTCCTCCAGTGCTTCGAGGGTGGAGCGAGCGTGCAGGTACTGGGCGCGGTCAGAAAAGTCGAGGGGGGAGAGTAAGACCTGTCCGACGGCGAGGTCAGAGAGAGCGAACGCCGAGCGCCAGGCGTCCATCAAGCGGGGCTGACCCACCGCCGAGACCGCCTGCAAAAGTCGGGGCTCCTGGGGTCGCGGACGTCCCCCACCCACCTCGGCCCAACCGGCGGTGATCGCTCCCGAGGTCACGAGCACGACCCGGTCACCGAGACGTCGACGTTCGGCCACGTCGAGAGCGAGGGCGTCGAGCACACCTTGATCGACCCCGCCCCCCGCGTTCGTCACCGAGGTCGTTCCGACTTTGACGACGATGCGCCTCGTCACTCGTCCGGGTCCGACTCGGGCTCGTCCTCGGGCCACGCGCCGTCTCGAACCCGGCGGGCCCGCCGTTCGCGTCGGGTCGTTCGGTGGTGGTCGCCCCGGTCGAGTCCGGCGCCCACTTCGTCGCGCCACCACTCGAAGGAGACCGGTCCGATCTCGACGACGTCTCCGTCCTTCGCCCCGGCGCGTTGGAGAAGTCGGTCGACGCCTAGCTCGCGTAGTCGAGACACCGCCTCGGCGAGAGCCCCGTCGTCGGTCATGTCCTGGAAACGCACCGCGCGCTCGGCGCGACGCCCGTGAATCTTCCACCAGCCCTCAGCGGTGCGCACGGCGGTGATCTCTTCGGAGAGGGGTCGGTGAACCACGATTCTCCCGAGCCCCTCCACCGCTTCGGCCGCGCGCACCTCTCGCACCAGGCCCGCCAGTTCGGCGCTCAGGCGCTCGACGCCCTCACCGGTCGCCGCCGAGATCACCGTCCCGTCGAAGTCGGCGTCGGCGACGTCCCCCTTCGATCCCACGACGACCCGGGGACGCTCTAGGAGATCGGGCTGGTAGCGGCCCAGTTCGTTGAGGAGGGTCGCCAACTGAACCTCGGGGTCGGCGGGGCGCATCCCGGAGAGATCCAGCAAGACGCAGAGGATGCGCGCCCGTTCGACGTGGCGCAAGAAGGAGTGTCCGAGGCCCCGTCCCTCGGCCGCGCCCTCGATAAGTCCGGGGATGTCGGCCATGACGAACTCGGTGCCCTCCCCGGGCTTCGAGGCCCGCTGTCCCACGCGCACCACCCCGAGGTGGGGCACGAGGGTCGTAAAGGGGTAGTCGGCGATCTTCGGTTTGGCGGCGGAGACCTTGGAGATCAGCGTCGACTTGCCGACGTTGGGGAATCCAATCAGGGCGACGTCGGCCTGGAGTTTGAGCTCGAGGTTGAACCAGCCCTCCTCGCCGAACTCGCCCTGTTCGGCGAAGGCCGGCGCGCGGCGCTTGTTCGAGAGGAAGCGGGCGTTACCCATTCCCCCCTCGCCACCCTCGGCGGCGCGCCAACGGTCTCCCGGTTGGGCGAGGTCGACCAGCAGCTCCCCCTCGAGGGTGTGCACGGTCGTACCGACCGGAACGGTGACCTCGAGGTCTCGACCCCGAGATCCGTGCTGACGCTTAGAGGTGCCGTTGGCTCCGTCCACCGCGCGGCGAAAGGGGTGCTCGACGAAGCCGAGGAGGGAGGCCTGATTATGGTCGGCGACCAACCACACGTCCCCAC
>JABEUS010000078.1 GCA_013044285.1 Acidimicrobiaceae bacterium
CGCTCGAGCGGCCCTTCTCGCCCTGGAGTCGGGTAAGCACGTGCTCGTCGAGAAGCCCTTCACGAAGAACGTCGCCGAGGCCGCCGGAGTCTTCGCCCGGGCCCGCGAGCTCGGTCTCTTGGCCATGGAGGCGATGTGGACGCGCTACCTACCCCAGAGTGACGTCGCTCGCCAGCTACTCGACGACGGGGCGATTGGTGAGCCCCAACTCGTCCTCACGGGATTTTGTGAGGACAACCGCTCCATGGAGCGAATGTGGCGAAAGGCCCACGGGAGTCCCCTCTGGGACATGGGTATCTACCCCATCGCGCTCACCCAGATGGTCCTCGGTGAACCCACCCTGGTGAGCGCGAGCGGCCGGGTGCTCGACACGGGCGTGGACGCCGAGTCGACGACGCTGCTGCAGTACGCCAGTGGCGCGAGGGCCGTCTTTACGGTCTCTGGCGTCGTCGACTCACCCCTCCACGCGGTCGTCGCCGGGGAGTCGGGCGTGCTCGAGTTCGCCGCCCCCTTTATCTTCCCCTCGGCCCTCGGACGTGCGGGCAAGGGAATCGGGGCCCCGGTGGAGTGGTGGCGAGACGAGTCCGGGATCGAACGTCACGACGCCCTCGTCTACCAGGTGCTGGCCTTCGCCGACTACGTGTCGCGCGGACTTCTCGAGTCTCCTCTCCAGACTCACGAGGACTCGCTCGCGTGTCTGCGCACGGCGAGCGAGATCACCCGACGAATCGGTGCCGACCCCTACTAGATCTCTCGTGCACCCCGTTACTCGTCTCGCGAGCCTCCGTCGTCTCGACCGCCTCCGCGCGACGACGGCCTAGTTCCCGGTGACGTGAGCGATGAGCAGGCTGGACGCGGCGACGAGAATCCAAAGGATGGCCCCGAGGGCGAGGGGCCTCCATCCCGCGGAGCGAATTTCGCGCGGGCGCACCGACAAACCCACTCCCGCGAGCGCGACGGCGATCAGGAGCTGGGCGAGCTGGCCGAGGGACGGAGTCCAGGAGTGGGGAACGACTCCCGCGGAGTCGAGACCCACCGCGGCGAGAAACCAGAGGATGAACCAGGGAAAGGCCCGCCGCGCGAGCACCGCGCGACTGACCGTCGCCTCGGCGCGCACCTGACGGGTCCGCCACAGGGAGAGCCCGAGCGCGATGGGTACGATCGCGAGGCTTCTTGCGAGTTTCACCACCACCGCGGTGGAACTCGCTCCGTGGCCGAAGGCGCTCGAGGCGGCGACGACGGAGGAGACGTCGTTCACCGCGGTCCCGGCCCAGACGCCGAAGGCGTGGGGGGAGAGGTGCAGGAGGTGACCGACGCTCGGGAAGGTCAGGACCGCCGCCACGTTGAACGTGAAGATCGTGGCCACGGCGTAGGCGACGTCGCTCTCGTGAGCGTCAATGACGGCGTCGGTGGCGGCGATGGCGCTCGCTCCGCAGATGGCCGTCCCGACCCCGATGAGGGTTCGTAGGTCTCCGCGGATCCCGACGAGACGTCCGACAACTCCGGCGCCGACGAGGGCCACTACGAGGGTTCCGAGGAGAACGGGGAGCGAACTCACCCCGGTCTGGAGCACCTCGTGCCAGGACAGCTCGAGGCCCAGCACGACGATCGAGGCCTGGAGGACTCGCTTGGCCGCGGCGTGCACCCCCGGGCGCAGGGCGGGAGAGACGGGACGCACGAGGGCGACGAGTACGCCGAGCACGATCGCGACCACGGGGGCACCGACGAGGGGAATGACGCGGGCGAGAGACCAGGCGAGCACTCCGATCACGCTCGCGAGGAGGACACCCGGGATGACTGAAGTGTTCGAGGTGGGGCGGGTTGTATCGGTGATGGACATGAGGTTCTCCTTCCCGTCTTCCAGTTCATCCCTACATACGGCCGATGATTACGGGATAGGGCGAGTAAGTCCATAGGCTGTGATTATGACCTTCTACCTCAATCCGGTCTCGTTGGACCTCGTCGTGGCGCTCGGGGAGGCCGGATCCATCTCGGGGGCGGCCCGTCGGGTGGGCATGAGTCAACCGGCGGCGAGTGTGCGACTGCGCGAGTTAGAAGAGCAGCTCGGGCTGGACCTCCTCCAACGCGTCACGAGCGGGGCGAGTCTGAATGAGGACGGACGGGTGGTCGCTCTCTCGGCGCGCCGGGCTCTCGAGGCCCTCGCCGAGGTGGTCAGTGTCGCGAGTCGGCGACGTGAGGAGCGGGGGGGTACTCTGCGCCTGGCCGCTTCGCTCACCGTGGCCGAGTACCTGCTCCCCACCTGGCTCGCCCCCCTCTACGGGGTCAGCCCCCCGATCACCGTGTCGCTACGGATGGCGAACTCCCGCGAGGTCGCCGCCCTCCTCGAGGCCGGAGAGGTCGACGTGGGTTTCATCGAGGGGTCGCGCCAACCCCCCGGGTTCGAGGGTCGCAGCGTGCACCTGGATGAACTGGTCATCATCGTCTCGCCCGAGCACCCCTGGGCCCGTCGGCGCCGACCGGTGCGTAGCGTCGACGTGGCCGGCGCGGCGTTGGTCGGTCGAGAGCCGGGCTCGGGGACCCGGGAGGTCCTCGAAGACGCCCTGGCCGAGCGGGGTCTGCGGGCCCACTACGCCGTCGAACTCGCCTCCACGACCGCCCTGAAGGAGTCGGTGGCGCAGGGAGTGGGACCAGCGGTGGTGAGTCGCCTCGTCGTCCTCTCCGACATCGCCCTCGGACGCCTGGTGGAGGTGCCGGTGCGAGACCTCGAACTCACCCGAGTGATCAGGGCCCTCTGGCGACAAGGGACGACGCTCAGCGACGCCGGTCGTCGTCTCCTCGGCGAGACGTCGTAGGGAGAACTCGTCGGGTCGCTCCGGCACCCTTCGACGACCCGCGAGAGCGCCTCCGCACTCGCGCGGTCGTCTCGCTCCCGGGGGCCACAGCGTGGACTCACCCACAATCACCGGATGGCGACGGTAGGTTGGAGTACGGGAGGGAGAGATACGGTGAGAGTGGACGCTGATCTCGGACGGGAACTCGACGGCGTCGTCGCGCGCGCGCAGTCTCTCGAACTCGACGGCTACGACGCGCTGTGGGCGAGCGAGACCGGACACGATCCCTTCACCGTGCTCGCCGCCGTCGCGCCGGCGACCTCTCGCGTCCAACTCGGGACGGGGATCGCCGTCGCCTTCGCTCGTTCACCCATGACGACGGCGACGGCCGCGAACGATCTGCACGTTCTCTCCGGGGGACGATTCCTGCTGGGACTCGGATCCCAGATCAAGCCCCACATTGAGCGGCGTTACTCGATGCCCTGGAGTCACCCGGTCGAGCGGATGCGCGAGTACGTCCTCGCGCTGCGGGCCATTTGGGCGGCCTGGCACAGCGGGGACCGGTTGTTCTTTCGTGGCGAGTACTACCGGCACACCCTGATGACGCCGTTCTTTAGCCCCGAGCCCTCACCCTTCGGCCCCCCGCCCGTCTTCTTGGCGGCGGTGGGCGAGCGAATGACTGCCGTGGTGGGAGAGGTGGGAGACGGACTCCTGGTGCACCCGTTCACCACGGAGACCTACCTACGAGAGGTGACTCACCCGGCCCTCGCGCGGGGTCGAGAACTTTCGGCCGATCCGGCGCGCCACTGCGAGATCTCCCTTTCCGCCTTCGTCGTGACCGGAACGAGCGACGAGGCCCTTCATCTCGCCGAGCGCCGGGTCCGTGAACAGATCGCCTTCTACGCCTCGACTCCGGCCTACAGAAAAGTCCTGGAGGTGCACGGCTGGGGCGCTCTGCACGAGCGACTCCACGAACTCTCTTCTCGCGGGGCGTGGGAGGAGATGGGTACTCTCATCGACGACGAGGTCCTCTCCACCTTCGCCGTCGTGGGTGAACCGGCCGAGGTCGCCCCCCTGCTGCGAGAGCGCTTCGGAGGTCTCGTGACCCGACTCGGTCTCTACACCCCCTACGAGCTCGACTCCGCGTCCCGGCTCCTCATCAGCCGCGAGCTACGGGACTAGGCCGTTCGTTCGATTGTTCGTCCGTCCTCGGCGGCGCTCAGCCCGTGACGGAGTCGCAACATGAGGAGGCCACCGACGAGTGCGGTGACCCCGGTACCGATGGGCCACCAGTTCCCGGCGTGAAAGACGTAGTAGAGGCCGGTGATCGCCGGGGCGAGCGTGTTGGAGACACCCCAGGCCGCTCCGGCGGCCGCGTTGTAGCGTCCGCGCAGGTGCTCGGGCGCGATGTGGTTGACAATCGCCGAGCCGGAGGGCTGCAGCATCGTTTCACCAATGGCGAAGACGACCTGGGCGGCGCACAGCACGATCACGATGGCGAACCCCGGAAGGGCGAGCGAGGACTCCAGGGCGGCCCAGAAGATGAACCAGAGCACGGCGACGAGGGCCATCATGCGGGTACGGCTGTGCCCCTGCATGCGGTTCAGTACCCAGAGTTGGGCGAGCACGATCGTGGCGGTGTTGAAGAAGAACGTGATCCCGATGACGTGGATCGAGACGTGGAGGTTGTTGACGATAAAGAGACTGAGACCGGCGTCCACCGATCCGTAGCCACCGAGAATGAGGACCAGGCTCGCGACGACGTAGAGGCGTAGACGCCGGTCGCGCAGGACGACTCTCCAGCCCTCGCGTGGTTGGCCCGCTTCGTGGGTCTCGTGAACGGGCTGGCCGTAGGGCAGAAGAGTCGCGAACAAGGAGGCGGCGACCATCGTCACCGCCGCGTCGAAGAGGTAGAGGTAGGTGAAGCTCACCGGGTGGCGCAGGCTCACGATGGCGGCCGAGACCAGCAGACCGGATCCAATACCGAGGTTGACCATCATGAAGTTGAGGCCGTAGGCCCGCTGGCGGTGATCCTCGGAGACGAGACGGGTCAGCATGACGAGCCCCGGGCCCCAGCCCGCTCCCTCGAACACGGTGATCACGAGGGCGGTGATGACGGCCTCTTCGTGGGTGCGCACGCGAGTCCAGGCCGCGAGTCCGAAGGCCGACAGAATCATGGTGGTGAGTCCGACCTTCGCCGGACCGATCCGGTCGATCAAGGTACCCCACACCGGGCCCATGGCGAGACCCACGACGGCCGTCGCCGTGAGCAGGAGGGTGGCGAAGGTCACTGAAAAGCCCCGGACGTTGTGCAGGTACACCACGAACATGGCGAAGGCCATGCCGTTACCGAAGGTGTTGATCAGGGTGACGAGGTAGAGACGGCGCAGGGGACCATGCACTTGGGCGCGAAAGTCGGCGGGGGCGAGGCGGTCGAGGAAGGGCACGGAATCTCCGAGTGGCGAGGTGAGAACGGGGCGCGGGAAAAAAACGGCGAAGCAATCGGAGGTCTCCGCGGGGGATTCGAGGGCCCCGCACTCCGGTAAGGACTAGTCGCGCATCTTCCCACTCTACCTCCCCCGGGTATCTCGGGAGGGGGGGTCGTCGACGACGTTGGCCTACACTGGACAATCGATGAGCGTACGGGAGGCAGACCGGGCGGCCGGCCGGCCCCGACACCTCGCTCCCTCTCGCGCGTCGAATGATCGGCCCCGCTGGCTCACTCCCGTTCTGATCTGGGTCGCCTGCACGCTCGTGGTGACCCTGGTCTGGTTGGTGACGGCCCACCTGAAGCACACGACGCTGCTGCACCTGATGAACAACTGGGACGCCGGGTGGTACCGCTCGATCGCGCGTTTCGGGTACTCGCCTTTGCCCCAGTTTCGTAAACAGGTCAACGACGGATTCTTTCCCCTGGTCCCTCTCCTCGAGGCCGGTCCCATTCATCTCGGACTGCCGTTGTTCTGGGTGCCGACGGTGGAGATGCACCTCGTCTCGCTCGGTTCCGCCGTCGCCCTCTGGTATCTCGTGAGCGCTCACTACGGGGACGCCGCGGCGACTCGGGCCACCTGGCTGGTGTTCGCCTCACCCGCCGGTTACGTGATGTCGATGGCCTACTCCGAGCCCCTCATCGTGCTCTTTGGTTCACTCTGTCTGCTCGCGCTCACTCGTCGACAATGGGTGTGGGCGGGCTTGGCGGGCGCCCTCGTGACGGCTTGTGATCCCGTGGGGGTGGTCGCCGTGGCCGCGTGCGCCTGGGCGGCGGCGGTGGCGATCAGGAAAGACCGGGACTGGCGAGCGTTGTGGGCGGTCGCTCTCGCCCCCCTCGGGGCCCTCGCCTTCTTCACCTACCTCGACGTAACGGTGGGGTCCTTCTTCGCCTACTACCACGCTCAGCGACTGGCCTTCCAGAACGCCGCCTACTTCTCGGGTATCCCTCACGTCATCGAGATCACCTGGCGGGAGGGTTTTACCAACCTGGTTGCGGCGACGAAGGTGCTCGGCATGGTGGCGGCGGTCGTGATGATTGTCGTCGCGAGACGCCTGCGTCCGGCCGCTCCCGGGGCGTGGTGGGCGTGGTCCCTCCTCGCTTTGTTCCTCGGGCTCTTCTCGCCGACGGTCGTGATCACGCCCCGGCTGCTCCTGCGGGCCTTCCCCCTCATCGCCATGGTGGGAGCGCAGCTTCGTGGTCGGGTCTTTCTCGCCGTTCTCGTCTCGAGCGCCCTCGCGATGGTGGTCCTCGCCTACGCCACGAGTTGGCGACACTACTTTCCCTGAGCCGCTCTACCGCCGTGCTCGAGACGTCGAGCCGGTTCGCTCAGACTCCGCTCGTACCGGGCACGATCAGTCGGGTGACGAGGTCGGGAAAAGCGGAGCACACCGTGAGGTGGGGGATGGGTAGGTACCCTCTGGCGAAACTTCCGAGAGTCACGTAGACCCCGGCCGCGGCCTTCGGTCGGCACTGGGAGGCCGTGTAGTTGTAGGGGTCCGAGACGGCGAAGGCCACCGAGACGCTCTGGTGGTGGGCCAATCGGTGCAGAGCGGGGAAGTACCCGATAGAGAGATTCCTCGCCCACGGACCCACGTACACCGTGGCGTGCTTGGCCCGAGGCTGTAGTCCGGCCCGGATGCTCGGCACGCCGAAGATGGTGCAGAGAGCGCCCTCATTGGTAAAGACGATGGGGTAGTAGAAGGTCCCGGCCGCGCCCTGGGGTCGACCGAGGGAGAGCCTCATGTGCGCCGGGGTGCACGAGTGGGGCAGGACGAGGGCGCCGACAGTGGCGCCGCCCAAGGGGGGTAGAAGGGAGGCCCCGGCGAGCGAGAGGATGACCCCGGTAGTTCTCAACAGTCTCACAGAGTCCTCCTCGTTTGACGTTCTATCCCCATTCTGTCGGGCCGACCCTCGTCCTTACAGTGATTCAGGCGAGCCCGGGTGAAGAGATTTCGCCAATATGACAATGAAATGACGTCCACCCAGGTCACGACGGCAAACCGATACTCTTGGTCGGTGGAGGAGTCCCTTACTCAGGTACAGACGCGTCAACGGACGCAAACCTGGTGGGCTCCGGTGGGCTGGTACCTCAGCTCGAGGTTGGTGGTTTTTGCGACCTTGGCCGCGGTTGCTCGCATGACTCGCCACTCACTGGAGTCACTGTTGACGACCTGGGACTCGCGGTGGTACCTCGAAATAGCCCAGCACGGCTACGCCACCCACATTCCCCATCTCGGAGTCCACCTCACGACCGTGAGCCGTCAGACCGACCTCGGATTCTTCCCCCTACTGCCCATCGTGATTCGCGTTGCCCACACCCTGACCGGACTGAGTTTCGTGGCCTCGGGCATCGCGGTCGCCTTTCTCACCGGCCTGAGTGCCAGCGTCGCCCTCTGGATCATGGTGCGGGACCGAATCGGAGCCGACGGAGCCTCCCGGGCGGTCGCCCTCATGGTCTTCTCACCGGCCGCCGTCGTGCTCTCCCTGGTCTACTCCGAGGGCCTCACGATTACCCTCGGGGCGCTGTGCGTCTGGGCCCTCGGCGAACACCGCTGGCGCTTGGCCGGGGTCCTCGCGGCCTTGGCGAGCGTGAGTGATCCGGTGAGTGCGGCGATTGTGGTGGTCTGCGTGGTCGTGGCCTACCGGGCGATGCGTCACGAACGGGACTACCAGGCGTGGGCCGCCGCCGCCATCGCCCCGTCGGGCCTCGTGCTGTTCTTCACCTACCTCTGGGTCCACGCCCACACCCCCTTCGCCTGGTTCGACGCCCAGCGGGCCGGCTGGCAGTCGGGACCGATGGGCACCGGCGTCCTCTACTCGATGTTCCGATTCGTCACCTCCGGTTTCTCCGACGTGAACTCGGCGGCCAAGGCGCTCACCACCCTCGTGATAGTGGCCCTCGGGGTGGAGTGGTGGCGCCGGCGCCGCGAGGTGCCGGCCGAGTGGACGACTCAGGCCCTCGCCGTACTGGCCTTCGGGGCACTGTCACCGATCGTGTCGATCTCACCGCGTCTCGTACTCCGGGGTTTCTCCTTGTTCGCCGGGGCCGCCGTGGTCGTGCCCCGGCGCCACTTCGAGCGGGTCCTGCTCGTCTCGGCCCTCGCGATGGTTCTGCTGACGATGTTGTCGACGACCCTCGCGTGGACTCCGTGAGGGTTGGCTACTCCTTCGTCGAATCCGCTCCCACTTCGTCTTCTCCGCTGACTCGTTCGGATCGAGCTCTCGCTCTCGGGGCCGCCCTGCTCCTCCTCGTCGGAAGTGTGGGGTGGATGATCCATCGTCGCCAGGTCGATCTCGAGGTCTACCGCACGGGCGCCCTCCACGCTTTTTCGGCGAGTCTCTACCACGTCAGTACCTCGGTCGGTTCGGGGGCCCCGCTGCCCTTCACCTACCCCCCCTTCGCCGCCCTCCTCCTCTGGCCCTTGCGTTTTGGTCGAAGTGGGCTGGTCCAGGTGCTCTGGGCCCTCCTCGGTGCGCTGTGCCTGTGGGTCAGCCTGCGGGTCGTCCTGGAGTGGACTCCTCCCACTCGGCGACCACGCTGGTGGTGGGCCCTCGTGCTCGCCGGCGCCGGCGTGCTCGTCAACCCGATCTTGCAGACCTTCGCCTTCGGACAGATCAACCTCCTCGTGATGGCGCTCGTGCTCGTCGATCTGGGCGGTGTGCTCACCTGGGGGAGTCGGAGCCTCCCGCGGGGGGTACTCATCGGGATCGCCGCGGCTGTCAAGCTCGTGCCCCTGATCTGGATCGCCTACTTCGTCGTCACCCGCCAGCGCCGCGGTGCCCTCGTCGCGAGCGCGAGCTTCGTCGGGTCGGTTCTCCTGTCGGGTCTCCTTAACTTTGGGGGGTCGAAGGAGTACTGGCTGCACGACGTCGTCGCCCAGTCCCGCATCGGGGTGGTGAGCTTCGTCTCCAACCAGAGCCTGCAGGGACTCCTCGACCGCGTGAGTCACCGGACCCTTTCGAGCCTCCTCGTGGACTCGATCTCCGGGGTCGTTCTCGTCGCGGGTCTCCTTCTCGCGCGCCGTCTCCACGAGCGCGCCGAGCGCACCGCGGCCCTCTGGACCATCGCCGCCACCGGACTCCTCGTCTCGCCCGTGAGTTGGGTGCACCACTACGTCTGGGCCTGGCCGGCTCTCGTGTGGGCGTTCGCGCAGGGTTCGACGCGCACCCGGGTCGGGGCGGGACTCCTCACGGGAATCTTTGTTGTCGCGCCGATGTGGTGGGTACCCCACGGGGCGCCCTTCGATCTGCGCGAGAGTCCCGTCACGGCGCTCGCCGCCAACTCCTTCGCCCTGGTGGCCCTGGGTGTTCTGGTGGTCACGGCGTGGTCGACCTCGCCGCGAAGAGGTGGCGTGTCGACAATTCTCGACTAAATCACTAATATTTAGTGGAAAGGATGAGAATGAGGAGAGTGTCGTGTCCCTCGAGACTGTGGAGACGCCCGAAGAGGGCATCAAACTCGCCAGCCGGCTCCTGAGGGGCCACCTCGGAGAGGACCTCTCCGACGGGCGACGGGCGCTCAGCGATCCCGACTCCGAGCACCTCATCAAGTTCCACGGAATCTACGCCCAAGACGACCGGGACGAGCGACGAGCGCGGGCTCTCGCGAAGACCGAACTCGAGTACATCTTCATGGTGCGAGTCGTCGTCCCCGGGGGTCGGCTCACCAGTGAGCAGTGGATCGCGCTCGACGACGTGGCCGAGCGATTCGGTAACGGCACTCTTCGCTTGACGACCCGCCAGGCCGTGCAACTCCACGGAGTCTGGAAGGGGTCCCTTAAGGACCTGGCCCGCCGACTCCACGAGGCGACTCTCAGTTCCTTCGGGGGGTGCGGAGACGTGGTGCGCAATACCGTCCTGTGCCCCCGACTGGGCGAGGACCCGGCCTACGCCCGACTCGTCGAAGAGATCGCCCACCACTTTCGTCCCCGGACCCGGGCCTACCTCGAGGTCTTCGTCGAGGGTGAACTCGCCGTCAGCGTCGACGAGGAGGAGGAACACGACTTCTACGGGGTGACCTACCTGCCCCGAAAGTTCAAGATCGCGGTGGCCCACCCCGAGGAGAACTGCGTCGACGTCTACGCCCACGACGTGGGGGTCATCCCCGGAACTCACCCTGACGCGGGCCCCGGCGCTCACCTGGTGGTTGGGGGTGGCCTCGGGCGTAGTTACCAGCACCCGGGAACCTACGCGCGAATGGGTGAGCATCTCGGTTTCGTGCGAGAGGCCGACCTCATTCCCGCGATTCAGGCCCTGGTCGAGCTCTACCGCGACGAGGGGGGGCGAAGCGATCGTCGTCAGGCTCGGTTTAAGTACGTCGTCGCCGAACGCGGTCTCGACGCGGTGCGCTCCGAGGTCGAGGCGCGTAGCGGGATTCGGGTCTACTCGAGCGAGGTCCCGAACCTCGCGCCCGGTGACGACCACCTCGGTTGGCGCGAGGGCGCCGACGGACGCGCCTGGCTCGGACTGCCCATCCCGCGGGGTCGGGTGAACGACACGGAGCGGGCCCGTCTACGCGGCGCGCTGCGCGACGTCGCCTCGCGGGGCCTCGCGCAGTTCACCGTCACCTCGCGTCAGGACCTCCGCCTCGGGGTCGCCCCCGAGAACGTTGGCCTCCTCGACGAGGTGCTGAGCGAGCACCGGGTGACGAGGGTGGACTCGCTCAGTGCCGTCTCTCGTCGAGCGATCGCCTGCGTGGCGCTGCCCACGTGCTCTAAGGCACTCGCCGAATCCGAGCGCGTCCTTCCCGAGATCATCACCCTCGTCGACGCGGTGTTGAACGAGGTGAGTCGCCCCGGGGCCGGCCTCGACCTGCGCGTCTCGGGGTGCCCGAACGGGTGCTCGCGCGCCGCTCTCGCCGAGGTCGCTCTCGTCGGACGCACGAAGAGCACCTACGACCTCTACCTCGGGGGTAGTCCGCGCGGCGACCGGCTGGCCCGCCTGGTCGAAGAGAAAGTCTCCCTCGAGCGACTCTCCGAGGTGTTGCGTCCGTGGTTCGAACGCTGGGCGAACGAGTCCGAGCCCGACGAGGCCTTCGGCGACTTCGTGGTCCGAGTCGGAG
>JABEUS010000079.1 GCA_013044285.1 Acidimicrobiaceae bacterium
CCCCGGTGGCCGCCCCCTGATAGGACTCAATCGCGGACGGGTGGTTGTGGCTCTCAATTCGCAGCGCCACCGCGATGCCGTCGCCGGCGTCAATCACTCCGGCGTTCTCACCCGGACCCACGAGGACGTGAGGCGCCTCGGTGGGCAACCGTCTCAAGTGGATGCGTGAGGACTTGTACGAGCAGTGCTCGCTCCACATGACTCCGTAACAGGCGAGCTCCAGGTGATTAGGTGTTCGACCCAAGACCTCGCAGATCTCCGCGTACTCGGAGTCGGTGAGCCCCAGGGCCCGGTGCAACGCCTCGTCGCTCATCGTCTACCTTCCTGAAAGCGCGGACTGGCGTCCGAGAAATCCGTTGAGCAAGACCAGGCCATCGGCGCTCCCGAGCAGGGTCGACATGGCGCGCTCGGGGTGAGGCATAAGGCCGACGACGTTACCCGCCCGGTTAGAGATTCCGGCGATGTCGTCGAGAGAACCATTCGGGTTGTCGCGATAGCGCAACACAATCTGGTCGTACTCCACCAATTCCCGGTGTGTCGACTCGTCACACGTGTAGTTACCCGAGAAGTGGTTAATCGGGATCACGAGTTCTTGGCCCACGAGAGCCGCCCGAGTGAGCACCGACCGAGTGGAGGCCACGATCAAGGTTTCGGGCTGACAGAGAAAGGTGAGACCCCGGTTCTTTTGCAGGGCTCCCGGCAACATTCCCGCCTCAGTCAACACTTGAAATCCGTTACAGATTCCGAGAACCGGACCCCCCTCGGCGACGAAGCGCTCGAGAGCGCCCATCACCGGCGAGAAGCGGGCGAGAGCCCCCGGGCGAAGATAGTCCCCGTGGGCGAATCCCCCGGGCAGCACGACTCCGTCGTAAGCACTGAGATCCTCGGCGGTATGAAAGACGAGGGACGCCCTCGCTCCGAGGGACTCGAGCGCGGTGACCGCGTCGTACTCACAGTTCGAACCGGGAAAGACGATGACCGCGACCGACGTCACGGTCAGCCCTCGACGAGGGCGCAGGTGGCGTCCTCAATAACCGGGTTAGAGAGAAGGCGCTCCGCGAGGCCCCGCGCGACGTCGAGAGCCGCGTCGGGAGTGGGTGCGTCAACCTCGAAGAAAAACAGCTTCCCGGCTCGCACTCGATGAACACCCCCGAATCCCAGCGCGGGCAGAGCCCGCTCGATTGTGGCGCCCGCGGGATCAGATATTCCCGAGCGCAGGGTGACGTCGACTCTCACGGCGTAGTTCATTCCACCCCACCGTACCAGTCCGTCAGAGATCCCCCGGTCACGACGGCGTAGGCCTCCCGGTAACGACGAGCAGTCTCGTCAATCACCGCGGCGGGCACCGGCGGCGGAGGAGGAGTCCGATTCCACCCCGCACCATCGAGCCAGTCACGAAACGGCTGTTTGTCAAAGGAGGGGGGAACCTGCCCCGAGCGAACCTCGTTAGCCGGCCAGAGGCGTGAAGAGTCGGGAGTCACCACCTCGTCACACACCACCAAGTCGTCGTCGACCCAACCCAGTTCAAACTTGGTGTCGGCGAGGATTACCCCCCGCTCCGACAAACGAGACGCGGCGTGGTTAAAAAGAGTGAGGCAGATCTCCCGGGCCCGTTCGAGAGTCTCGGGGCCAACGAGGGTGGACGCCTCGGCCAGTGAGATGTTGACATCGTGCCCCGAGTCCGCCTTCGTGGAGGGAGTAAATCGAGGTTCGTCGAAGGGATCCGTCAGTTGGAACCCCTTTCGTACGGGCTCGCCGTGTACGGTTCCGCGCGCCGCGTACTCCTCGTAGGCCTGTCCGGCGAGCCGGCCCCGCACGATGCACTCGAGGGGAAGCATGCGGGCTTCGCGAACGAGCATCGCTCGACCCGCCCATTCAGGGGGGAACTCACCCACCCGTTCGGCGATGAGGTCCGGGTCGCAACTCACGAGCGCCGATCCAACGCGAGAGGCCACCTCACGAACCCAGTAATGAGTGATTCCGGTGAGGACCCGCCCCTTGTCGGGAACCGGTTCTTTCATGACGACGTCGAAGGCACTCAGTCGGTCGGAGGCGACCATCACGACGTGCTCGGCGTCGACGCGGTAGAGGTCGCGGACCTTCCCCGTGTAAAAGGGGGTCAGACTCACCGGGCAAAGACCAGTGAGTCGAGAATCCGGCGCCGGTGCACCAAAAGTCTCTCCACGCTAAACGCGTGTTCGAGGACTTCAGGGGACAAGTTCATCGCCGGGTCCTCGTTGACCACCTCACGCAATGGGGTGCGCGACTCAACGGCGCGCGCCGACGCCGCCTGGACGAGTCGGTAGGCGTCGTCGCGGGAGTACCCGGACTCGATGAGCGCGAGAAGGACCGATTGGGAGAACACCAGACCCAGCGAGGTGACCTCGAGGTTCTCCCGCGCCCGCTCGGGAACGAGAACTAATCCACGAGCCAGATTCGTGGCCTGACGCAGCATGTACACGACGAGCGTGAGAGCGTCGGGAACGATAATTCGTTCCACGGAAGAGTGAGAGATATCCCGCTCGTGCCAGAGTGCTACATCTTCCAAACCCGTTTGAAGATAGCCCCGCAGAACCCGAGCAAGTCCGCACAAGCGTTCTGAAAGGACCGGATTGCGCTTGTGGGGCATCGCCGAGGAACCCTTTTGTCCTTGGCGAAACGGTTCACGAACTTCGCCCACCTCACTGCGAGCGAGGTGTCGAACTTCGAGAGCAAACTGCTCGATTGCTGTTCCGAGAGACGCGCAGGCGTAGAGCACCTCAGCGTGGCGATCGCGAGCGATAACTTGAGTCGCCGGAGTCGGCGACAAGCCGAGGGCCCGACACACGTGAGCTTCAACGGCCGGATCAATATTGGAATAGGTACCGACAGCTCCCGAGAGCTTGCCCACCGCGATGGACTCGCGAGCGCGTCTCGCTCGCTCCAGGTCTCGGTCCACCTGGAGAGCGAACAGTGCAAACTTGATGCCGTACGTCGTGGGTTCGGCGTGCACCCCGTGAGTGCGTCCGAGTATGGGAAGGTCAATCGACTCTCGGGCGCGCTCGGCCAGAGCGTCTCGAAGCGCTCGCGCGTCGGTGAGGACGACGTCCATCGCGCGAGTCATCATGGAACACATCGCGGTGTCGACCACATCAGACGACGTGAGTCCGTAGTGGATCCACGCGCCTTCGGGCATTCCGACACGTTCTTGAACGATGTCCACAAACGCGGCCGTGTCGTGTTGCGTGACAGCCTCACGCTCCTCTACCGCTCGTACAAAGGCGTCGTCGACGACG
>JABEUS010000080.1 GCA_013044285.1 Acidimicrobiaceae bacterium
CTCCCCACTCAGTCGGCTCGGGGCGGCCCTCGTCCTCGACGCCGAGGACGAGAGTTACCGCAGCGAGTCCCAGCCCACGTGGTGGGCGCCGGCCGTCGTCGCCGAACGAGCTCGGCGCGACGGGGCGCCCTGGTGGATGACGAGTAGCGCCCCGACGGCCGATCTCTACGCCTTCGGGGAACCCCACTGGCGCGACACCACTCGGTGGTGGCCCCGGGTGCGGGTCGTCGACCGGCGCGAGGGGGACCCCCACGACGGGGTGCTCGACCGAACGGCCCTCGCCGCAGTGACGCGGGCTCTCGAAGGTCCCGAGGAGGTCGCCGCGGTCATCGTGTTGCAACGACTGGGCTCGGGACGTCTCTTCGCCTGCCGGAGTTGTCGGGAACTGTGTCGATGCGCCGTGTGCGCCCAGGCCGAGATTCGCGTGGACGGGGAGTTGACCTGTGGGGAAGGTCACGAGCGGCGAGCCGCTTACTGTCGGGCCTGCGGGTCGAGCGCGGTGAGAGCGGTGCGCTCGGGGGTGACGACACTCGCGCGCGACGTGGCCGCGTTGACCGGACAGCCGGTGAGTGAACTGACCGGGAACAGTCGACCCGGACCCCTGGAGAGGGTGGGCGTCGGCACCGAGGCGGCCCTTCACCGGGTGCGCCGCGCCGGCGTGGTGGTCTTCGCCGACTTCGACCAGTACCTACTCGCCCCGCGAGAGGGGGCTCGCTCTCGGGCACTCGGAGTGGTCGCGCGGGCTGGACGCCTGGTCGGGCCCCGCACCCGGGGCGGCGAGGTCGTGGTGCAGACGCGTCGTCACGACGAGGTCATCGATGCCCTCGTGAAGGGCGAGCCCCGACCGGTGATTGAGGCCGAACGTGACGAGGCAGAGGTTCTCCTGCTCACTCCCTACGGGGCGCCCACCGAGATTCGTGGGGAGGGGGCGCTCGAGTGGACGAGGTCCCTCGAGATCTCGGGGATGCGCCGACGCGAGATCGAGGGGGGAGTGGTACTGCGTCACGGTGACCCGACGCGGATTCCGGAGGCTCTCGGGGCACTCGGTCGCCCGGAGGGACCGGTGCGAGTGCGGGTGTGGTGAGCGCCGACCGGTAGCCTGTGGGGCGTGACGACGCTTCCGATTCGCACCTACGGCGACCCGGTGTTGAACCAGGCGACTACCCCCGTCGAGAATATTGACGCGAAGTTGGCCGCCCTCGCCGACGCCATGATCGAGACGATGTACCAAGCGCCCGGGGTCGGGCTCGCGGCGAATCAAATCGGTATTCAAAAACGTCTCTTCGTGTACGACGCTGGAGACGGGCCGATGGTCGTCGTGAACCCCGAGATCGTCGAGAGCGACGGGGAGTGGACCTACGAAGAGGGGTGCCTGTCGGTTCCCGGTCTCTCCTGGGAGATCACCCGACCGAACGCCGTGCACCTTAGGGGCTACGACCTGGACGGTAACGAGATCGACCTCGACGTCGACGAGTTCGAGGGTCGAGTCTTTCAGCACGAGATGGATCACCTGAACGGGATCTTGCTCATCGAACGCCTGGATGAGGAGCAGCGTCGGGCGGCGAAGCGCGCCCTGCGTAAGGTCCGACTCTCCAGCGAAATGGTCGACGACGGGCTGCACCTTTTGCTCGGAGAGTAGGGCGTGCGACTCGTCTTTCTCGGAACGCCCGCGGCGTCGGTGCCGACCCTCGGCGCTCTGCTCGAGGCCGGGCACGAGGTGGCTCTCGTCGTCTCGACCCCCGATCGACGTCGCGGTCGAGGAGCCTCCCTTTCTCCCTCCCCGGTGAAGCAGTTCGCCCTCGAGCACGGTCTTCCCGTCTCCGAGAAGGTCGAGGACGTCCTCGAGGTCGGGGCCGAACTCGGGGTGGTTGTCGCCTACGGGGCGTTGATCTCGACCAAGGTCCTCGAGCGCCTGGACTTTCTCAACGTGCACTTTTCTCTCCTGCCCCGCTGGCGCGGAGCGGCTCCGGTCGAACGGGCCATACTCGCCGGTGACGAGGTCACCGGGGTCACGATTATGGGAGTTCGTCCGGAACTAGACGCCGGCCCGGTGTACGCGACCGAGCCGCTCGAACTCGGTGAGCGTCACTTCGACGACGTCTTGAGAGACCTCGCCGAGTCCGGGGCCCAGTTATTGACGTCAGTTCTCGCGGACCCCGAAGGTCTGGCCCATCCGCTCGAACAAGTGGGTGACGTGACCTACGCGAAGAAGGTGAGCCCGGAGACGTTCCGGCTCGCGCCGGAGATGACTGTCGAAGTAGCGATGCGCGTCGTGCGCCTCGATCGTGGTTTTCTCGTGGTCGACGGACGCCGGCTACGGGTGCTCGGCGCCCGGGCGACGGAGGTCTCTCCGGGACCCGGTCGTCTCGGCGTCCTCGACGAGGAGGTCCTCGCGGGATGCGCCGACGGGGCGCTCGCTCTCGAACGAGTGGTGCCCGAAGGCTCGCGGGCGATGTCGGCGCGCGCCTGGTGGGACGGGGCTCGTTACCTCACCCCTCCGGTCTGGATTTAATTAACTATTATTTCTGCGGGGGGTCTATTCGTGCTATAGGGTGGCCCGATGAACAACTCCCGGGCAGTA
Organism: Acidimicrobiaceae bacterium; assembly: GCA_013044285.1. Lineage (GTDB taxonomy): Bacteria > Actinomycetota > Acidimicrobiia > Acidimicrobiales > RAAP-2 > RAAP-2. The sequence goes on from JABEUS010000080.1 coordinate 2,582, forward strand.
CTGCGCAGTGGTCTTACTCTCGCACTCATCGGGGGCGTTCTCTTGATTTCGCCAGTCGCCGGGGGGGCGCAACGACCCTCGGCATCCTCTCATGTTCGGGTGGCGCCGACCTCTCTAAAGACCCCCATCATGTTTCCCACGGTCCAGGAGGAGGCGTATCTGCGCAGTCTCGCCCACCACGTGAGCGCCCCCTTCGCCACGACCTCGGCGAATACCTTGATCAATCAAGGCGGGAATAACGGACAAGAGACTGTCGTTGGATCCCCGAAGGTCTACCTGGTGTTCTGGGGCAACCAGTGGGGCACTGAGTCGACCGCGGGACCTTATCCCACCTTTAGTGGGGACCCGCAGGGAATGGCGTTACCACTCGAGGAGATGATTTCGGGGCTGGGTCAAAATGGAGAACTCTGGTCTGGGGTGATGACCCAGTACTGTTCGGGAGTCGCCGCGGGGACCACCACATGTCCGGCCGGGGCCCAGCAGATCTCCTACCCCTCCAGTCAGGTCTTGGCGGGCGTGTGGTACGACAACTCCCAACCCGCACCGGCTTCAGCGACTCAGTCCCAGATCGCCTCGGAGGCCGACGCCGCGGCTAACTACTTCGGGAACACGACGAGCGCCTCCAACGCCGCGACTCAGTACGTCGTGGTGTCTCCCACCCGGACCACCCCGGACGGTTTCAACACTCCTTCAGGCACCTTTTGTGCCTGGCACTCCAACGACGGATTCGTCGCCTACACCAACCTGCCCTACCTCCCCGACGCCGGATCAAATTGTGGGGCCAACTTCGTGAGTGGACCGCTTGACGGTGTGACCATCATCGAAGGACACGAGTACGCGGAAACGCTAACGGACGTCTCTCCTCCCGGCGGATGGATTGCCACCGGTAACCAGAATGACGAGACCGGGGATCTATGCGCGTGGATTGCTCCCGGCTCGTCGGGCGGCGCGCAGGATGTCGCCTTCTCGACGGGATCGTTCGCGATGCAGGCCACTTGGTCGAACTCGGACAACACCTGCATGATCTCCGATCCCGTCGTCGGTGCGCAGCCCAACCTCTTCTCACTCTCGACGGGAACCGGACTAACGAACGTACCGAACACCTCTAACACCTTCACCGTCTCTTCCGCCGTGACCTCGGGGGTCTCACAGCCCGTCAACCTCTCGATCAGTGGCCTGCCGAGTGGGGTCACTGCTAGTTTCCTGCCGAGCGCAATTAACTCGGGCGGTCCGAGCACGGTGACTCTCGCGAGCACGACCGCGGCCGTTCCTGGCACGTACCCCCTCACCATTACCGGAACCGGCGCCACAGACACTGTTTCGACCACTCTGAGCTTGACCGTCGCCACGCCGAACCTCTTCTCGCTCTCGACCGGAGCCGGGCTGACGAACATGGCGGGCACGTCGAGCACCTTCACACTCTCTTCCGCCGTCACGTCGGGAGTCGCTCAGCCGCTGAACCTCTCGATGAGTGGTCTACCGAGTGGGGTCACTGCTAGCTTCCTGCCGAGCGCGATTAGCTCGGGTGGGATGAGCACGGTGACTCTCGCGAGTACGACCGCCGCCGTTCCTGGCACGTACCCTCTCACGATCACCGGGACTGGGAGTAGCGACACCGCGACAACGACGCTCGCCTTGACTCTCGCCCCGCCCAATCTCTTCTCGCTAGGGGTGAGTTCGGCCGTGGGGAACATCGCGGGCACGTCGAGCACCTTCACACTGTCGTCCGCCGTAACCTCGGGGGCTGCCCAGCCGTTGAATCTCTCGATCAGTGGTCTGCCGAGCGGGGTGAGCGCCACCTTCCAGCCGAGTGCTATTAACTCGGGTGCGGCGAGCCGGGTGATGATTACGAGTTCACTCACGACGGTCCCGGGAACGTACACCCTCACCGTGACTGGAACCGGTACTAGTGACACCGCTTCGACGTCCGTGTCACTCGTGGTGCGACCGGTCATCTCAACCTTCCAAGCGAACCTTCGGGCCGGAAAAGAACAACTGAAGGTGGGGGCGAGTCGAAAGATGGTCCTCTCGACTCGAGTGACCCACGGTTTCGGCCAGTCCGTCATCGTTCGAGTTCTCCACGTGCCCGCTCACGTGCGGGTGAAGTTGTCCTCGACCCGGGTGATGAGCGGACGTTCCTTGCGGGTGACCGTGCAGGTTCTCAAAGGAGCTCGACCCGGGAGGTACCGGATCACCTTCGTCCTCAAGGGCCAGAAGCGCTCGGTCGGACTCGCGGACGTCCTCATCGTCGTGAAGTAACGGGACGACTCGAGCGATCACACGGTCTCCCTGCGGGGTGTTGGCCGGCCCTCTAGGCTGGACTTCGTGAGTCGCGTGAATCCCGGTCCGGTGGGCGCACTAAAGATTGCTCCCTCCCTGCTGTCGGCGGACTTCGGTCACCTGTCGCAGGCCGCTACGAGTGTGGATCAGGAGGTGGACTGGTTGCATCTCGACGTCATGGACGGTCACTTCGTACCGAACATCACAATCGGCCCGCCGGTCGTGGCCTCGTTACGCCAACACAGTGAGCGGTTCTTCGACTGTCATCTGATGATCTCGGAGCCGCGCCGCTACCTCGAAGCGTTCGCTCAAGCGGGGGCCGACAGTTGCACGGTCCACGTCGAGGTTCCTGACGCGGCGCGCGCTCTGGCCGACGCGCGGGCTCTCGGAATGCGCGCCGGGCTCGCGGCCAATCCGGATACGCCCTTTGAGGCTCTCGAACCCCACCTCGGGGACCTCGATCTCGTACTCATCATGTCGGTCTTCCCGGGGTTCGGCGGTCAGTCCTTTATGCCGGAGGTCTTAGAGAAGGTGACCCTGGTACGCCGGGCCGTCGAGGACGGCGGCCTCCTCGTGGACGTCGAAATCGACGGTGGTATCGATCTCGCAACCGCCCCTCGAGCGGTGGCGGCGGGCGCTAACGTCCTCGTCGCGGGATCGGCCATCTTCGGACGACCGGATCCTCCTGCGGCGGCTCGCGCGCTGCGTGACGCCGCCGGTTCACTCTCGTGAGAGAGGACCTCGTCGACCTGATGTCTCGGGCCCTCCGTGAGGGCGAGAAGGCTCGACTTCACGCCCCGCCGAATCCCTGGGTGGGAGCACTCGTCGTCGACTCCTCGGGGGTCGTGGTCGGAGAAGGTCACACGCAGGTCCCCGGAGAGGCCCACGCCGAAGTGGTGGCCCTGCGCCACGCGGGAGAAAGAGCTCGGGGTTCGACACTCGTCGTGACTCTGGAGCCCTGTTGTCACGTGGGTCGGACGGGACCGTGCACGGAGGCGATTCTCGACGCCGGGGTGAGTCGCGTCGTCGGCGCTCTCGCCGACCCCGACCCTCGCGTGGCCGGTCGCGGATTCGCGGCCCTGCGCGAGGCGGGGGTGGAGGTCGTGACCGGAGTGGGTGCTGAACTCGTTCGAACGTCTCTCGCGCCCTACCTCTGGCAGCGGGTCACCGGGCGTCCCTACGTGGTGGCGAAGGTGGCGAGCACTCTGGACGGCATGGTCGCGATGGTTGACGGATCCAGCCAGTGGATCACCTCTGCGGAGGCGCGAGCCGACGCTCATCTGGTGCGCGCCCAGAGTCAGGCCATCGTGGTGGGGGCGGGAACGGTGCGCGCCGACAATCCGAGTCTCACGGCCCGACTGGACGACGTCGTTCTAGAGCCCTTACGCGTGGTGCTGGGAGAGGCCCCCGAAGGAGCCCGGGTGCACCCTTGTGTCGAGTGGCGTGAATCACTCCCCGGCCTGCTCGATGAACTGGGCGCGCGCGATGTGGTGCAGGTACTGGTGGAGGGTGGGCCCCGGGTCCTGTCGAGTTTTGTCGAGGCGGGCCTCGTGAATCACCTGGTCTGGTACCTCGCTCCGGGACTGGCCGGCGGGTCCGGGTCCCTGTCGGCCCTAACCTCGTTATCGACATCGTCGATCTCGGAGTTGCGTCGGGGTCGCATTGTCGACGTACGGCGGGTGGGTCCCGACCTACGAGTGGACCTGGAGGTGTGATGGCGCTCTCGAGTATCGAAGAGGCGATCGAACAGATTCGACGCGGCGGGATGGTCGTCGTCGTCGACGACGAGGACCGCGAGAACGAGGGCGACCTGGTGATGGCGGCCGAGGACGCCACCGCGGAGTCCATGGCCTTTTTCTTAGAACACACCTCCGGAGTAATCTGCGTACCGCTCGAGTCGGAGCGGGCCGACGAGTTGGACCTTCCCCTCATGGTGGTCGCCAATACCGAGGCCCAGCGCACCGCCTTTACGGTGACCGTGGACTTTCGTCACGGAACGACGACCGGAATTTCGGCCGGGGACCGGGCGGCGACGATTAGGTCCTTGATCGATCCGACGACTCAGCCCACCGACCTCAATCGACCCGGACACATCTTTCCCCTGCGCTATCGCTCGGGGGGAGTTCTGAAGCGCGCCGGGCACACCGAGGCGACGGTCGACCTCTGTCGCCTGGCCGGACGCTACCCCTCGGGAGTGCTCTGCGAGGTGGTGACTGCGGATAAGGCCGATATGGCTCGACTCCCCGAACTCGAATCTTTCGCCAAGCGTCACGAACTACCCATCATCACCATTGCCGACCTCATTCGTTATCGTCGCCGGCACGAGAAGTTGGTCCGCCGGGTGGGGGAGGCCTCTCTTCCCACCGAGTTCGGCGAGTTTCAGGCTCTGGTCTTCGAGAGTGTGCTGGACGGGGAACAGCACCTGGCCCTCGTCATGGGTGACGTCAGCCAGTGCGAGGATGTCCTCGTGCGCGTGCACTCGGAGTGCCTGACCGGTGACGTCATCGGTTCTCTTCGTTGCGATTGTGGTCCCCAGCTGCACCAGGCCCTCGCTAAGGTCGCCGACGCCGGGTGTGGCGTCGTGGTGTACCTACGTGGTCACGAGGGTCGAGGAATCGGTCTCGGCCACAAGATTCGGGCCTACGCACTCCAAGAAGCGGGTCGTGACACCGTCGAGGCGAACGAGGAACTCGGTCTTCCGGTCGACTCGCGCGAGTACGGCATCGGCGCCCAGATCCTCGTGGACCTCGGCGTGACCTCGATGAAACTGATGACGAACAACCCCGCGAAGTACGGGGGGCTGGAGGGTTTCGGGCTCGACATCGTAGAACGAGTGCCCCTCGAAAGCGTCCCCACCCCCTACAACATCGACTACCTGCGCACGAAGCGCGAGCGTATGGGTCACCTTTTGGAGGGACTCGATGACGTCGAGTGACGAGACCCACTTTCGACCCGAGTATCCGGGTGAACTCACCTCGCGGGTCGGTCGGGTCATCACCTCAGATCGCTGGGGAACCGGACGACGGGTTGGGGTAGTGTGCGCCAGTTTTAATGGCGGGGTGACTGAACGTCTCCTCGAGGGTGCCCTCGGCGCCTTTGAGGAGTGCGGGGTCGCGCGCAGCGACATCACTCTGCTCTGGGTTCCCGGAGCCTTCGAGGCACCCCTCGGAGCGAAGCACCTCGTCGACGCCGGCCTCGACGCTGTCGTGACGCTCGGCGCCGTTATTCGAGGGGACACCGGCCACTACGAGGTGGTCGCCAACGAGTGCGCCCGGGGAGTGCAGCAGGTCCAACTAGAGACCGGCGTCCCCGTGGTCTTCGGGGTACTGACCGTCAATACCGTGGAGCAAGCCCTCGAACGGAGTCGTCCGGACGACACGAACAAGGGTCGCGAGAGTGCGCTTACCGCCCTCGACATGATCTCGGTGATCTCCCAGGTGGCTCGGTGATCTCCCAGGTGGCTCGGTGAGTGAGACCGGCGTCGTCGAGAGCTTCGACGACCACCGGGGCGATGGCTGGATTAGGGATGAACGGGGCCGACCACTCTTCCTCCACTGCGTGATGATTACGGACGGGTCGCGTACGATTCAACCCGGGACTCGAGTTCGCTTCGTGCGCTCCACCGGGCTTCTCGGGGCCGACGAAGCCCGCGAGGTGCGCCCGACCTAGCGCCGGGCGGCGCGTTCGAGGGCTCGGCGGGCCTCTCTCAGGGCTTCGTCGTAGAGGGAGTGGTGGGGGCCGAGGCGGTCCGCTCCCGCGACCACAGTCGCTTCCGCGCAGTCGAGGACGAGAGCCACGCCCGCAAGGTCCACCGTCGGGCGGGCGAGTTCGGCGACACACCACTGGAGAAGAGTGGCGAAGAAATTCTCGAGACGTTTGGTGGAGGTCGGTCAACGTATCGGTCTAACGACGTCGTCATTGTTTTCCGACGCGTCTATTCGCTACCGTCACTCGAAAATCACGCCGGGTTGATTGCGAAAAGAATGTCGAGAGTCTCTCGAACTCAGAAGAGTTCACCCGCCCGCGGGGAGGTTCCGTGGGCTCTCGAACGACGTGCTCAGTTGGACGAGAGCAAGTGTCGCTTTAAGAGCAACGGCGACGTTCGTTCCGGTGTCGGTGACTCACTAGGCGGAGAGAACCCGCGTTCTCCTTCACGCCCCCCACAATTCATAACGTCGTTATGGTTGACTCGCCTCACTCACTGTTCTAAGTTC
>JABEUS010000081.1 GCA_013044285.1 Acidimicrobiaceae bacterium
GAACTGGCGGCGGCCAGGCTCACGGAGAGCCCCGTGGAGTGAGTTCCCGACTGTGTCACCGCAGCGGCGCTCGCCGTAATCACCGGAGGCGCAACCACCTGGAACTGGGCGTTCGGTGGTGGGTTGGTCGGGCGCAGCAACTGGGAACCGAAGATCTTGACCAACTGCTGTTGGGTCGTGGGCTCGACCGCCGTCAGGATCGCGCCCAGTGAAGGATTCGTCGAGGGCGTCGTCGCCAAGGTGTACTGCGAGAGCGACCCGAGATTGATGGAGTGGAACTTGATCGCGAGCCCGATGAGCTCGGAGTAGGAGAAGTTGGAGTCGAGGGTGATTCCCTGGGGCAACTTCGAGAGGAACGAGGCGATCGTGAGCGGGTTGTAGAGGGCCTTGGCGCGGTTCACCATCGCCTTGATGTACTCGTTCTGGCGGTAGATACGTCCGTAGTCCGAGGTCACGTCGTAGTTCCAGATACCGTTCTGGAACCACTCGTAATGGCGCGAGCGCACGAGGGCGAGGGCCTGGAGGTTCGAGATCGTGACGCACCCGGCGTGGGGGACGAAGAGTCCGGACATCGTGTCCTTCGCCGGGTAGGGAAAGTACATCTTCACTCCCCCAATGGCGTCGGTGGCGTTGATGATGCCGGCGAAACTCACCACGATGGTGTGGTTGATGGGAATGCCGAAGTTGGCGGTGATCGTCTGGGCGAGCAGTGAGGGGTTGTTCGTAAACAGCGTGGTGTTCAGACGATTGAACTGCCCGAATCCGTGGGCGACCGACGTTCCGAGCATCGACACGACGGTGTCGCGGGGAATCGAGAGAACGGTGATGGTGCCCGTCGTGGGATTCACGTGCATGATCTTGATCACGTCACTGCGTTGTCCCGACACCGATCCGGTTGTCGCCCCGGTCTGAGCGGCGACTGCTCCCGAGAGCCCCGCCCGCGAGTCTGAGCCGACTTCCAGGATGTTGAACGGCTGACCGGGTACCCGAGCCACCTCTCCGGTCACGGTCACTTTGTGAATCTTGGAGAAGAGGTAGTACCCGTAGAAGTAACTACCCCCGAGGACGGCAACGATGAGCACGACGACCGCGGCACCGGTGATCATTAATCCCCGGTAACGCCGCCACCCCGAACGCGAGCGGGGCGTGGCTCGACTCGCCCGTGAACGATCACGTCCAGAGGTGCGCGCCGGACGACCGTCAATCGCCTGACCGAGTGCCTCCAGGCGCCGGGCGTTAGCAACCCCGTCCCGGCGAATGTGCGACGGGGGTCGCGCGCCGGACCCGTCATGAGAACCGGTCGACATGGGAGTTATTCTACTGGTGACCCATAAGAATTCATTAACGTCCGAGAGCGGCGAAGGGTTCGTATCCCTCTGCTTCTAACTGCTCGGAGAGCTCCGCTCCCCCGGTCGCGACGACCCTCCCGGCACTCACCACGTGGATGACGTCGGGGGTGAGCTCTTGAAGCAGTCGGCGAAAGTGGGTAATGGCCAGGACGCCGCAGTTCCACTCGGTCGTCGCCTGAGAGAGGCGTCGAGCGACGGCCCCGAGAGCGTCAACGTCGAGTCCGGAGTCGATCTCGTCGAGCACCGCGAAGTGGGGACGAAGGATTCCGAACTGGACCATCTCGGCGCGCTTTCGTTCTCCCCCCGACAGGTCCACATTGATGAACCGGTCCAGCAGCTCGTCGCGCAGACCGAGCCGTTCGGCCTCGACCCGCATGCGCTCACGGACGTCCTCACCCGTCGCCCCCGCACTGACGAGCGCGTCGACGAGGCGCACCCCGGGAACGTCGAGAGGGTGTTGCAGGGCGAGGAAGAGTCCCGCGTGGACCCGCTCGGAGGGGGTGAGTTCCAACAGGTTGACTCCGTCAATACTCGCGCGCCCCCCGGTGATTCGATAACCCGGGTGTCCGGTCAGAGCGTGGGCCAACGTCGACTTGCCCGATCCGTTGGGTCCCATAATGACGTGAACCTCCCCGGAGGACATCGTGAGGTCGAATCCTCGTAGAACCTCACGAGACCCGATCTCGACGTGGAGGTCCTCGATTACCAACTGACTCATTCGCTCACCACTCTCACTCGACCTTCTTGTACCGTGACCTCGAATCGACGGACTGGCTGCGTTGCGGGGAACGACTCGGGTTCTCCGGTCGCCAGCGAGAAGGCCGCGCCGTGACGGGCGCACTCAATCGTGCCCCCCGCCTCATCGACTTCACCCTCCGAGAGAGGGAAGTCTTCGTGAGAGCAGCGGTCGTCGAGGACGTAGACGTCGTCGCCGATTCGTACCAGGACTAACCGGCGACCGCCCGCCGTGACCGCATGGGCCACGCCGGGGCTGAAGTCTTCGAGGGCTCCGATGTCGCTCATCTCGCCTCCACAACGGCGACGAGTTCTCGAGCCAGGGTCGTCTCAATGACCTCGGCGATGCTCACCGGCAGTGCCGCGACCATCTCGTAGAGGAATCCTTGGATCATGAGCCGTTCGGCGTCGGCGCGCGGTACGCCCCTTGACTCGAGGTACCACAACTGAAGTTCGTCGAGGGGCCCCACACTGGAGGCGTGGGCGCACACGACGTCGTTCTCACGGATGTCGAGGTTCGGCACCGAGTCGGCGTGGGCGTGGGGCGAGAGCAGGAGATTGTGATTGGTCTGGCGCGCGTCAGTCTTCTTCGCACCCTTTTCGATCTCGATCAGTCCGGTGTAGACGCTCCGGGACTCTCCGGCGACGGCTCCCTTCGACAGAAGAACCGAGGTCGTTCGCGGCGCGCGGTGAAACTGGCGGGTGCGGTAGTCGTGCACCTGATCGCCTCGACCGAGAAACGTGGTGCGCAGTTCGTTACTCGCGCCCGTGCCGACGAGGTCGGCGTCGTTACGGGACCGGTTGTAGTGGGCCCCGAGAGAGATCACCGCTTGGCGCATCGTGGCGTCTCGACCCACGGTGGCCAGACTTCGCCCCAGGTGCCAGGCGTCGCGTTCGAGGTGCTGGTAGGTCCCCACTCGGAGCGCGGCGGACTCGTCGACCACGTACTCGGCCACCGGGACGACGAAGGAACCATCCGCGCTGCTGAGATGTTCCACCAGGCTCACCGAACTACGAGCCCCCGCGAGCACTCGCAGGAGTGGAAAACTCGCGCCCGGCCCCACACTCGAGTCCACCACCAGCGGTGCGTCGAGGACGGTTCCGGGGGCGATGGTGATCTCGAGAACTCCCGGACTCAGCGCGAACGCTAACTGGGCGAAGGCGTCGTGGGCGTAACGATCATCCGACTGGGCGAGACGAAGTGCGACCTCGACTCCCTCACAAGTCCCTCGAACCTCGACGAGGTGTCCGTTGTGAACTCGGATGACGAGGGCGGCGCGCTCGGCCAGATCCCGCGCCACGGAAGCACTCGGGGGGGTGGGGTCGTTCGCCATCTCAAAACGCTCTAGTCCGAGGTCGCCGAGAGGGGCGTAGCGCCACACTTCGTCAGTCGTGGACGGTACCCCGAGGGTCTCAAAGGCCGCGAGGGCGCTCACCCGCTGGGGGTCGTGCGCAGCGCGCACGAGGTTTCGGGCCTGGTCAAGGAAGGTCATAGAACTCCGGCAGTGTAATCGGCTAATGGGCGCCCCTTAGGGGCGCTTCCAGAACTTCCAGCCACGACGGGGCTCGTGCTGGCGATCGAGCTCTCGACGACGCTCTTCAATGAGATCAGGGGCCACCGCTTCGATGATTTCGTCGGCGGCGTTGAGAAGGTCACGGCGTTGCTCAATCGGAATGGACTCGGCCGGCTCGGACTCCACTTGGGGTCGCCGGGCCAGTGATCCGTGAACCCAGCCCACGTCCGCCAAGCGAGGCTCGAACGTGACACAGCCCTCCGGGCACGCCCAGGGCTGGTCCGGTGCGTTGCCGAGAGAACAGAACCGAGCCACCTCTCCGGAGGCGTACGTCCGACTCTGGTAGTGCTTGCACTCTTCACGCATGGACATGACGAGTCCCATTGTGACACCGGTACACCCGTAGGCGGCGAGGTCCAAAGTCCCCGTCTCTCACCCGATGGAACCCTCCATCTGGAGCTCAATGAGACGCGACCACTCGACGGCGTACTCCATCGGGAGGGTCCTCGTGACCGGCTCAATAAATCCGTTCACGATCATCCCCATCGCTTGGCTCTCGGTCAGACCCCGGCTCATCAGGTAGTAGAGCTGGTCATCACCGATCTTAGATACCGTCGCTTCGTGACCAATGGAGGCGTCCTGCTCACCGACTTCCATGTAGGGACGGGTTTCGGAGACCGACATCTCGTCGAGAAGAAGCGCGTCGCAACGCACGAAACTTTTCGCGCCCCGAGCTCCTTCCTCCACTTTCACGAGACCACGGTAGGCGGTCGTACCACCGTCCTTCGAGATCGACTTCGACACGATGGTCGAGGTCGTCTCGGGAGCGCAGTGCACCATCTTGGCGCCGGCGTCTTGCACCTGACCCGAACCGGCGTAGGCGACCGACAGGACCTCCCCGGAGGCCTTCGGGCCCATGAGGTAGACCGCCGGGTACTTCATCGTCAGACGCGAACCGATGTTGCCGTCAATCCACTCCACGTGGGCCTCTTCTTCGGCGCGGGCGCGCTTCGTCACGAGGTTGTAGACGTTGTTCGACCAGTTTTGGATCGTCGTGTAGGTGATGCGCGCACCCTTGAGGGCGACCAGTTCCACGACTGCCGAGTGCAGAGAGTCCGTGGAGTAGACCGGCGCGGAACACCCCTCGACGTAGTGGACCTGGGAACCCTCGTCGGCGATGATGAGCGTCCGTTCGAACTGGCCCATGTTCTCGGTGTTGATGCGAAAATACGCCTGCAGGAGCTGATCGACCTTGACCCCGGGCGGCACGTAGATGAAGGAACCCCCACTCCACACCGCGGAGTTCAGCGCGGCGAACTTGTTGTCGTTCGGAGGAATCACCGTCCCGAAGTACTTGCGCACGAGATCCGGGTACTCGCGCACCGCGGTGTCCATGTCGCAAAAGAGCACCCCCAGGCGCTCTAGGTCCTCGCGATTGCGGTGAAAGACCACCTCGGACTCGTACTGGGCCGTGACTCCCGCGAGGTACTTCCGCTCGGCTTCGGGGATGCCGAGGCGCTCGTAGGTGTTCTTAATGACGTCGGGCAGGTCTTCCCAGCGCTCGACGCGGTCCTCGGTGGGCTTGATGTAGTAGTAGATGTCGTTGAAGTCGAGGTCCGGCATACGGGTGGCGAACCAGGGCAACATGGGCTTTCGCTCGAAGCGCTTGAGGGCGTTCAGGCGGAACTCCAACATCCAGGGCTCCTCGCTCTTGATCGAGGACATCTCTCGAACAATCGCTTCGTTAATCCCCTTCTTCGGCTTAAAGACCGGGATCTGCTCGTCGGACCAGCCCAACTGATATCTGCTGAAGTCCAAGTTGTCGATCGCCATGACGCCTCTTTCGGGGAGTTTTTCCTACGGCCATGTTAGTAACTACTTCGACCACAGTGCACCCTTAATCCTGGCAGAGTAGAGCGATGCCGAACGCGCCCCGCCCCGCCGCCCGTCCCACCGAAATTACCCGCCACGGGCATACTCGAGTCGATCCCTACTTCTGGTTACGCGAGCGTGAGAACCCCGAGGTGATCGCGCACCTGGAGGCGGAGAATCGCTTCGTGAGCGAGTCGCTCAGCGCCCTCGAACCCCTCAGTGGGGAGATCTTTGAGGAGATTCGCTCCCGCATTGAAGAGACCGACACCTCCGTTCCGGTACGGCGAGGGAACTGGTGGTACTTCGAGCGCACCCGGGAGGGACTGAGTTACCCGGTGAGTTGTCGTGTCCCCGCGCTCGGGAGTAGTTGGACTCCCCCGGTCATCGATTCGGAGGCGTCCCTCGAAGGAGAACAGACTCTGCTCGACGAAAACCGCGAAGCGGAGGGCCACGACTTCCTCTCCGTAGGGGTCTTCGCGGTAAGTCCGAATGACGGCCTCCTCGCCGTCGGGGTCGACTTCGAGGGTGACGAACGTCACCGCGTCGACTTTCGCTCTCTCACCGAGGTACCGGCCCCCTCCGAAGTGCTGGAGGACGTGTACTACGGACTGGCGTGGGCGAACGATTCTCACCACGTCTTCTACACCCGAGTCGACGACGCGATGCGCCCGTACCAGGTGTGGCGACACGAACTGGACACTGCCCCCGCCCTCGACGTCTTGGTCTTCGAGGAGAGTGACGCGCTCTACAACGTGTCGGTCGGTCGGTCCCGCGACTCGCGAGTGCTCGTCATCGCCGTGGGATCGTCCACCACGTCGGAGTACTGGTGGCTCGACGCCGACCGGCCACTCGGTGAGTGGAGGGTGGTCGAGGCCCGTCGTACGGGCGTGGAGTACTCCCTCGAACACGCTCTCGATACCGCGGACCGGCCGTGGTGGCTCATGACCACGAACGAGTCGGCGACGGATTTTCGCCTCGTGGCGAGACCTCGCGAGGGCTCGCTCTGGCGCGAAATTATCGCTCATCGTCCGGGCGTGCGCCTCGAGGGAGTCGACGCCTTTCGGGACTACTGGGCCATCTCTGAGCGACGCGAAGGTTCAGCCGCGGTGCGACTCGTGCCCCTCGGTGGCGTCGATATCGAGCGAGATGATCTGAGCGACGCCGGATTCCTCGTTGAGGAGAGTGCGGCTGCCTCCACCGTGGTGCTCGGGGCGAACGCGACCTTCGACGCGCCGGTCGTGCGCGTCGTCACGACCTCACTCAGTCAACCCCGCCGGGTCCTCGACGTGGACGTGAACTCTCGACTCTCGACTCTCCTGAAAGAGCAGCGAGTACTCGGGGGCTACGACGCCTCGGCCTACATCTCGGGTCGAGTCTGGGTAACGGCGAGTGATGGCGTGCGCATTCCGGTCTCGGTCCTCGCACGTCGAGGAGTGCTCGTCGAAGACTCCGCCGGAGAACTCGTCGCCCCCGAACCGGCTCCCCTCTTGCTCTACGGCTACGGCGCCTACGAGATTTCGATCGATCCGTCCTTCTCCTCACTACGTCTCTCTCTCGTCGATCGAGGAGTTATCTTCGCCATCGCCCACGTCCGCGGCGGGGGTGAAATGGGACGCTCGTGGTACGAGATGGGACGCCTGGCCCAAAAACCCACGACGTTTTCTGACTTCGTGCGGGTGGCCGAACACCTGGTAGCGACCGGTTGGACCGAGCCCCATCGCCTCGCCGTGCGGGGTGGTTCAGCCGGTGGGCTACTCATGGGTGCGGTCATGAACCTCGCGCCCCACCTCTTGCGGGCCGTGGTCGCCGAGGTCCCCTTCGTCGACGTCGTCACGACCATGCTCGACGCCTCTTTGCCCCTGACCGTCGGAGAGTGGGAGGAGTGGGGTAACCCCGACGCCGATCCCGTGGCCTACCGGACGATGCTCAGTTACTCGCCCTACGACAACCTTCGTCCCGCCGACGACGCGACCCCCCGGTACCCGCGTCTCTTCGCCACGGGGGGTCTGAACGACTCCCGCGTCGGTTTCTGGGAACCGGCAAAGTGGGTGGCCCGTCTGCGGGACCTACACCCGGAGGCCGAGGTCTACCTGAAGATGGAGATGGGTGCGGGACACGGCGGAGCGTCGGGACGTTACGACGCGTGGCGTGACGAGGCTCAAATCCTGGCCTTCATCCTGGACTCGATCAGATCCACCCCATAAGTCCGAGTGGGGGATGAACGCTTCCCGGCCACAGCCACCAGGTCAGCGCCCCCAGAAGAGCGAGTAGCACGAGGACGCTCACCCCCATCTGACGCCGGCGACGTCGCGAACGAGGGTGCGGGCTCTTGCGAAGTGATCGAGCGAGCGCCCAGGACTCGTCGTGGCGAGTCGAGGCGGGACTAGTGACGTGATCATTCACGATCGGGTGCTCCCCGATGACGACGTGGTCGAGGGGATCGATTTTGGGCAGCACGATGGGGTGCGGTTCTTCGGGATCAGAACCGTCGAGAAGACGAAAACCTCGGGGGGCTCGAGGGGCAGCCGGGGGAAGCACGGTTCCCGACTCGGGAACATCGATGTCACGACGACGCCAGAACACGAAGAGGGCGACGAGGGCGACCAACACCACCGCCCCGAGCACCTGAACCACGCTCACCACGCCTCCTTCGCCGTCGCCTTCAGCGTAGCGAGCCCGGGACTAGCTCTCGAGTGTGCGAAATCCGCGCCGGTGATAGATCAGGGGTTCACCCTCGGAGTACTCGACGTGGGTGGCGCTTAACACGACGACATCGTGGTCCCCGAAGCGCGTCTCCGCGACCCGCTCACCCTCCAGCCAGGCGAGGGACCCGTCGAACCAGGGAGATCCGTGGGGGGCGGGTCGCCACACCACGTCCTCGTACTTGTCAATCCCCGACGTGGCAAAACGCGTCGCCAGGTCGGTCTGATCGGCCCGCAGGACGTTGACCCCGAAGCGAGTCGCCGAACGCATGGTGGACCAGGATCGACCCTCACTCGCCACCGCGAAGGAGACGAGAGCGGGCTCGAGCGAGAGTGACACAAAGGTCTGGGCCGTAAAACCAGCCGGACCTCCTTCGCCGAGGGCGGTGATGATGACCACTCCCGTCGGATAGCGGCTCGCCATTTCCTTGAGTTCCTCAGCCCGATTCACCCCTCGGAGGTTATCCGTCTCGTTACGAGGCCCACGTCACCTTCTCTCCCGCACGCCCGCAAAAACCCTCCGTCACGAGTGAGTCCACCACTCTCTCCAAATCCCCCCGAGTGAGACCCGTTCGAGACTCGAGAGCAGACAGTGCGGTCGCGCCCGGACCCAGGTGCCGGAGCACGAGACCACGACGCTCTCGTTCGGAACCCGCGTAGGGGGCTTGGGCTCGACTCACGTAGGCTGAGCCCCTCGCCGGATCGTCGCCCCCGACTCCTCGCCACGCACACACCCGGCGCACCGGACAACTCTCACAGAGAGGGTGCGGACGACACCACTGCGCTCCGAGGTCGAGAAGGGACTGGTTAAACGGGGCCACCCCTCGCTCTGGCAGCAGTCTTTCGGCCAACGCTCGAGCGTCGCGCGCGCTCAACGAACGTCCCGCCAGGGCGCGCGCGAGCACCCGCCCGACGTTGGTGTCGATAACGGGGACGGATCGCCCGAAGGCGAAACTCGCGACCGCCGACGCGGTGTAGATCCCGACGCCGGGGAGTCGAAGGAGATCCTCCGGGGTGCGGGGGACCTCACCGTCGTGAATCTCCACGATGGCACGCGCACTCTCGATGAGCCGGAGGGCTCGACGGGGGTAACCCAGTCCGCGCCAGAGACCGAGAACCTCGGCGACTGACGCCCCGGCCAGATCAACCGGCGCCGGAAATCTCGTGGTGAAGGGACCCCAGTAGCGTCGAACGCGCGAAACCGGAGTCTGTTGAAGCATCACTTCAGAAACGAGCACCCCCCACGGCGACGCTCCGGCCCAGGGTAGGTCTCGGGCCATCTCCGTCCGAGCCCGGACGAGTGATCGACGCAGACGCGTGACCTGTTCGACGGTGACGTCAGTCAGCGAGGACCTCGTCGAGGGGACGTACCGAGAACGAGGCGATCGAACCCGGCAGTGACTCGCCGTCGATCACGAAGCGCCAACTAAAACGCGCCCCGGGAGGAAGGGGCACCGGTCCCAAGTTGATGGCGAGCGGAACGTCCACCGAGGTGCCCATGGGCACACCCTGGGGTTGAACCGCGGTGAAGTCTCCCCGGATCTCCAGACTCTGAGGACCTTCGGGAGTGTCGAAGTGCACGAGGTTGCCGTCGGCGTCTTCGAGGAACAACTCCCAGTGATGGTCGAGATCGAACTCCGGGACATCGACCGATACCTTGATTGCGACGGCGGTCGGGGTGGGCTGTGGTCCACAGACCGACCACCCCCCACCGAGGATGTAGAGCTTTCCGTCGGCCACCTGGGCGGAGTCTGCGAGCAACATAGTCACGTTCATGACTCCACTGTAAGCGATGGCGCGACGGGCTCGTCACCGCCACTTCCCGA
>JABEUS010000082.1 GCA_013044285.1 Acidimicrobiaceae bacterium
GTAGTAGGCGGCGTGGGGCGTCACTCGGGCCCTGACGAAGTCGCTCAGTACGTCACGAAACGCGCGTTGTTCTTCACTGAGGTCGAAACTCACCCCATCCCCCTTTAGAGCTAGTTTGCAAACTCTCCCAGATCCACCGAGTCGACGAAGCGACGTTGCATCGGGTAACTATGACTGAGTCCCGCAAGGGAACCACCCCGAGACTCCACCACCCGACTCGCCCACGCCACGTCACTCGCCGTCGGCGCGCGCATATCAGCGCCGGCTCGCTTCGCACCGAGCAGCGCCACCGCCGTCACTAGGTCGTGATGAGACGCGGGGGCGGGCGCCACCACATTGTCGAGAGCCCGTCGCGCCAGGACGAAGGCGTAACCCTCGTTCGGTGCGGGAGTACCTCGAAAAGAGCCCTCACCCGGGTGACGGCTCACGCCCACCTTCTGCGGTCGACCGAGTTCTGGTACGGCGATGTGCTGACTAGGGCGCACCTCACCGGCTCGGGTCGAGGGAGAGAAGAAGGGCTGAGTCACGACCTGAGCCTACTCAGGAGCAGTAGGTGAGCCAGCTCTCGTAACGCTCCTCGGTGCCACGCACCGCGGAGAAGTACGTCGACTGGACCGCCTTCGTGACCGGACCGGGCTCACCGGTTCCCACCACCCGGTCGTCCACCGACGCGATGGGCACCACCTCGGCCGCAGTTCCCGTTAAGAAGGCTTCGTCGGCGACGTAGAGGTCGTCGCGGCGTAGCGCCTCGAAGCTCACCTCGTAGCCGAGGTCCCGGGCGATCGTCGTGATGGAGTTCTGAGTAATACCGCGCAGTGCGCCAGCCTCCGAGGGAGGTGGTGTGATGATGGAGCGACCGTAGACGACGAAGAGATTCTCCCCGGTGCATTCGGACACGTGGCCGTCTGCTCCGAGCAAGATCGCCTCGTCGTAACCGGCCTTCACCGCCTCGACTTTGGCCAGAGAAGAGTTCACGTACCCACCCACGGTCTTCGACGCGGTGGGCATGGCGACCGGCGAGTGACGAATCCAGGAGGAGATCTTCATCCGCACCCCGTGAGCCACCCCCTCGTCACCCAGGTAGGCACCCCAGGGCCACGCGGCGATCACCGTGTTCACCGGAGAGTTGAGAGGGTAGATGCCCATCTCGCCGTAACCCAGGTACACGAGGGGACGCAAGTAGCAGCCGTCCGTGAGTTCATTAACCCGAACCACCTCCACTGCGGCGTTACAGAGTTCGTCCACGCTGAAGGGGAGGTCCATCATCAGAATCTTGCAGGACAGGTGGAGCCGCTCCATGTGCTCACGAAGACGAAAGATCGCCGGACCTCTCGGAGTCGAGTAGGCCCGGATGCCTTCGAAGGCTCCAGTGCCGTAGTGCAGGGTGTGGCTGAGGACGTGCGTCGTGGCCTGATCCCAGTCGACGAGTTCACCGTCGAACCAGATTTTCTTCGTCGGCGTGATGGGCATTACAAACTCTCCAGCAGGGTCTTCACGATGCCCGAGGTACCGAGCACGACGGGATCCGCGTTAAAGCCCCTCACGACCGCCTCCACTCGGCGGGCCGCCTCGATCTCACCCAGGTGTTCGAGCATGAGAGCGGCCGACGAGACGGCCGCGAGGGGGTTAGCCCGGTTCTGACCGACGATGTCGTGGGCCGCCCCGTGAACCGGCTCGAAGAGGGAGGCTCCGGTGCGGTCGGGGTTGAGGTTCGCGCTCGCCGCGTACCCGATGCCCCCACTCACCGCTCCCGCGAGGTCGGACAAGATATCCCCGAAGAGGTTGTCGGTCACGATCACGCTGTAGCGCTGCGGGTTCTCGACCAGATAGATGCACGCCGCGTCGACGTGGTGGTAGTCCACCTCCACGTTCGGGTACTCCGTCGCGACCTCGTTCACGACTCGACTCCACAGATCGCCGGCGAAAGTGAGAACGTTGGTCTTGTGGACGAGCGTCAACCGGGGTACTCGGGCCGACTCCGCCCGGGCGAAGGCGTAGCGCACGCAACGCTCCACTCCAAAGCGCGTATTCACCGAACCCTGCGTCGCAATCTCGTGGGGGGTACCACGTCGCAGCTGTCCTCCCTCCCCGGCGTAGGGACCCTCGGTATTCTCGCGCACGATGGCGAACTCACAACCCTCGGCGAGCGACCCAGGGACTCCTCGGAAAGGTCGGTAGTTCACATAAAGGTCGAGACCGAAGCGCATCTTTAAGAGCAGTCCCCGCTCGAGGGTGCCCCCGGGAATTCGGGTGTCTCCGATGGCCGGCCCCACCGCCCCGAGCATGATGGCGTCAAACCCTCGAAGCTCCTCGAGAGTCGCGTCGTCCAGGACGAAACCGTCGCGCAGGAACCGGGCGGCCCCGAGGTCGTAGGAGGTGTCCTCGATGGCTACGCCGGCGGCCCTTACCACCTCGAGGGCGGCCCCGGTCACCTCCGGTCCGATCCCGTCACCACCAATAACCGCGATGCGATAGGTCTGAGTCATATCCCCTCCTCGTCCTGTCCTATTCTGCTGACTGGGAGCGAAGTGGGGCAAAAGGAGCGTCGAGCGACCCCAGTAGACTCCCCCATTCAAAGAGACAGGACAGCGCCATGTCGCAGGACATTCACCGCATTACCCAGGCCACTCTCGACAAACTGCGTGAGGAGCACCACCACCTCACGACGGTGGGGCGTACCGAGATTGCGCGCGTCATCGAGGCGGCACGCTCGCTCGGAGACCTCTCGGAGAACGGGGACTACCACGCGGCCAAGGACGAACAGGGCAAAATGGAGGCCCGAATCCGTCAGATTGACACGGTGATTCGCAATCACGAAATCGTCGAGCGCGACGGAGAGGCCACCGAGGTGAGTTACGCCTCCATCGTGGCGGTGGTCTACGACGGCGA
>JABEUS010000083.1 GCA_013044285.1 Acidimicrobiaceae bacterium
CAGACGGCCTGCGTGCCGCCGCCGAGTCACATCATCCCGACCGCCGCCTCCGTTCCCGGCGAGCAACTCATCACCGTGACGGCGACCCGGACCTCGACCAATCGAGCCGATTCTTCGGTTCTTCACCTGGGGAACAGAGAACCAGTTTTAACAAGATGCCTACTGATTTGGGGCTCGGCACATAAAGAACCAGAAGGCGAAAACGTCCTCTCGTAAACCGCTCGAAAGAGCAGAAAGAAGTCCAATCATGAATAACATCACTTTCGTCGGAAACCTCACCGCCGACCCGCGACTTGTCGTGGGCCAGGGCGAGGGCAAGGCTCGGGCCACGTTTTCGGTGGCCGTCAACGAGGGACAGGGCGACCGGGAGCGCACCCACTTCGTGAACGTGACGGCTTGGGGAACGCTCGGCGAAAACGTCGCCGACTCCCTCACGAAGGGCATGCGTGTCGTGGTCGTAGGTCGAATCAACACCTACCCGCGTGAGGTCATCATCGACGGCAAGGACAAGTCCCTCACCATGATGAGCGTCGTGGCGACTGCGGTCGGCCTCGACCTGCGCTGGGTCCACGCCAAGGTGACCAAGTTCGTGCGCGACTCGGGAAACGACGGCTCGGAGGGTGGCGAAACGCAAATCGAGTTTCCCGCCCTAGCACCTGGTCCGCTCGATTCGGTGCACACGCGTTCGTGGTGCCGGAAACTCAACCAGCACGTCCATTTCATCCCAAAAATATTGGACCTAGTTATGGTTTTGCATCACCTTGGCGGCTTTCTCCAGTTTCATCACCTCCTCCCCCATGGCTTATGGTGAGCGCAAACAAAGTTGTTCTCTCGACCAGCGCGGAGAACTCTCGGAGACTGGCGAGGTCCGGTTCCTCGCTCGCCTGGTCTGCCAACTCTCGGAGTCTCTCCTCCAGGGCTCCACCGAGGACGAGGCGGAGTGGTGGGCCGGGACGCTCGCGACCGTCGACGCCTTCGACGGAACCGCCGAACAGATGGTCGACGGTCCCCTCGCCATCATCGACCAGCGCCTCGGGGAGATCCAGCGCGCTTCTCGGACCCGTCTCGACACAGTTGTGGAGAAGTACCGCGAGTAGCGCCAGAGTGACCCTCCGTATCACCCGACGGTGACCCACATCGCCAGGACCGCAGGCGGCGCCCACCTAAAGAGTGGTGCTCCGCCCAACCGGTGGCGCCGCTCGACCTCGCGAGCGACGTCCGGCAGGAGAATGTCCCCCTCGGGGATCTGCCCCTGGGGTCGGTGCGGAGTCCACCGTCACCCGGGAGCTAAAAGTCAAACCCGGACCCGTCCTCGACGTCACCCGTCAGGGGTCCGAGCGGGGCGGGAGCCGACATCAAGAAGGCCTCCCACTCGGCGCGCACCTCGGGGTCACGCTCGACCAAACGACGAAAGCTCCACTCGGCGTACCAGTCGACGGCCTCGATCATGGCCGGGTGCTCGTCCATGGGAATGTCCAGTTCCGCGAGGAGTCGCTGTAGAACGCGCGGGTCGAGGTAGCGGCGAGGAGTGCTCATGGACCCACGCTAGCGATCCGGTGTCACGGACCTCGAAGAGACGTGATCTCCGGGAGTAGAGACCACGGGGTCGAGAATCCCCTCCAGTCCTTCGTCGCGAGCCCCGGGGCGAGCGAGATCGAGATCGAGAACGGTCCCGAAAAGTGGTCGAAATGACGTGGAAGGAGTCCTCCACGAACTCGGTTCGGGCCCGAAGTTCGCTCTCACGGGGTTAGGCGTAGGGCACCTCGCCGAGAGCCGCCTCGCCGTCACCGGCGTCGACGATCTGGAGGAGGGTTCGCGCGAACGTCGACTTTATCGACCCGAGCAACCCGAGACCGGCGAAGGGTGTCGTCTCCCTCGAGGGGTCAGCGGGTCAGGACCACCCGGGCGCCAACGAGGTACAGAACCGTCTCGACGACCCGACGAGCGTTCTCGTCATGGAGGGAGGCGTAGGGCCCGTCGAGCAGCACCAGATTCGGTCCCGGGTCGGGTCCTTCATTCGGTAGGTCGGAGTCGGGAGCATCAGGACGAGCTATCCCCGTCCGATGGTGAGAAGAACAGTGGGGTAAGAGAACGATAATCGAGACAGCGAACCGCCATCGGGTGAGAGAACGTGGCGACGACGAAATGGGATCTCGTGGCGCCGCGGCAACCGCTTCACTCCACCTCCGTGTCGAATGGTGAAGGGACAGTGCTTCTCCCAGGGGATGGGTGAGCCCCGGTCGCTCGGACCGGGGCTCACCTCGAAGGTGGTCGCGACCCGCCAGTGATCAGGTCGCGACCATGAACTAACGACCGAGCAGCTTGCCGAGAAAGCCACCGGAGGCCGGAGCCGCCGAGGTGCTTTCGCGACACGAGCAACGGTCGGCCTTCGGCACGCCCGCGAGGGCCTGCTCGATGTGGTTCCCGCAGCCCGACCAGGTCGGCTTGCCGCACTTACGGCAGGTGGTACGTGAGCACATAGTGGTGTGATTCCTTTCGTGTTTCTCGTTATGAGACTGGGTGTAGGGCGCGCCCGGCCGGCGAGGAACGCCAGGTCAGGTAGCCGCCGTCGAGGTTCACGGCGTCGATGCCGTGATCGAGCAGGAGCATCGTGCCGGTGTGGCCGCGCTGGCCGACTCGGCAGGTGACGACGACCCGGTGACCGTCGAGTTCGCTCACTCGATCACGCAGCTCGTCGAGCGGGATGTTGATCGCGCCGGGCAGGGTGCCCTCGGCGAACTCTTCGGGGGTGCGCACGTCGATCATCAGGGCTCCCGCCTCTCGCCACGCGGCGAGTTCGGACCACTGGATGGGTCGACAGGGTCCCTCGAGAACGTTCTCCGCCATGTAGCCGAGCATGTTGACGGGGTCCTTGGCCGACCCGAAGGGGGGCGCGTAGGCCAGTTCGAGGTCGGCGAGTTCGGGGGCGCGTAGCTGAGCGTAGAGGGCGGTGGCGATGACGTCGATGCGCTTGTCGACCCCGGCGAGTCCCACGCCCTGGGCCCCGAGGATGCGCCCGGACTCTGGATCGAAGATGAGTTTCAGGGTCATCGACTCGGCCCCCGGGTAGTAGCCGGCGTGGTGGGCGGGGTGCGAGTGCACCACCGCGACCGCGCGACCGGCCGCGCGCAGGCGCTTCTCGTTCCAGCCGGTCGTGGCGATCGTGAGGTCGAAGACCTTCACGATGGCCGTCCCGATCGTCGGGACCTCTCTAATCTCTCGACCCATGATGTGGTCCGCGACGACCCGTCCGTGTCGATTGGCCACGTTGGCGAGGGGCACGAGACTGGCCGAGCCGTCGAGGGCGTCGCGCTTCTCCGCCGCGTCTCCGAGGGCGTAGATCGAGGGGTCGGACGCCTGGTTGAACTCGTTGACGGTGATTCCGCCGCGGGTTCCGATCTCGAGACCGGCCCCGCGAGCGAGACTCACGTCGGGGCGCACCCCGATCGCGACCACCACTAACTCGGCCGGGACCTGTTCACCGCTCGCCAACTCCACGCTGGACGCTCCCACCGCGGTGACGGAGGACCCGAGACGCACGGCGACTCCGTGGCGCTCCATCTCGTCGACGACCGCTCCGGCCATCTCCGCGTCGAGGGGGGCGAGAACCTGGTCGAGCGCCTCGATGACGGTCACCTTCAGACCCCGGTGGGCCAGGTTCTCCGCAATTTCGAGGCCGATGAAGCCGCCCCCGATGACCCCCACCGTCGAGGGCTGGCTCGCCAAGTGCTCAACCATGCGCTGCACGTCTTCGACGGTACGCAGTGGTAGGGCCCGCTC
>JABEUS010000084.1 GCA_013044285.1 Acidimicrobiaceae bacterium
ACTCGCCCGACAAGCCGGTCGGTGAGTTGCCGAAGCCCACGAGCATCCCGCCGGACGTCGTGGTGGTCTTGAACCACGTCTCGAGAGAGAACACGTTGGTCGGGGCGTAGAGGTGGGTGGTGGACACGTAACTGGTGGAACCGTCGAGGACGTACGCGCCGCCGGTGTCGCGCGGGCAGGCCAGGGTGTTCGACGCGTCCGTCGTCATGGACCCCTGGTAGGTGCCGGTGTTCGCGTTGGGGGAGTGGTCGACGGCGGTCGTCGACCCGGACGGCTCGTTGAGGTACCACTGTCCCAGCAGGTTCTCGTTGCTGGACTGAGCTCCGGCACAGGTGAACTGCTGGGCCGAGCCCGCGAGATCATTCGTGTTGGTAATCGACGCGCTAAATCCACCCCAGGTCGGAGATACGACGAGATCGAGGAGGGCGGTGGCCACGAGAAGGGCGCCGCCGAGCAGCCAACGAGGAAGAAATGGATTCATCACGAGACCGCGGGGTGATGAAGATGGAGCGGGCGTACGAGCAGTCGCCAGAGGAAGGGGGAGAAGGAGATAGCGAGGATCGTGATGAGCCAGGTTACGGGGAGGAAGACCTGTTCGGAGAGAGTAAAGAGGTGATGGGACCCCATCGGTACCACCGAAACGACTCGACTCTGTCCATAAGAGAGAACGGAGTGGGCTCCACCGGAGGCGACCGCTCGGATGGGAAGGAGTCCTTCGCTCACGATGTGGACCTGGTCTCCGTGAGCGCTCGACCCGAAACCGAGCACGATGACGCGAAAGAGCGGGTGAAAGACGCGGACGAGGATGAGCGCCACTGAGGCGATACCGAGGTGTCGGGCGGCGTCACGCCACTGGCGCTGTTCGATCCACCCGGCGATCCACCAGACGAGGGCGGAGCCGACCAACAACCAGGGCATCATCTCGACGACCCACCCCATTGCGGGAAGAATGAGGGACGCCCGGCCCACGAGGTTGGCCGGGTGGATCAGCCAGCCGTCTGTCGCACTATTGACATCGCCGCGGGTCTCGATACCCCGGGCGGAAATCGACACGATGCGGTGGGTGTAGGTCTGGACTAGATCAGTTGGGGGGTGGAAGGTGATGACGTCGCCCACGTGCAGAGAGGACCAGGGGACCGGAGTCGTGGCGACGAGAGAGCCGATCGGGGCGGTTGAGCCCATCGAGGGGCTCTGAATCACGAAGAGGCGACCACCACGGAGAAGAAACAGTGCCGTACCGGCCAGAGTCACCACAATCACCGTGATGGCCGCCACCATCGCGATTCGACCGATGACGGCGCGTATGTTGAGGTCCGAAGACCGGAAATGACGCGCCGTCATCGTCTACTAACTGTTAAAGGTCCAGGTCAACGGCAGCGACGCGGCGAGGCCCTGGTAGGTGTTACCCGCCGTGGAACTGAGCGTGGTCGTGAAGGTGAAGGGCACCGAGGTCCCCGGAGCCACGGGCGCCGAGAGGGCAATCGGGGTCGCTCCGGCCAAGGTGGCCGCCGTTCCGTTAAACACCGTGGTGGCTCCACTGGTGACCACGATGTCGAGCTTGGCGCAGAAGTCCGTCGCGGTCCCGTTGAGGGCTCCGTTGTTCGACTGGGTGCAGATCGATCCCGGGGTCAACGTGAAGGTGTTGGCCGGTACGGTACCGATGTTCTTGATGTTCACCGTCGTCACCACTGACTGTCCGGGGACCATCGTGGTGCTCCCACCGAACTTATTGATCGTGGTGCAGGTCGAGGAGTTGGTCGACACCGTCCCGCCGTCGGTGGAGGTGCAGGTCGTCGTGCCCGCGGAGTTGGTCTCTTGCATGACGAGGACACCGGAGGCCGCGGTGTTGTTACTGTTCGTGATGCTGGCGGCGAATCCGGCCGACGAGCCCGAGAGGGTGGTGAGTGAGAGCGCCGCGACGGCGAGCCCCGAGACCACGGTCGCGGGGACGAATCGACGGCGAGCCGACGAACCCCGACCTTTCTGTTCCGACATTATTTTGCTCCTTTATGCAATGATTGCACTTTTGTTCGGTTGTGCCTTAGTTACACTAAGTCAATAACTTAGTGGTTCACTTCGTACTTTGGGTGGAGGCTGCTTCTCAGGTTCTCTCAGGATGGAGTAGCAGGCGACCGCATGGCCGTCGAAATACGGAAAATAAAGGGTTTGCGCAGATACGGGTGTCGAAGGCGAATATCGCCTTCGAGCAGGTCAGCTCTGGACCGACGACGTCCCAGGACCATCTCGAGGTCCCGATTTGCACTTTTCATCATTTCAAAGCGTTGGTGTCGAAAGTTCAGCTCTGAGAGAGATGAAGGGCCCCGCCGGAACTAGAAGCACCTCCGCGGTGGGAACGAGCGATCGTGGTGATCCCACTCGATTACGCCCTAGGTGTGAAAAAGGAAAGATCGAGAGGTTCCCCTCGAGGAGTGTTCCGGCCGGTCGCGCTGAATCCCTCCCCGTAGGCGCTTCGGGGGTGACGCCGGAGCACCCAGGTAGAGACCTGACGTCGGGAGAGGTGATGTCACTTCACCCCAGGTGGAGATCCATGGAAGGAGATGGCGTAGATGAGTGCCAGGCGCCAGGAGCCCCGCCGGTTTGACCAGGTGCTCGGGGGAGATTCAATTCATAGTCGGGGTGGTAGTCGCTCGCGTCTGTGCCGGGATGTTCGAGAGAACGAGTGCTCCCGGGGGACACTCGTAGACTGCGCCCATGGAACTGCGCGCTGACTGGGAGTTTCGGGGCCTTGTACACCAGGCAACCGACCCCCTCGTACTCGAGAGACTTTCGGCCGGGGGCGTGACGGCCTACATCGGTTTCGATCCGACGGCCTCCTCCCTCCACCTCGGTCACCTGCTGCAGATCTGCAACCTACGCCGACTTCAACTGGCCGGAAACCGACCAATCGCCCTCGCCGGTGGGGGCACCGGTCTCATTGGTGACCCCAGTTTTAAGGACTCCGAGCGACCTCTCCTGACCCGAGAGCAGATCGACGAGAATCTCGAGGGTATTCGAGCCCAACTGGCGCGTTTCCTCGACTTCTCACCCGCGGCGGGTTCGACCCAGGCGTTGCTCTTGAACAATGCGGACTGGCTCACGACTATTCCACTCACTGACTTTCTGCGCGACGTGGGCAAGCACTTCACCGTGAATCAGATGATCGCGAAAGAAGCGGTGAAGTCGCGTCTCGAGCGAGAAGACGTCGGGCTCTCCTTTACGGAGTTCTCTTACACGTTGCTGCAGGCCTACGACTTTCTCCGTCTTCACCTCGACCACGACTGCACCCTGCAACTCGGCGGATCGGACCAGTGGGGCAATATCACCTTCGGCACCGAGCTCGTGCGCAAGGCCGCCGGTCGCTCGGCCGCCGGTCTCACCTCGCCCCTCCTCCTACGCCCCGACGGGCGAAAGTTCGGGAAGTCCGATGGGGGAAACGAGCGGGTCTGGCTCGACGCCGAGCGCACCTCGCCCTTCGCCCTCTATCAGTTCCTCGTGAACGTCGACGACGTGATGGTGCCTACCTTGCTGCGCTTCTACACCTTCCTCGAGCACGAAGAGATTCTCGAGCTCGACCAGCGAACCCTGGAGTCACCGCAGGAACGCGCCGGACAACGGGCCCTGGCCCGAGCCGTGGTGGAACTCGTACACGGCGCCGACGCGCTGGCTGGTGCGGAACGGGCCAGTGAGGCCCTCTTTGCTCCCTCCATCCGGGACCTCGATGAGGCGCTGCTCCTCCAGGTCACGGCTGACGCTCCCTCGTCTGATATATCCCTCGAGGAGTTGCGAGACGGCCTCGATCCGGTCGATCTCCTCGTGCGCTGCGAGTTGGCCGGGTCTAGGGGTGAGGCTCGTCGTTTCGTCGAACAGGGCGGGTGTTACGTCAATAACGAGAGAGTGGGCAGCGAGGACCGCGTGGGACTCGGGGATGTCCTCCACGGTCGATACCTCCTCGTTCGTCGGGGGCGCCGGGACCTGCACCTCGTCGTCGTGCGGTGAGGTTCGTTCGACTCGCCTCTCTCCTGGTCGCTAGTTCTCTCACGCTCGCCGCGTGTGGCACGCAGAGCCCGGCGAGCGCACTCAAGAATTGGATGACCCAGAGCAGCGTTCTCGCGAATCTCACCACGTTGGTGGGGGACGCCCACAAGGTCCAGACCCAACTCCTCGATCCCCGCGCGACGCCCGGCAATCTCCACCTCGTCTGCGCCGTGCTCTACCTCGACTCGAACGCCGCCGCCGCGGCACTCCCCACGCCGGACTCGCAGACCTCGACGCTCCTCTCGGGAGCCTACGAGTCTCTCCTGCGGGCGGTCAACGGGTGTTACGCCGCCACAACGTCACCCGCCCGCCGACTCTCCGCCGAAGCAGATCTCCACGCCGCCGGTGCTCTAATTGACGAAGCGCGCGCGAGGATGGTGGCGGCCTCCTAGGTCCACGTCCCGTTGTGTCGTGAGGGTTCTTCGCGGTTCCAGAGTCGTCTCCTCGTCTTCGCGGCGACGCTGGTAGTCCCAATAGATCGGTTCGAGATGGGGGAGGCAGTTCTTCGTCCGAGGTCGAGTCTCGAGAACCCCTGTCGAGTGCGTCTCTCGAGACCTGCTGCAATCGTCGCCCGTCTGTCCCAGTGGTCCAGTGAAGTGGGGAGAACCACGGGGAGTCGAAGAGTTGTGAGCCTTGACCCCCGACTCTTCGAAGGCTATCGTCATCTCTAGTACCCAATACCACGGGTGGAGGCAAATTTGCCAGGACGCCGGAAACTACTGCTTTCTGCCACGATTACCGTGATAGTGGCGGTCGGAATTTCCTCAGGTCGTTCTTTTGCGCAGGGAGGAGCTCAGGGAAGTAATTACAACTATTCCGATGGCTACAAGTACTTCAATCAGAACACAATAGACACGACGTCCGGGTTCCCAGCGGATGCAACAATCCTGGTGGCAACCCAGAATTTTTATGCCCAGGTGCCGGCGGGGTACATGGGTGTCAAGCCAATGATGTTCGAATCTAGTGGCGTTTTGTGCAGGGCAGGAAACTGGACCTACAACGGTACTCCGCTCATCGGCTTTAGCGTTGGAGTGTCACCGGGCTGCGGTGCAGGGCCTATTTATTACAGCCAAGGGGCTAGCCGAGCGTGGAACGGTGTGAATTATGACACCTACCCAAGTTGGCCAAGTCCGAACGAAAACTCGTAGGAGGGCCAAGATGAAAAGAATCGTGGCGTGGGGTGCTCTCGTGATGGTTGGTGTCTCAAGCGTTGCCGTAGGATTCACCACCGCTCACGTCAGTTCCCCACGAACGGCGATGACCCAGCAGTCGTCCGTACTCGCTTTTCACGTCAATGGGAGAGGAGAGACGTACGGCTCGGCACTTAAGTCTCACAGCCCCTCCCAAATGCCCGACTTGATTGAGGTGCGAGCAAGCAATGGACTCACGGGTTACGTCAGAAAGAGTGACCTTCTAGGCCCACCTCCCACTCTGCAGCAGGTGGAAAGCTATCCCAGGGATGCTCAAGGAAACTTCGTCGCCCCCACTGCTAGCGCCGCTATCCCGGTCTATCTCAGCGACGGTGTGACGATAATTGGCCAGTTCGCGGTTGGCGCCACTGTCACGTCGTCGAATGTCGTGGAAGGATCCTCGTCCCACTAGTGCTCAAGAAGGCGAGACGCGTGGGCGCGAGAAATCGACGGTCGACCTCGGCGACCTTCATCAACAACAGTTCACGCGCTGAAAGAAGATGGTCCCGGTCGACGGTCCGAAGGTTCCCGTTCTCCGTGCGTTCGTCCGACCCGACGTTCTCGGCGGTGTCCGGAGAATCGGTCCGCTACACGTGGCGGAGGCGAGAACTCTCTTCCGCCGGGCCACTGTCGTGAAGGACCGTGACCAGTGGGAAAGACCGTTCAGAGTGACGATTGACATCTGCGGTGGGGGCTGGCGCTCCTCAAAGTGAGAAGTTCTGACCGGACCCGAGTCGGGGCAAGATCGTGCGGGGACACAAAGAGTAGGAGTGGTGTGCTCTGTCCGGTAGTGACCCCCGACACCCCTCGCTCGAGTTCTAGGAGTCGCTCGCCCGCAAATCAATTTCGAGTCGTAGGATGCCATCTTCCAATGTGGCTGTGGCGTCACCGAGCATGGCGAAATCTTGGAAGTCAATTCGGGCTGCGTCAAGGAAACGCTGGCGTTCGGGCCCCTCAATCGGGGGTAGGCCCCGTCGTTGAACGGCCTCGGCCAGTGAGGAGTTGACGTGAAGAAGGGCCACCAGCGCCGCTTCGTCGAAGCCCGCGCACTCAAGCGTTCCACCGGACCTCGTGCGACAGAGTGCGACGAGTGCGGAGCGGCGCTGGTGGACGCGCACGCCTCGTGGTGTCGGAGGTCGCTATCGGACCACAGTCAGCTGGACCGATGAATAAGGTCCGGTAAGAGCACCGAAAGTGCGGTGTCCGTAAAAGGTCACCGAACTCACGGTGATCAATATGTACCGACTACGAGAGATCGAAGGTGGATTCTGGCTAAGTGACGTCATGGTTGATAATCCATTCACCGGGCTCTAGGGTGAGGCTCACCGTGGGTCGGCGAGACTCTCAGGCAAAAGGGTTGTTGTGCGATACCTTGCTTTCACGCTATCGAGAAGGCCCAAAGTGACCTGGCGAACGCGGAGCAATCTTGCACAAACGCTGCTGAGGAAGTAATTACCCCTGGAGCATATATTGGAGGAGGCGTTGGGGCCCTGGGGACGGGCCTTACCGCTCTTGAGGCACTTGGGATTGTTACCCTACCTGAAGGGGTTGGCGTGGTTCTTGAGATTGTTGCCTTTGGTACCGTCGCCGTTGGATCTCTAATCGGAGTGGCAGTTGCCACTTACTGCTAACAAATGAACTCCCGCGCACATCTAAACCTGGATCCAGCGTGAAAACGCTGGTCTGAAGGGCTGACCATAGGCGAAAAAGGTATCCCCAGCATGTAGAATTTGAGTTGCCACACTACAAATTCAACCAAAGAGAAGGCCACCTTTTCGATGCAATCTTTGCACACGCCACGGGAC
>JABEUS010000085.1 GCA_013044285.1 Acidimicrobiaceae bacterium
ACCACGACCACCACGACCACCACGACCAAGTCGTAGGCAACGCAGCGAAGTCAGCGGCGCTACTTCAACGAACGTTCGATCACCAATGAGATGTCAAGCACGGTGACGTCATCACCTCGACCGTTGCCCTTGACGGCGCGTCGAGGCCGTATGACAGGGCTCGCGAGATGTTACGGATTTCCGCGACACTGGCCAGATCCCCGTGAACCCACTTAAGGTTGAGCACTGACGCTGCACGTGACGCGATTTGTGGAGCAAGTTGAGCGCAACGCTAATTGGGATCAAGTTCCTTCGCTACGTATTCGACACCCTTTATACCTGGTCACGGGGGCGTTAACAACACTACGTTCCGTGGGCGCTGCAGGACTCGAACCTGCGACCTCAGCCGTGTGAAGGCTGCGCTCTAACCAACTGAGCTAAGCGCCCCGAGTGGGAAAGTCTAGCCGCTCGAGATAGCTGGCACCGGGATGAAGGTAGCCTTAGCGTCGTGTCAGACCCCATCCTCTCTAACCCCGCACCTCGTAGGTTCCCCCAGTGGAGGTCGCTCAACCTCGACAAACTCGAACGGAACTTTTCGCTCGGCGGGGGCGTCGTCGCACTGATCTCCACCCTTTTCTTCATTCCCCACCTACTTCACAACACTGTCGTCACCCAGACTCAGACCCCCTCGGCTCACCACACCTGTTCGCTCGGCTACTCCCTGGTGAAGTCGACTTGCCAGAAGTCGGTGATGTACCACCCATCGGACTACTACGTTGTCTTCCTCGGTCTGCTCGTCATGGGCGCTTTGATTGCCATCTTCGGTTACCTGCGCAACCGCCCCGCCGTCGCGGTGTTCTCACTGATTCTCGGATTCCTCTCCGGGGCGGCCGGCATCTTGTACTTCGGCCTCGCGGGCTGGCTTCTCGTGCGGGGTTGGCGTATCCACAAGTTTGGTGACGCGTCCTTCAAGGGCGCCGCGAGTGCCGCTCGCGCTCAGCGCGCCACCCGCACTCCGCGAGCTCCGCGCTCACGTCGCGGTGCGAGTGTCCCCGATGCCATCAAGTCGATCGAGCCGTCGAAGCGCTACACCCCTAAGGGCACCCGACCCAAGCGTTCCTGACGATGAGTCGCGTCGGACTGGACTTTCCGACCCACTGGGGTCGACGACCCCTCGCTCGACTCGTGCGCGGGTTCTACTACGAAGGCGTCGTGAGCCCCCTCGTGCGGCGCATGTCACACCTCTCCGTCAGTGGACTCGAGAACTTGTCGGGCCCCGGGCCGTACATCATCGTCGCCAACCACACGACTCACCTCGACACTCCCCTTATTCTCAGTGCCCTCCCCCAACGAATTCGGCGCCGCCTAGTGGTCGCGGCGGCGATGGACGAGTTCTTCATGTCACCCTGGCGGGCCTTTAAAACCGTTCTGCAGTTCAACGCCATCCCGATTGATCGCCACAAAATCAATCGGCGCAGCTCTCAACTGGCCCTCGACCTGATCGAGGACAGGTGGAATCTTTTGCTCTACCCCGAAGGGGGTCGCAGCCCCGACGGCAACCTCCAGGACTTCAAAGGTGGGGCGGCCTACCTGGCCGAGCGAACCCGGATACCCGTCATTCCCACCTACATCCACGAAGCGGGGTATCTGCGGGGACCTAAGTACGCCAAGGCCCCCCGATTCACCGAGGGCCCCTCCCAGTCTCGTCATCCGGTGAGCGTCCACTTCGGCACTCCTCTCATCGCCGGAGACGATGGCTCCATTCGTCGTTTCGGATCCCGGATTGAAGAAGCCGTCGCCGAACTCGGTCGACGCGTCAGTGGAGATCCCTCCTACGGAATTACCCAGCGCGACGACGGCTACTAGTCGGCGATCTGACTCACTCGAGTCTCGTAGAGCCGGTCGGCGACGCTGACGAGAGGCGTCAGGTCCTTCCCGCTGATCGTTTCGAGGATCTCGTCACAGAACCACGGGTTCTGCGCGAGGACTGGACCGTGGGCGTACGTCGCCCAGAGCCGCGGGGCGCTAAAGCCGTCGACGTGACCGTCGTTACCAACTCCTCGCACCACCTCACCGAGGGCTCCGAGCCCCTCTCCGAGCGAGGTCCGTCCTCCGTGGTTCTCGAATCCGACGAGGGTGCGAGAACCGACTCGGACCGCGAGATCGCCGACCGCACGCGGAGTCCCGCGCACCGTCACGGCCGGCACGAGTCCGAGACCCGGGAAGAGGTCATCTCCCTCGACCGCGTAGTGGGAGCCGAGGATTTGGAGTCCCGCGCACACGGCGAAGACGTGAGCCCCTGCGGCAATTCGATCGACGAAGCCCACCTCTCGGAGCCGCTCGGTCGCGAGGCGCTGGGGTCCGTCCTCACCTCCTCCGAGGAGGTAGAGGTCGGCGTCGGGAAGAGGTGCGTCGAGGGCCACCTCCTCTACGCTCACGTCGATCCCACGGGCTCTGCCTCGCCAGGCGAGCGAGAGCGCATTACCGCCGTCCCCGTAGGTCCCGAGTAGCTCCGGAAAGACGACCGCGATCTTCACGAAGCTTCCAATCGAGCACGCCACTCCCGGAACGCGGTGTAGTTCGCCACGAGACAGATCTCTTCGGAACTCACCCCGAGTGAGTCGGGATCGTCCAGAACCTCCGCCGTGACGTTCCCGTAGACCAGACGCGTCGCCAGGTCGAGACGACGTTCTCCGAGGCACATCACCTCTCGCCCGGTGAGTGACGAGATATCGATGTCGTAGAGCCAGGAGGGATCCCTCCCATCGGCAATTCGGGCATTGATCGCGATCCAGAGTCGCTCCCGCGAATCCACACTCGCGAGTGCCTCTCCGTAGCCCGCGGGATTCTTCGCCAAGATCAACCGAATTCGACGACCCCGCCAGGTGAAGACTTGATATCTGCCGCCCACCGAGCGCAGCTCGGCGAGCCGCGCGCCGCCCGCTAGGGCGTCTCCTCCGAGCAGGTCGAGAGTGCTGAGAACGATGAGCGCGTTACCCTCATTGACCGCGCCGGGAATCGAGAGGTGGAGTGGTACGGAGCGTTCTCCGAGCCAGACCACACCGTCCCTCAAGTGCCCGCACCAGTCTTCCGGTCGACGAAACCCACAGTCGCACCACCACTCCCCCTCGGAGCCGAACCTCAGCGGTCGAGTGCAGTGGGGACACGACGCGGCGTCTTTTCGCCACGGAGTAGGAATGCGGACCCAGCGCACCTGAGTTGCCGTCTCGGCTGCGAAGACCACCAACGGATCGTTGGCGTTCGCCACGACTCCCGAGCAACCCTCCAGGGCCTCGCGCCAGCGCAGCGCCAGGTTACGAACCTCGGCCGCCCGGTCCAGTTGGTCTCGCGAGAGATTGAGAAGAAGGATTGCGCGGGGCCGAGTGCTGTGAACAATCTCGCCCAGGTAGGCCTCGTCTACTTCGAGCACCATGCGGGGGGACCGATCGGAGACGAGGGCGGCGACGTGACCTTGGGGCATATTTGCTCCCGTGGTGTTCCCCCCAGTTCCGTGCCCCCACGCCAACCTCATGAGCGCCGCGGTCGTCGTCTTCCCATTGGTTCCCGACACCAGGACTACTTCTCGAGAACGAGTCAAGTCGGAGAGGAGGTGGGGATCGAGGAAGAGACCCACCCATCCGCCCACGACCATTCCGTCCCCGCGACCCAACCGACGAGAGAGCCGATTCACGAGGGCGACGGCGCCACTGGCGACCCGGGCTCGGGGGGACATCGGGACTTTCACGTCCACGACGCTAACCGTCCCCGCCGTGCTAGAAAGTCACACGGAAAAAGCGAAAGGGCCGCCCTGGGGGGGTTGGGCGGCCCTTTCGTCAAACCGATGCCTCACCGAGGGGGGGTTCGGTGAAACATGCTGAGACCAGTATGCAGGTCGAGAACCTATCTTGCAACGGAATTGACTTGATAGTTTCCATCTGTATAATCGATACATGGAGATTCGTCAACTAGAAGCCCTGGTGGCGATTTCCGAGCATCACACCTTCTCGAAGGCGGCCGACGCTCTGGGTACGGTGCAGTCCAATATCTCGTCGCGCGTGGCTCGTCTGGAGGGAGAACTCGCCTCCGAACTTGTCGAACGATCCACCGGTCGACTGACGGAGTCGGGGGCGGTCGTCGTCGAGCGGGCCCGACGCATTCTCGCCGAACTGGCCGCCATCGCTTCCGACGTCTCGGAGTTGAACGCCGACATTCGAGGTGAGGTCTCGTTAGGCATGATTGGGACGGCCGGCCGGTGGATCGTTCCACTTCTTCTCCGAGCCCTCAAAAGCGAGTACCCCCACATACGGCTACGCATCACGGAGGGGACGAACTCGGTCATTGAGCCCCAGTTGGTCTCGGGCCAGTTGGACCTCGCCGTTCTCGCCTGGCCCATCGAGGCCCCGGAGTTATCCGAAACCGACCTCTTCAGTGAGGACCTCGTCCTCATCGTGGAAAAGACCCACCCTCTCGGCAACCACGAGAGCGTGAGTTTCCACGACTTAGCTCCCTTCGAACTTCTCTTGCCCTACCCCGGTACTCCCCTTCGACGAGAGATTGACGACGCCTCCTTCGCCCAGGGGGTCACCCTGCGCCCGCTCATTGAACTGGACGGTCTGCGCACCATCGCCTCTTTAACCTTCGATGGACACGGAGCCTCGATTCTCCCGGCCACCATGTTGACCCCCCACTTACGGGTCACTTTCGCCGGGATTCCGATTGAAGGAATCGCCCAGCGTCGAGTCTGCCTCGCCCGTCGCCGTTTCGGCTTTCCGGCCGCCCCGGTGCGCGCCATCGGCGCTCTACTGAGCGACGTGGTGGCCTCGGCAACGAGTGCACCCGCCGGGATCTACCTCTCGTGAACGCCCGTGAGGCCGCCGCGGAGCTAGTCCGGCGAGACCCGGCGTTCGCCGTCGTGGTCGCCGCTCGAGGAGCCCTCCCCCTCTCCCGGAACTCCCCCGTCGCCGACCGATTTCCCTTCCTGTTGCGTACCGTCAGCTACCAGCTACTCGCCGGAGCGGCCGCGGAGACCATCCACACACGCGTCCTCACTCTCGTGGGCGAACCCACCCCGGACCGGGTACTCGCGGTCGGAGCCCCCGCGCTGCGCACGGCGGGACTCTCCACCACGAAGGCCGAGACGATGGTGCGTCTCGCCGAGGCGACTCTCGCCGGGTCTCTTCGTCCCGAACGCCACGGA
The DNA here is from genome assembly GCA_013044285.1 of Acidimicrobiaceae bacterium. Taxonomy (GTDB): domain Bacteria; phylum Actinomycetota; class Acidimicrobiia; order Acidimicrobiales; family RAAP-2; genus RAAP-2. Next base: position 5,177 of record JABEUS010000085.1, read on the forward strand.
CGACTGGGGGACGCCGAGGTGAGTGCCGAGATCACCGCTCTCAAAGGGTTAGGGACCTGGAGTGCTCACATGTACCTGATGAACTGCCTGGGGCGACCCGACGTCTGGCCGTCGGGTGACTACGGCGTTCGAGTGGGCTGGAGCATGTTGCACGACCTCGACGAGACGATCAGTGAGCGATCCCTGCGCCACGACGCCGAACACCTGAGCGGACTGCGCAGTCTCGCCGCTCGCTACTGCTGGGCCGAGATAGATCGACGTCGGGGAAAGTAGCCTCACTCCTATGGCCTACACACTCGCTGACCTCGAACGTGACGTACTGCCCACCCTGGAGGCGTACTGCGCAATCCCCGCCCTCTCCCCCCACTTCGAACCGGACTGGTCGACGAGTGGCCACCTCGACGCCGCCGCCCAACTGCTCGCCGAGTGGGTCGCGGTGCGACTACCCGACGCCGACGTGCGCCTCGAGCGCTTAGCGGGACGCACCCCCCTCCTCCTCGTCGACGTGCCGGCCCACGGCGTGAGTACGGACGAGACCGTCGTTCTCTACGGTCACCTCGACAAGCAGCCGCCGCTCGGGGAGTGGAGTGAGGGACTCGCCCCGTTTTCTCCCGTGCGACGAGGCAACCGGCTCTACGCCCGGGGGGCGGCCGACGACGGCTACTCGACCTTCGCCGCCGTGAGCGCCCTCGAACAGGTGCGTCACCGAGGAGCGAGCCATCCCCGTTGCGTCCTCTTGATTGAAGCCTCCGAAGAGAGTGGTTCACCCGACCTCGAGGCCTACCTCGACCACCTGGGAGACGTTCTCGGTCGCGTAGAGCTCATGATCTGCCTCGATTCCGGCGCCCTCTCCTACGATCGACTCTGGGTGACGTCCTCTCTACGAGGTCTCGTCAACGTCGACGTCACGGTCAGCGTGCTCGAGCGCGCCCAGCACTCGGGAAGTGCGTCCGGTGTCGTCCCCTCCTCTTTTCGCCTACTTCGCCAGCTCCTCGATCGGGTGGAGAACTCCGCGACCGGGGAGGTTCTCCTCAACGAGGCCCACTGCCCTATCCCCGCGTGGGTGAGCGACGCGAACGCCGACGTCGCTCGCCAGTTCGGTGACGTCATCGCCCAGGAGATGCCCACCCTGGACGGAGTAGAGCTCATGGGTGCCGACGCCGCCGACCGACTCCTGCGTCGTACCTGGAAGCCCGCTCTCTCCGTCATCGGACTCGCCGGAGCTCCCGAACCCCGCCAGGCCGGCAACGTGCTGCGCACCTCGACGACGGCCACGCTGTCGCTGCGTCTCCCACCTCTCGTCGACTCCGAGCGAGCGGCCGCGGCCCTCGTTGAGACTCTCTCCCAGAACCCACCAGAGGGGGCCCACGTCGAGGTCGTCCTCGGCTCGGCGGCCAGTGGTTGGGCGGCTAGTGAGCTTCCGGCTCGCCTTCGCGACACTCTCGAAGAGGCCTCGCTGACGAGCTACGGTGCCCCCCTCGCGTTCACCGGAGAGGGCGGGACCATTCCGTTTCTCTACCAACTCGGTCAGCGCTACCCCGGGGTCCCCTTCATTGCGACGGGGGTTCTCGGCCCCGAATCGAACGCGCACGGCATCGACGAAATGCTCGATCTCGACGCGGTCGTCCACCTCGTGAACTCTCTCGCCCACCTACTCTCTCACCTTGGAGGAAATCAATGAACACCCCCGTCGATCTGTGGGTTGACCCCATCTGCCCCTGGGCCTGGATGACCTCACGCTGGCTCCTCGAAGCGGGCCGGGTCCGCGACTTCGACGTGCGCTTTCACACGATGAGTCTCGCCGTCCTCAACGACGGACGGGACCTGCCCGAGGAGTACGTCTCCTTGATGGCCGAGGCGTGGGGACCGGTACGAGTCATGATCGCCCTGAACGAGCGAGAGGGTGAGGCCGCCCTACGAGCCTTCTACGACGCCTTCGGTGAGTACTACCACGTGGGCGGACACCGAGACGACCTACGAGAGGCCTCCGTGCGCGCTCTCGCCAGCGCCGGTCTCGACGGCACCTACATCGGCGCCTTCGAGGACACCTCGTGGGACGAGCCCCTCACGGTGAGTCACCACGCCGGAATGGACGCCGTCGGAATGGACGTCGGAACCCCGGTCATTCACGTCGGAGAGGTCGCGTTCTTCGGACCGGTCGTGACACCCGCTCCGAAGGGTGAGGCGGCCGGGCGACTCTTCGACGGCGTCGTCGCGGTGGCCTCGACCACCGGGTTCTACGAGATCAAGCGCACCCGAACCGTCGGCCCCAACTTCGAATGATTCGTCGTCTACTCGCCACGTCCGGGGGATTCGTGCCCGGACCAGTTCAGCGCTCCTACCGGGTGGGCGACATGGTCCTCGAAGCCCTCGCCCTCACCGGAAAGACCCGACCCCGCGTCTGCTTGGTGGAGACCGCCTCCGGGGACGACTCCGCCTTCTACGCCGCTCTCTACGAGGCGTTCAACGTCGCCGGGTGTGACGTCACCGATCTTCGACTCTTCCCCCAGCCCTCCGGGGACCCCGAGGAACGGCTCAGTGGTTCCGACCTGGTGTGGGTCGGTGGAGGTTCCGTCGCGAACCTTCTCGTCCTCTGGCGACTCCACGGCGTCGACCTCGCGATGCGAGACGCCTGGGAGGCGGGCACGATTCTCGCCGGGGTGTCGGCCGGTTCGCTCTGCTGGCACCAGGGGGGCACCACCGACTCCTACGGACCGACGCTGCGTCCGGTCACGAACGGACTCGCCCTGGTTCCGTACGCCAACGGGGTGCACTACAACTCCGAGGCCCAGCGCCGACCCCTCCTGCACCAGCTGATCAGCGAAGGAGTCCTCGGACCCCTCGCCTTCGCGACCGACGATCACGTCGGAATCCTCTACGAAAACGACCAGCCCGCGCGAGTCGTGAGCGATTTTCCGGTCGATCCGCACAGTGGTCCGGGCGCCTACCGCGTAGAACTCACGGCCGAGGGAGTAGTCGAGACCCGCTGGCCCGTCGGGACCGTGCTGAACTAGGCCGCCGGTTCGGGCAGGGCCCGGCGACGCACCTCGGCCATCTCCGAGAGCGCCGGGGCGATCTCTAGACCACGGGGAAAGCCGAAACTCGCGAGCCAGTTCGCCAGCATCAGGTAGCCCCCCTGGGTCAGGACCGACTCCGGGTGAAACTGCACGCCCTCGAGGGGAAGTTCTCGGTGACGCATCGCCATGACCACCCCGTCGACCCGAGCCGTCACCTCAAACTCATCGCTCAACGTCGCCTCGTCCACCGCGAGGGAGTGGTAGCGACCAACAATCAGTGGGGAGTCGAGACCTCTAAAGACCCCGTGACCGTTGTGGTCGATCCGACTGGCCCGACCGTGGCGCAGTTCGGGCGCCGAGTGGATGGTCGCCCCGAAGAACTCGCCCAGTGCTTGGTGTCCGAGACACACTCCGAATAACGGCCGGGCGTTCCTGCGACACTCCCCGATCACCTCCAAACAACGACCCGCGTCGCGGGGGTGTCCCGGTCCCGGCGAGAGGAGAACGCCGTCACACTCGTGGATACGAGCGAGGTCGACGACGTCGTTACGCACGACCTCACAGTGCGCCCCCAACTCGCCGAGGTACTGGACCAAGTTGTAGACGAAGGAGTCGTAGTTATCGACGACCAGGATCGAGGGGCGCTCCATCGCACCAGTGTAGGAGCCGGCGCCCGGTAACCTGGGGGGGTGGAGCCCACGCCCTCTGACGTGATCGCCCTCTTCGATCAGGGTTACACCGTCGTGCCCCTGCACCGCACACTCCAACTCGACCGCGATACCCCGGTCTCTCTCTACCAACGCCTCGCTCCCCACTCGGCCTTCTGTCTTCTCGAATCGGCGGCCCTCGGCGAGGGTACGGGCCGCTACTCCTTCATCGGACTCGACCGGCTCTGGCGGGTCACGAGCACCGGGTCACGAACCGAGGTTGCGGGAGCGTCGGTACCCTCCGGTCTCGGCCCCCTCGAAGCAGTTCGAGTGTTGCTGGCGCGATACCGGGTTGCTCCGAGTCCCCAGCTGCCGTTCGTGGGCGGGGCCATTGGCTTTGTGACCTACGACTACGTGCGCAGACTCGAGCACCTGCCCGCCGATCCGGGTGACGATCCCTGGCCCGACGCCGACTTCTCCTTTCCCGGGGCCGTGCTCATCTGCGACCACTTGCGACACTCCACCACCGTGGTCGTGCTCGCGATCAGCGACGACGAGACCGACCCGAGCGACGCCCTCGAGACCGCCCAGAAGCGACTGAGCGAGATCGAAGAGACCCTGCTCACGCCAGCCGAGGTTGATCCCCAGCTCGAGCGACTCGTCGCCTACGCCCCCCAACACCGTGACGGGGTGCCCATTCGCGAGATCGCCGCGAGCTACTCCGACTTCACGGCGCAGAGTTACTCCGCCGTCGTCGAGCGAGCTCGGGAGTACATCTACGCCGGCGATATCTTCCAGGTCGTTCCCTCCCAGCAGTTTCGACGCCCCTCGAGAGTCAATCCCCTGACCCTGTACCGGGTGCTTCGCTCACTCAACCCTTCTCCCTACATGTACCTACTCGACACCGGTGACGCCCAACTGGTGGGGGCCTCCCCCGAGATGCTCGTGAACGTCACGGACGGCCTCGTCACCACCCGGCCCATCGCCGGCACGCGTCGTCGGGGGGCGAGCGAGGCCGAGGACCGCGCCCTCGAGGCGGAAATGTTGGCCGACGACAAGGAGATCGCCGAGCACGTCATGCTGGTCGACCTCGGACGTAACGACATCGGCCGGGTGAGCACCCCGGGCAGTGTGACGGTCACCTCGCTCGCTCACGTGGAACGTTTTTCCCACTTGATGCACCTCGTCTCGGAGGTGTCGGGAACTCTGGCCGAGGGACTCGACGCCATCGACGCCTTTAACGCCCTCTTTCCCGCGGGCACCCTGTCTGGTGCACCCAAGGTGAGGGCCATGGAGATTATCGACGAGTTCGAACCGGTGCGCCGCGGGCCCTACGGGGGTGCGGTCGGTTACTTCTCGCTCAACGGTGGTTGCGACTTCGCTATCACCATTCGAACCGTCGGGCTACGCCACGGCGTCGCCACGGTGCAGGCCGGGGGTGGCGTCGTCGCCGACTCCACCGGACTCTTTGAGTACCACGAGTGCCTCACGAAGGCCTCCGCTCCGTTGCTGGCCCTCGAGCTCGCCGACCCCTCGTGAGCTCGATCCACCGGGCCCCCTCGGTGGTGAGTCGGGTACGAGCGTCGGTTCGATGGGACCTCTCTCTTCTCACCCCCGTCCGGGGTCTCGTCACGGCCCTACCGGTCGGCGCCTGCGTGGCGGTGGCCCTCGCCCTGCACAATCCGAGTGCCGCCGTGGTGATGGGCGTGGCGGCGAACTTAGTCGCGATTATCTCTCTCGTCGGAGCACCGGTCGTCCCGCTGCGCTTCGCCGTGGCCGACGGAGTGTTGATGGCCATCTCCGTCGTTCTCGGCAACCTGACCGCCGGGGTCACCTGGCTCCACCTCGCCCTCCTCGTGCCCTGGTGCGTGGTGGCCGGTGCGGCGGTCTCGCTCGGACTCACTCCGGGGGTCATGGGAAGCCAGGCCATCGTGGCGTACGTCGTCCTCGGACGATTCGCGGACAGCCCCCACCAGGCGCTCCACGTGGGAGTTCTCTTCCTCTGCGGAGCTCTCATCGAGATCACCGCCCTGCTCTTGCTACGCCTCCCGCCCTCTCTTCGTCACCAGCGCCAAACCCTGGGTGTGGCCCTACGAGGAGTCGCCGACTACGCGCGCGCTCCCGCGTCGACGTCGGGATTCCCAGCCCTCAACCTCGTCGACCAGGCCCGCCGCGTACTGACGTCCTCCTCTCTGCTCGGACGAAGTGACGCCCGTGACCTGCGTAGTGTGGTCGAGTCCCTGCGTCGAGTTCGTCTGGGACTCGTCACACTCAACGGACTTCGTGAACAGTTCAGTGATCCCCCGGGGCTCGCCGACTACCTGACGAGGCTCGGCGACGCCCTCGACACGTCCGCGAAACTGGTCGAGCATCGACTCTCGGCCCGAGCACTCGACCACGTTCACGAGGAACTCCTGAGGGCTCGAGCCACCATCACGTCCGTCGACTCCTCTCCGGCGGCCGCCCTCATCGAGCGACGACTGGACGACCTCGACGACGCCCTCGAAGAACTACGTCGCTACCTGCTCGAAGAGTCCGAGGACGTCGTGGAGGGGGCCTGGCGGGTCGACGTGCGGTGGCGTCGACCCCGCGCCGACTCGTGGCGCACCCCCCTCGGCGTTCTTCTCGAAACACTCCGTACCGACAATCCGGCCCGTCGTCACGCCATTCGGCTCACCCTGGCCGTCATCACCGCCGACGTCGTCGCCCACGTCTTTTCCCTACCCCGGGGGTACTGGGTGGCCTTCTCCGTCGCGGTGATTTTGAAGCCCGACTACTCCACCCTCTTCTCTCGGGGAGTGGGGAGAGTCGTGGGTACGGTTCTCGGGGCCACTCTGGCCGCCCTCTTGATCGCCCTGCTCCAGCCCTCCCCGGCCCTGAGCGCCCTCATTATCTTCGTGCTGGCCACCTTGGCCTACGCCACGTGGGCCGCGAGTTTCGCAGTCTCCATCGGCCTCGTCACCTCCGTCGTCTTGTTCTTGCTCTCCCTCACGCTCACCAACTCGTACTCCACCGCGGTGGATCGACTGCTCGACGTGACGATCGGAGCCGTCCTCTCCTTCGCCACGTACCTGCTCTGGCCCTCGCCCGCCGGCACCGACACCGAGACAGCCCTCGAACATCTCTCGGAGAGTCTGCGGACCTACCTCTCGCTCACCTTCGACGCTCTCGACGACCACCCCGACACGACTCGTTTGCGCGCCGCGTCCCGGTCGGCCCACTTCCGTTTCCACGAAGCGACGTTGGCTCACGGGCGAGATCTCGTCGAGCCGGACCGTGATCCCGACCTGCTCGCTCTCCACCAGAGCCGCCTCGACGGCGGTCGTCGGCTCCTCAGAGCGATCCACACCCTTCGATTCGAGGCCGAGTCGGGAGTGCGCCAGACCCCCGAAGAACTGGGTCTCGCCCCTGGACCAGAGAGCCCGGATGAGACTCTGTCTCCAGAGATCCGACTCATCGCCGACGAGATCGCCGTCTCTCGGACCCGGCTCGAGGGAACGAACGAGAGCCGCTAGGCCGAGGGGCGCCTTCGAGAGAGTCGCTGGTCGAGCCGGATAAAGAGTGCGACGAGCAGATAGGAGACCGCGATGATGACGATCATCGTGATGACGACCGTCGAGTACCCGAGCGTCACCACGTTAAAGAAGCCGTAGGGGTAGCGATGAATCAGAGCTCCGCGCACCAGGGTGTAGCCGAGGTAGACGAGCGGTAGCGGATAGATCGCCCAACTCTCTCGCCACCGAAACCAACCCCGTGGCCCCGCGAGCACCCAGGTCACCACGCTGAGAGTCGGCGTGACGTAGTGCACGAGGATGTTGTCGGGAATGTTCCAACCCGTCACGACGTCCGTGGGGGCGATGAGCGCCGCGTAGAGAATTCCCGTGAGGGTAATCATGATGACTGCGGTGCACCGCAGGTAACGAAAACTCCGCGACTCTCGCCCGGGGTTCCACCACAGTAACGTGACCACCACCGCGAGGAGGATGTTGGACCAGTAGGTGAAGTAGCTGAGGGTGTCGGCGAGGCGCTGCAGGACCCCGACTACTCCGGAGTGGTAGGGCCCAAAGAGCCCCCGGTCGAGTACCCCACCCGGAGAGATATTGCCCACGTCGAGGACGATGCGCATCACCACACCGGTCCAGGCAACGAGGGCGCTGAGTCCGAAGATCGATCGAGCAGATAGTTTCACCCGCCCTTCTCTAGCAGACCTCCGCCTCTCTCACGGGGACGGAGGGAACGAACTTCGCCCCACTCATCCGTGCCGAGGTGGCGAAGATCTCACCTGACGCCCCTCAGGCGACGGGACGTAGATGCTCGCGCACATCGTCCAGGGAGACCGTGGCGTAGCTGATGGACTGGTCAGCGATGCCGTAGGGAATAAAGAGTTGGTCCGCGTACAGCAACGAACCACAGGAGTACACCACGTTAGGGACGTATCCGTTCTGTTCGTCGAGATTGGGGGTCAAGAGGGGTCCGGGAAGGTCGGCGATGACCTTGGTGGGATCCTCCAGGTCGAGGAGGATGGCTCCTATTCCGTAGGTACGCATCGGACCAATGCCGTGCGTCATCACGAGCCACCCTTCTTCTAACTCGATGGGTGAACCACAGTTACCTACTTGCAGAATGGACCAGATAGTGCCGGGGCGCTGAATCGGAAAGACCTCGTCCCAGCGGCGACCATCGTCGGAGAACGTGATGAAGTTTGACACGTGGTCGTAGCGCGACAGGGCCACGTAGCGACCACGAATCTGGCGAGGAAAGAGGGCCAGCCCCTTATTTCTCGCACCTCGACCCGCCAGTGGGGTCATGGAGAACGTGGTGAAGTCGTCCGTTTCGATCAGCTTCTGACTCACGGACTTGCCGTCGAAGGCCGCGCACGTGGCTTGATACCTACTCCGCTCGCCGTCCACAATTCGCACGAAACGGGCGTCTTCGAGGCCCCGACACTCCGCCGGGGTCGTCGGCATGAGGATTCGCCGATTGAGCTCCACGGTCTCTGGAAAGGTAGAGAGGTAGAAGTTGGAGGCGATGGTGCGCAGCAGGGCCGCCGTCGAGATGACGTTGAGTCGCAAATCACTCTCGTGATCAATCCGCACGATGGCCTCGTTCAGCTCCCGTTCGGTGAACTCCTCTTCGAGGTGCTGTAGGACCCAGGCGACCGTCTCACTGTCGAGACGCTCGTCGAACAACAGTGCTCGTACCTGTCGCTTACTGACCACGCCCCGATGAATCGTCGCGGCCACCGGATCCGCGCTCGACGCATCCAGAGTGAACGTACCCGCGCGGTTTACGACTCCGGTGCGAAAGCCAATCGTGGAGAAGTGGCCCTCCCCGAGGGCCCGGTAGCTCATCACGACCCGTTGCTCACCGTCGAGCACTCCGGTCTGATCGGGGTGGGCTACCAAACTCGGATTGCAGAGCCCCGAACCCTCGAGGGTGAACTCGTGGGTGAAGACCGCCCCGAGAAGCTGGCGGCGCTGGAGGCTCATGGCCATTCCGACGTGGTTGTGGACCCTCTCAGAGTTCCGGAGAAACACTTCGTCGAGGTCGCGGTGACGATCTCCGAAGTGGCGCGCGATCTCTTCGAGAGCTTCGGTGACCTCATCATCGCTGAGTGCGAGAACCCGCTGAGACGTTGCGCTCGCCCGGGTCTCACTTTCTTCACCGAGGTCTTGACCGGGCAAAAAGAGGGCCGTGATGACACGGTCGTGGTCGGCGCGGATGCGCCACTCCCCGCGACGAGCGATGCCGAACTCCTTCATTTGACCTCGCCCAACCATCGCTGGGCGTGTTGCAACGTCGCCAGCATGGCGAGCGTCGACTCCGCCCCCTGATTAACGTTGGGCCCGCTCGGAGTGAGCCCGTCGAATCCTCCGCCCGTCTCGGGATCAAACATCAGACAACCCCCGTCGTTATCGCCCAGGAACCAGTTCACGCCTAACTCGACTCCTCTACGCCAGCGCTCGTCCCCGGTCACCGAGAGGGCCCGCGAACAGGCCTCCACGAGTGCGGCCACTTCGATGGGCTGCTGATCAAACAGGGAGGCGGGATTGTCGAGCGAACGTCCGCCCACCGGGCTCACCGACAAAAATCCTCGTTTCGTTTCCATCGCCAGCAACCACTCCAACTGTCCGAGAGCCCGAGACACCAGTTCGGCGTCCTCGTAGTAGAGCCCGACCACCAAGAGCGCATCCGGCAGTACCGCGTTCGCGTAGGTCAACTTCGGCTCCGGCCAGTACCAGTCGTCGCTCATCTCCTCACGGTCGAGGGCCTGACGTGCGTCAAACATCAATCGACTGGTCGCGGTGTCGTCGATATCACCCATCCGCTCGTAGGCCCCGAGGGTCGCGAAGGCTAACGAACGGGGCCACCGTGATCCCACTGGCGCGGACTGTTCGAACATCACACTGGCCCGCTCTCGGTGATCGAGGTCAATACCGCGCACCGACGCCGTGCCGAGAGCCCACAGAGCGCGCCCCCAACAGTCCTCACTCGACGAGAATCCGGTCCAGGTTCCGTCTTGTAATCGTCGATTAAAGAATCGACCGGTGTAGTCCTGCGCGTCACATAAAAACTGCAAGGACCTCTCCGCGAGCCGGGAGACGTGGACGCTCGGCTGAGGTTCTCGTAAACAGACGAGGAGCACGCGAGCCACGTCATCGGTGCAGTACCCGTGTTCCTTGCGAGGAAGATTCTCTCGAGCGTGCTCGAACGTCCCCCAGGGTCCCGACATATCCATCAGATGGTCAAACTTCACCGCTGGAAGTTCCTGAATCATGACACACGCTCCCTTCCGACCAGTTGTCGGACCAAGTTGTAATACGAACGAGCAACGGCGGACCAGGCGAAATCTGGACCCATCTCCCGGGCGGCCCGGGACATTCCCTGCGCCTCACCGGGGTGAGCGAGGACGTACCGAACGGCGTCCGCGAGAGCCCCGCTGTCACGGTGGGGAACCACGATTCCCGCGTGACCCGAGAGTGCTTCCACGGCGTGAGGAAAGGCGGTGGCGACGACGGGCCGATCAGCCGCGAGGGCGTCCACGAGAACTCCGGAGGTGGCCTGATCGGTCGAGTCGTAGGGCAACACCACGACACTCGCCCGGGCGATGAGACGGCGCAAGTCCTGGGCGTCACGGTAGACGTCCTCAAACTCGACGAGGTCGTTCACTCCCTGGTCCCGGGCTCGCTGAACGAGCGATTCGCGGTACTTCTCCCCCTGGAGCGCGGCGACCTTGGGATGTGTTCGTCCCGCCACGATGTAGCGAGGCACAGGATCGAGGTCTCGTAAGGAGGCGAGGGCGTCGATCATCCACTCAACACCTTTTCCGGGGCTGAGCAGGCCCCACGTCAAGATGAGGGGGCGCTCCGACTCCAGAGCGGGAGGAACCGCACTGCCGACCGCGGCTCCGTGGGGAATCACCGCGATCGGGGTTGAGCGAACACTGTTGGTCTCCTCGAGGGTTCGTCGAGCGAACTGGGTCATCACCACCACCTGATCAGCGAGACCTAGGACCGTGTTCAAGACCTCTCGCTGGTGCGCGGTCGGGTGCGGGAGGACCGTGTGCAAGATGACGACGGCGGGGACGTTCAGTTGACGCATCAGCGTGACCACGTCGTCGCCGTCCCACCCTCCGTACAGGCCGTACTCGTGCTGGATGATGACGGCGTCGTACTGATTCAACACCTCACTCGCCCACTCCACCGACGAGGGTTGAGAGGTGACCATCACTCCAGAAACCGGGAGCGTGAGGCGGGGACGTTGTTCGGTCTGATCGACCACCCGGACCAAGTGCACGGCGGCCCCTTCGTCTTCCAGGGCACCGCCGAGAGCCATCGAGAAAGTCGCGATGCCGCAGGGCGTGGGCGGAGTAGAGCTGAGCATGCCTATTCGCAGTTGGGGCAAGGGTTCCACCTCTTCTTCGGGGGGGCGTTGGATGGAGTTACGTCGAAGGTTCGACCACAGTCCGGCGCCGTTTCGATTCACGGGACGCGACGTCGACGGCGCTTCGCCGTCCGAGAACGCGGCGATAACCCCACTCGAATGGGCGGGCGCGGCCGGCCACTTCGACGCGGGTCGAACCGGTGGACTGTCGTGCCTTCCGCGGGAGCGTTCGCGCTTCATCCGTCGAACGCCCAGATGCCCCCGCAGGTCCGCGGCAACGTCGCTTGATTCACTTGGGAAAAAGTGTCGGGCCAAACACACACATAGGTGCGCCGAAGACAACACGCCATACCCGTCCTCCTCATGAGGCGCAGGCGTCGAGTCTGAGCGTCAGTGCTCTCGCCTGAGGTGCGCCATCCATGTAGTGCATTTCGCACGCTTTCCTAGCAAGATTGACGAATGTCAATCGAGGAAGATGCGGGGTCTCGGCTTCTCTTCTCCACCCTACCATCGTCGCGTGCGAGATGGGGAGAGGCGAGTTGACCCATCTACAACCTCCACGTAGCGAAGGGATCCGAGGGTACAGCGTCCTCGTCTACGCATGTTCGATGCAGCTAACCCTCTGTGTCAACACCACGCGGTCGCCAAGAAGAGGGCCGCCGCCTTTAGGCGAGGGACGAAAGCCGAGACATCACCGATCCTCGACACACTCGTTGAGCGCACCGGTTGGCACCGCGACCACGCTCGCCACGCCCTCACAGTGAACCGGCACGTTCAAGTTGGTGAGACCCCGCCGACCTCGCCCGCCGATCTATTCGGCTCAGATCACCGTCGCCCTGGTGTTCGTCTGGACGCTCCGCCGCTATCCGGCCAGCAAGCGACTGAGCCCCAAGCTGGTGACGCTCGTGGCGATGCTGAAGCGCGACGGGGACTTGGACCTGATCGACGCCGACGCCACGTTGCTCGTCTCCGTGAGTGCCGCGACGATTGACCGCCGCTTGAAACCCGAGCGGGTTCGCCTGGAGCTACAGGGACGCAGTCACACAAGCCCGGGACCCTCGTGAAGAGCCAGATCCCCCTTTCGCACCTGGGCCGAGTGGACTGAGGAGGAGTTCGACTCCTACTCCGACGTCGTGGGCCACGAAGGGGGCAACTCCAGCGGCGAGTTCTTTTTCACCCTGACCATGACCGATATCGCGGCCGGCTGGACCATAAACCGATCGATGAAGAACAAGGCTGCTCCCTGGCTGGTCCAGGCCATCGACGAGGCCTCCACTCAGTTTCCTTTCGCGATCCTCGGGATTGATTCGGACAACGGGTCCGAGTTCATCAACATGCACCTCTCCGAGTATTGCCTGGTGCGAAAGATCACTTTCACCAGGTCTCGTTCGGGTAACAAGAACGACGGCGCGCACGTCGAACAGGGGAACTGGAACCACGTGCGACAACTGGTCGGCTTCTTACCCTTTGACACCGAAGCCGAGTTCGAACTCCTGGATCGGATCTGGGGCCTCGACGGGGTCTTCACCAACTACCTGCTCGCCCAGCAGAAGGTGGTGGAAAAGCACCGTCACGGCGCCAAGGTCACCGATCACTACGACCGCGCCCAGACCCCTACGCCCCAGCGCTCGCCCACGACGGGGTCGACGGGGCGTCGCGCATCACCATGAACACCACGTTCGCCTCCATCCGCACGGCGTCGATCTCCGACTAGATCCAGAGCCTCACTGCTGAGTTGGAACGCATCGCCCTCACCAAGGGTCTTGCCCCCATTCGACGAGTCAACTGGGCCTTTAACCCGCACTCCAATCCGGAGGTTGTAGATGAGGCAATGAATCGGACCTCGCGGAGGATTTGACATGAGGCAACGGGGCCAACCGATCCTCTCGAAGGAAGCGAGCGCTAGGGTCACCCTCGTAGCCCCTTCACCGACACTCGTCGGGGTCGACCTTCTCGGTGCTCGAGCCAAGAGCCCGAGAAGGACAGCGGAAGGTAGATACCACGTGGCCAACATGGGAGATCCCACACACGGACGACGTTCCCTCGATCAAGACTCGTCACCGAGCGGGGCCGACGTATTTCGGCACCTCATCTCTCGCGAAGTCCGACTACTGGATGCTCACGTCCCACTGCGCCACGACACCGACCTCAACGACGATATCCACCAACTACGCGTCTGTGCTCGACGTTTACGTTCCGAGCTTCGCGTGATGAAGGTCGTGCTCACCCCCGCCGACTCCGAACACCTGAACCAGGACCTGCGGCTCTTCGGGCGTCAGCTCGCACCCCTTCGGGACTTACAAGTCGTCCGAGACGATCTGACGCGGCGATGTCACGTCCTCGGCGTGCACTCTCCACTTCTCCTCGAACAGATCAGCGTTCGAGAGTCGGCCCTTCGAGAGGTCGTCACTCGTTACCTCCAATCCTTGGACGCACGAGACGTCATTCGCACCATCCGACAACTACTGCACGATCCCCCACTTCGGCCCCGCGCACGCCACCGCGCCGACTCTCTCTTTCGCGACTCGTTCAACGACGAAGTTCGCCACTTCTTCTCCCGGCTGGAGCGGGTCCCGGAGGACGTCTCCCTCGAGAAACTGCACCGTCTCCGGGTCTACACGAAGCGGTGCCGGTACAACGTGGAGGTGGGAGAGACCTACCTTCCGGTCTCTCCACGTCGAATGGCCAAGACGTTGCGTCAACTTCAAGAGGTACTCGGGAACCTTCACGACCTCAGTCTCGTCCTCGATCTTCTCAACCATTCTCTACTCGACGTCACGAGTGCCGAGAAGATTCGCGAGAACGTGCACGTCGACCTCGTGAGCCTGATGGCGACCTGGCGACCGGCAGCGGAGCGAGCACTCCACGAGTACTCCCAGTTCCGAGACGCTGAGTAGCTCTCGCCGAACACTCAGATGGAGAGCCGCGGCCGACTTCGTTAATCCGACCCGCGTGCCGCGGCAGTTCACCGCTCCGGAGCACCCCTTAAGGAACCAACTCACTCTCCGCGCACCTCGACGCTAGGAGGTCGCCAACTGAGTCAGGTCGTAGGTGACGGCCGTCGAAGGGTTCGAAGATTTTGTAGTTCCAGGCGTAACGATCTGAACACCTGAGAAGGTCAATCCCACGTCAGCCAAGTTGGACGAGGTCGCCGCACCGTCGTTCGTCGCTGCGTACGACGACACGACGGAGTCCTTCAGAACGTAGGTCTCCAGGATGTTCTGAGTACCCTCCTGGTAGATGTCCAGGGTCACCTTCTTAATAGGGGTCCCCGTCGTGAGGTCGCCCAAGAGGGCGTTGGAGAGTGTGCCGAGAGGAATGGAGACCGTCAGCGGAGACGTCTGCGTTTTACCGGGCACTACACCACCTCCGGGCCCCGAAGTCGAACTGACGAGATTCTGAAACGAGGTGTTGTAGGAATATACGTTCGCGGTCTGAACAACCGTGCCTGACGGCGGAAACACGCTGAGTAAACCAACTTGAACCGCATTCGGAATCGACGAAGGTGCTGACGAACCCGCCGGACCCTGTGCTCCCGTAGCGCCCCTTGCTCCCGTGGCCCCCGCTGGACCAGCCGGTCCCGGTGCTCCGGTAGCGCCCGTTAATCCAGCCGGACCCTGTGCTCCCGTAGCGCCCTTTGCTCCCGTGGCCCCCGCTGGACCAGCCGGTCCCGGTGCTCCGGTAGCGCCCGTTGAACCCTTCGGACCCGCCACACCTTGAGGACCCGTGGGACCCACCACATTCCATTGCACCAGACTCTCGTGATCATGACACGTCTGTGTGCCCGAAATCAGTCGAAGTTCTCCGTTCGGCTTCACACACGCAGAGAGTGTCGTGGTTCCCGACGAGGCGAAGGCCGTGGCTGATACCACCCCACCAATCAAGGCTCCTACTGCTCCCGTCGCGACGACCACTCGGACACTGCGACGATTCACGATTTCCCGCCACGCCATAGGACCCCCCTTCCACCCAACGAAAAATGATTCTAAGGATGGGACCTCACGGAGTCAAGAGATCTCGTTGGCGCTCTCGTGCCGCGACATGAACAGGGTGCACCACCGAGAACGTGAAGTACACAATCCTGGACACAATGCCAGCGGCAGTGTTGGCACAACTCGCCAACCGCGCCTTCGCGGTGCCACTCATACTGGCAGTGCGATACCAACTCATTCGCCCGGATGTCCCGATCTTTCGGCCGCAATCCACATCGGTATTAAACGTGTTTGGCTAGAACTCCTCTTCAAAAGACACGCTGCCCTGCACACCGGTTTGGTAGGCGGAGACCGTACGTTCGAAGAAGTTGGCCAGTTCGGCAACTTCTTGGAGTTCCATGAAGTCGAAAGGATTGGTCGAACCGTAGTGCGTCGGGAATCCCAAGCGCCGTAAGCGCTGGTCCGCAATGAACTCGAGATACTGACGGGTGTCCGCGACCGAGAGACCGGGGACTCCCTCGGAGAGGATGTCCTCGGCGAAGGCTACTTCGGCGTCCACCGCCTCTCGAATCATCTCCGTGACCCTCTGCTCAAAGTTGGCGTCGACGAGGTCCGGCTCCTCTCGTCGAATCGTGTCGATCACTTCGAAGGCGAAGGCCATGTGAGCACTCTCGTCACGAAACACCCAGTTCGTACCGGCCGCGAGTCCATTGAGGAGTCCCTTGGAGCGCAGAAAGTAGACGTACGCGAAGGCGGCGAAGAAAAACAAGCCCTCGATGCAGGCCGCAAAGCAGGTGAGGTTGAGGAGAAACTCCTGTCGATCCTCTCTCGACTCGAGTCGCTCGAGACGAGACATCGAGGAGATCCAGCGAAAACAGAACTCCCCCTTTCGACGAATGGAGGGGATGTTCTCAATCGCCGAGAAAGCTTCCGCTCTCTCCTGGTCGTCATCCAAATAGGTGTCGAGCAAGGTCAGATAGAACTGAACGTGAACGGCCTCTTCGTAGAGCTGCCGGGAGAGGTAGAGACGGGCCTCCGGGGCGTTTAAGTGCTTGTAGAGATTGAGCACGAGATTATTCGCCACAATGGAGTCGCCCGTCGCGAAGAAGGCCACCAGACGCTTAATGAGGTAGCGCTCCGACGGCAGGAGGCGCTGGGCGAGATCAGTCACGTCGTCACTTAAGTCCACCTCCTCCACCGTCCAGGTGTTCTTGATGGCGTCGCGGTAGCGCTCGTAAAACTCGGGGTAACGCATGGGACGAAGGGTGAGGTCGAGTCCCGGATCGAGGAGAGAAGAAAAACTCATTAGTCGCACGCCTCACAGGTCTCGGGATTCTCCAACGAACAGGCGACCGACTCCGCGTCACCGAACTCCTTCGCCAGTGCCACCGTGGTCATCGCGATTCGCGTCGCCGGGCGTGAACGGAGGTAGTAGGTCGTTTTCAGTTGCTTCTGCCAGGCGTAGAGGTACATCGAGGACAACTTGCCAATGGTCGGCGCCGCCACGAAAAGATTGAGTGACTGACTCTGGTCGATGAAGGCTCCCCGATCGGCCGCCATGTCAATGAGCGAACGCATGGGAATCTCCCAGGCCGTGCGGTAGATCAATCGAATCGCTTCGGGGAGCTCGGCGAGGTGCTGAACCGAACCCTCCCCCATCTTGATGCGGGCCCGGGTCTCCTCGTTCCATAGTTGACGCCGTTGTAGTTCTCGCACCAAGTAGGTGTTGATCTGGAGAAACTCGCCGGAGAGGGTCTCGCGCTTAAAGAAGTTCGACACCTGTGGTTCGATGCACTCGTAGCACCCGGCAATCGACGCAATCGTCGCGGTGGGCGCAATCGCGATCATGAGTGAGTTACGAAGACCCACCTGCTCTATGCGCTGGCGAAGGGCGTGCCAACGCGCCGGATCGGTCGGCTCGACTCCCCAGAGGTCGAACTGGAGCTGTCCGCGAGCGGCGTGAGTCTCGGTGAAACTTGGGTGGGGCCCGTGACGTTCGGCGAGGTCCGCCGACGCGCCCAACGCACAGAAGTAGATCTCCTCACTGATCTGTCGAGAGAGGTGTCGCGCGTCGGGACTGTCGAAGGCCAGGCCCATTTGGAAGAACACGTCCGCGAGGCCCATGACCCCGAGGCCCACGGGACGCCAACGCTGGTTAGAAGCGGCGGTGCGAGTCGTCGGGTAAAAGTTGACGTCAATAACCCGATCGAGCAAAGGCAGCGCGGTGCGCACAATGGCGCCGAGACGCTCAAAATCGAAGGCGCCGTCTCGCACGAGACGCCCGAGATTGATCGAGCCCAGGTTGCATACCGACGTCTCGTCCGATCCGTTGACCTCCAAAATTTCGGTGCAGAGGTTGGAGAGGTGAACTCGCCGCGTCGAGTCCCCTACCTGGTTGCAGGTCCGGTTCGCGGTGTCCTTAAAGGTCATCCACCCGTTACCCGTCTCGGCGAGAGTCCTCATCATTCGACCGAAGAGCTGTCGAGCGGGAACCTGTCGCACGAAGTCTCCGGCCGCCTCCGCCGCCGTGTACGCGGCCTCGAAGGCCTCTCCGTAGAGGTCCGGGAACTCGGGCACGGACTTTGGGTCAAAGAGGGACCACACGTCGTCGTTCTCGACGCGGCGCATGAAGAGATCGGGAATCCAGTTGGCCAGATTGATGTGACGAGCCCGTCGCGACTCGTCGCCCGTGTTATCGCGAAGCTCTAAGAACTCCTCGATATCGGCGTGCCAGGACTCGAGATAGACGCAGGCGGCTCCCTTGCGTCGCCCGCCCTGATTGACGGCCTGCACCGAGGCGTCGAGGGTGCGCAACCACGGAACGATGCCACTCGAGAGACCGTTCGTTCCCCGAATGAGCGAGCCCCGGGAGCGAACCCGGTGAAACGCCACGCCCACTCCACCAGCGAACTTGGACAGTCGGGCGACCTCGGCGTAGGTGTCGTAGATCGAGTCCAGGGTGTCCTCGGGAGAGTCGAGGAGGTAGCACGAGGACATCTGCTGGTGTCGTGTCCCGGAGTTGAAGAGAGTGGGGCTCGAGGGTAGGTAGGTGAGTTCGGACATCAAGTCGTAGAGCGCGAGAGCCTCTTCGGGCTCGACGGCCAGACCACACGCGACTCGAAGAAAGAAGTACTGGGGGGTTTCGATGACCTGACGGGTGAGCGGGTGACGCAACAAGTACCGGTCGTAGACCGTGCGTAGGCCAAAGAACTCGAACTCGTCGTTGCGCTCCACGCGAACGGCGTCATTCAGCTTCCGTGCGTACTTCACGACAAACTCCGCCGTCGACGCACTGATGAGTCCCTCCTCTCGACCGAGGGCCACCGACTGGGAAAAGGAGTGAATGTCCTGATTGGCTACTTCCTTATCGATCACGCTGTTCAACAGACGAGCGGCGAGACGGGAGTAGTTGGGTTCTTCCGACACGAGAGCGGCCGCGGTGCGGATAGAGACCTCGTCCAAGTCCTCCGTGGTGGCCCCGTCGTAGAGACCACTGATGGTGCGCACCGCCACTCGTACCGGGTCAACACCCTCGAGACCGCGAACGTGGCGTTCGACGGCGCGAACGATCTTGTTGACGTCGACCGGTTCGGTGGATCCGTCACGCTTTCGCACGTGCATCTGGACCACGGTGGACTCCGTGCTGGGGTGTTCCTCTATCAGTGTCACCGCTGCTCCTTACTCGCCGTTACCGGATGATTACCCCCACCCGTTGTGGTTCGTAAGGCGACCACCACAAGATGTGGGAGGGCAGTCTCGCAGTGCTGTTGGTTCCTCAGCCCGTGATTCGGACCGACTGCTTTTAGTACTAAGCGCTTTCATTGAGCACTAATGACCGAGGGGTCCGGGTGAGTCCTCGGCTAGTTTCGTGGGGTGCCCGGCCCGCAACGTGAGTTCAACCTCAAGCAGGTCGCGGCCCTCCTCGACGTCCACTACATGACGGCCTATCGCTACGTACGCTCGCGCCAACTTGCGGCCCGCCAGATCGGAACGACCTGGATCATCTCGGCCGAAGATCTCGCGGCTTTCCAACGGCACCGTGCTCTCCGAGTAGTTGCTCCCGAGGTCCCGACGACGAGGACCTGGCGCGAACGCATTCGCCCCGCCCTCGAGTCGGGAGACGAAGTGGAGGGGTGGCGGATCTTGGAGAGCGCCCTCAACTCTGGTCTCGCCCCGCTCGAGTGCTATCTCGACATTCTCGTCGGCGCGGTGACTGACAGTAGTGACTCGTCTCGTAAAGAACCCCTCGTCGCCGAGTACCTCGCGATCTCCACCGCCTCGCGACTGGTGGCGCGACTCGGGGCGCGACTGCGCCGACCGGGCCGCTCCCGGGGAACGGTGATCTTCGGAGCCCCGGCCGGTGAGTACCACTCTTTTCCCATCGCCGTCGTGGCCGACCTCGTGCGACTCCACGGATTTACCTGTGTCGAGCTCGGTCCCAACGTTCCACCCCGCGTCTTCGCGCAGTCCCTCGAGGGGGTTCACCGCGTGGTCGCCATCGGCATCGGTATGACGATGAGCACTCATTTGCCGGTGTTGCTCGAGACCGTCGCCGTCGTACGAGAGGCCGACCCCTCCATCCCGATTGTGCTGGGTGGTCAAGCCACGCTCGACGACTCGGCCGACTTTCCGATTGCCGGTACCTTCTGGGCCCCCGACGGACGATCAGCCCTCGAACTGTTCAACGAGCTAGCCGAACAACGTCGCCCTCTCTGGGCGCAGTCGGCCGGCTAGACCGACTCGAATTATCGCTCCAGACCCGAGAGTCCCCGAATGATTCGAGCGAGCGCCGAGTTGTCGTCGTCGCCGTGTCCCTGAGCGATGAGCTCGTCTTCGTAGTGCGCCGCCAGAGTCGTCACGGGCAGTTCGGCCCCGGTGCTCTCAGCTAGTTCGAGCCCGATGCCGAGGTCCTTTCGGTGGAGGGCAATCTTAAAGCCGAGTGGGTAGTCGTTCGCAATCATGCGACCCGCCCGGTTGCGCAGGACCCAGGAATCGGCGGCGCCTCCCGCGAGGGCGTCGACCACCTTTTGCGCGTCGAGTCCCG
The DNA here is from genome assembly GCA_013044285.1 of Acidimicrobiaceae bacterium. Taxonomy (GTDB): domain Bacteria; phylum Actinomycetota; class Acidimicrobiia; order Acidimicrobiales; family RAAP-2; genus RAAP-2. Next base: position 25,701 of record JABEUS010000085.1, read on the forward strand.
CCTTCAAGGCGAGCGTGACCCCTTCGGAGACTCCGAGATAAACCCCGGAAAGAATGACCTGGTTGATCGCCTTCGCCCACTGACCCGCCCCCGACGCTCCGAGGTGCGTCACCGCTTTACCCATCGCTCGCAGAACGGGCTCGACCCGCGCGACGTCCTCGTCCGAACCCCCGACCAGGATGCTGAGAGTTCCCAACCTCGCGCCCTCTGAGCCCCCCGTGACCGGAGCATCGACGGCCCCGACTCCGAACTCACGCAGTCGCGCGGCGAACTCCTGCGCCTTGAGTGGACTGAGAGTCGTGCAGTCGACGAAGACCGACCCACGAGCGAGGCCCTCGGCGAGACCACCCTCCCCGAAGAGCACCTCGTCGACTTGGGGTGAGTCCGTGAGACACGTCACCACCACGTCCGAGTGGGCGGCGAGTTCTCTCGGCGTCGATACCTCCGTCGCGCCGGCGCTGACCAGGTCGGAGGCTCGCCCCGGCGTACGGTTCCACACCGTCACCGAAAAGCCGGCCTTCAAGAGGTTGAGGGCCATCGGAGCACCCATCGTGCCCATACCGGCGAAACCAATACGCTCACGAACCTGGTCCGTCTCGGGGAGTGAAGAAGTCATACTCCCAGGCTACCTACTCCTGTCTCAAGGCCTCCAGGGCGGCGCCGCGCAGAAGTGAGGAGTCCGATCCGATCGCGATGAACTGGAATCCGCGGTCCCGGTAAGACGCAACGAGGGTGGGGTCTGCGACCAAGATCCCCGCCTCGATCCCCCGGGTTCGCGCGACCTCGACGACCCGTTCGAGGGCCTCGACGAATCGTGGATGAGTGAGTTGTCCCGGGATGCCGAGCGCGGCCGAGAGGTCGGAGGGGCCGATAAAGAGCACGTCCACCCCCGGAATCGCCGCGATCTCCTCGAGGTGGTCGAGCGCCGCGACGGACTCGACCTGCACGATGGCCGAGATCGAGTCGTTGACCTCCTCGCCGCTCAGAGCGTCTCCCCCGAACTGGCGGGCGCGGTTGTAGCCGGCGATACCCCGATCGCCCCTCGGCGGGTACCAGAGGTGGGAGAGGGCGAGGCGAACGTCCTCGGGGGTGTCGAGTCGGGGAAACATCACACCCTCCACCCCGAGGTCGAGGAGGTGGCCCACCCGAATCCGTTCCGCCGACTCCGTGCGGGCGATCATCGCGACTCCGTGGGCGCGAGCGGCCAGAAGCTGACCGAGCAGTCCCTCTTCTCCCCCGGCCCCGTGTTCGAGGTCGACGAGGAGCCAGTCAAAACCGCTGAGCGCGCAGACTTCCGCCACGAGGGCCGACCCCAGATTAAGAAAAGTTCCGCGCAGGAACTCGCCCCGGCGAATGCGTTGGACTAGCGGTGTCGTCACGGTTTCTCCTTGAGGTGGGCCACTCACGCCCCGAGAGAGTGGCGCGCGATGGGTACAGTAGCGTCACTAGACGAGTGGACACCGTTACGCCTGGTTCGCCCGGAGGAGTTGTCGCAACATGACCCGAATTTCGCGCGTCACCATTACTCCGGTGGCCTTTAGAGACCCCCCGCTCCTCAACGCCGTAGGGGTGCACGAACCCTTCGCACTGCGTTCAATCATTGAGCTGCACACCGACGACGGCCTGGTCGGACTCGGCGAGTCCTACGGGGACGCCGGTCACCTCGAACGACTGCGGCGAGTCGGTGACGCTCTCGTCGGGCTCGACCCTTTTCACACGCACCTCGTGCGGGAGACCACCGTTCGCACCCTCGGCGGAGCTCTGGGGGCCGACACCCACGGTCTCACCGGGCACATCAGCGTCGCTGGCACGGCGCTACGTACCTTCGCCAGTTTCGAGGTCGCCTGTCTCGACCTCCAGGGAAAGGTGCTCGGTCGCCCCGTCAGTGACCTGCTCGGCGGCCTCGTGCGAGATCACGTGCCCTACTCGGCCTACCTGTTCTACAAGTGGGCGGCGCACCCGGGAGAGGCCCCGGACTCCTTCGGAGAGGCCCTCGACCCCTCGGGAGTCGTCGCCCAGGCTCGGTGGATGCTCGACACCTACGGCTTTCGCGCGATCAAGTTGAAGGGTGGGGTCTTTCCCCCCGACGAGGAGATCGCGGCGATCGAAGCCCTCCACGACGCCTTCCCCGACGTCGCACTGCGCCTCGACCCGAACGCCGCCTGGAGTGTGGAGACCTCACTCGAGGTCGCCCGTCGCCTCTCGGGGGTCCTGGAGTACTTGGAGGACCCCACACCGACTCGAGTAGGGATGGCGGCCGTCGCCCGGGAGAGTTCGATGCCCCTCGCGACCAACATGTGCGTGGTCGGGTTCGAGGACATTCCCGACGCTCTCGAGCGAGGATCGGTCGGAGTCATCCTCTCGGACCACCACTACTGGGGTGGTCTGCGCGCCAGTGTGGAGTTAGCCACGTTGTGCGAAACCTTCAACCTCGGTCTCTCCATGCACTCGAACTCCCACCTCGGCATCAGTCTCGCCGCGATGACCCACCTCGCCGCGAGCGTCCCGCACCTGAGCTACGCCCTCGACACTCACTGGCCGTGGAAGAACGAGGACGTGATTGTCCCCGGAGTCCTCGACTTCGTCGATGGGGCCGTCTCAGTCCCGACGGGCCCGGGTCTCGGAGTCGAGATCAATCCCGACGCTCTCGCCCAACTCCACGAGCAGTATCTGCAGTGCGGTATCACTCAACGCGACGACACGGCCTACATGCAAAAGTTCCAGCCCGACTACGAGCCGATGTCTCCGCGCTGGTGAAGATCACCGGCTACGCCTTTCCCTGGGACTTCGTCGGTGACGACGCCGCCCTCGAGCGACTCATCCGTTGGCGTCCCGACACCGTCGCCCTCGCCGCGAACTACCACGCGGCCCGCCTCGCGACTCCCCTTCACCCCCATCGGCGCATCCTCGAGATTCCCGAATCGGCCCTCTACCTGCCACTGAGAGACGAAGCCTGGGAGGGTCACCTTCTTCGACCGCGGGCCCCTGAGTGGTTCGAGCACCCCGAAGCGTGGAGTGAGACGGCGAGTGCCCTGTACGCCGAGGGCATCGCCACCGACGCCTGGGTGGTGCTCTGTCACGACGACACCCTCGGCTATAGGTTTCCCCAGTTCTGCACCCGAAACGCCTTCGGAGATCTCTACCCCCACGCCCTCTGTCCGGCCTGGCCCGACGTGCGCCGCTACGCGAGAACCCTCGTCGAGGAGGCCCTCCGTGTCGACTCGGTTCGAGGGGTCGTCCTCGAGGCCGCCGGACCAATCGGGGTCGAGCACTCCACGCTGCACGACAAGATCGAGTTCGCCACCTGGAGTCCCGTCGATCTCGCTCTTCTCTCTCTGTGTTTCTGCGACGCGTGCCGAGAACGTATGACCGGCGCGGGACTCGACCCGGAGGATCTCTCGAGTCGGGTTCGAGCGGGCGTGGGTCGAGGGGTCGATCACCTCGAGGA
>JABEUS010000086.1 GCA_013044285.1 Acidimicrobiaceae bacterium
CGGGTCGACGTCGTGTTTCACCCCCTGGCTGTGGCGGCGGATACTTCGACGAGAATCCGAAAACGCTCCCGGTTCGTACGTGGCCACGTCGCTCGAGCGAGGACCGGAGTATCTCGCCCAGAAGGTGGGCGAGGAGTCGGCCGAAGTCATCGTGGCGGCCCTCGCTCAATCACCCGAGCGCCTCGTCGAAGAGTCGGCCGATCTACTTTTTCATCTCCACCTGCTCTGGCGGTCTAAGGGGCTCGATCCTGCGGCGATCGACGACGAGTTACGTCGTCGGGCCACCTCGTCTTGAACTAGGGGGCCGAGGGGTTGGAGATTCCTCCCGCCGTAGCGGTACGAATTTTCTCCACAGGCACGCGCGTCGACAGTAGACGCGGTCCTTCACACTGACGTGGCCAGGGCGCAGAGCCAGTTCCCGAAACTCGCGACCGCACGTCCCCGGTTAACTCCCTACACGTGGTGCGGTGGCACCTCGTGGTCTCGATGAGACTGGGCGACGAGGAGAGCACGTAGTCGCTCCACCTCGGCGCGCAGTCGATCAATGATGTCGAGCAACTCCTCGCGGCTCGGTTCGCTCACGGAAAAAGCCCCCGCAAGGTCGTGGCTTCGGCGATTCGCTCCACGCCGACGGCGATCGCCCCGTCGCGTAAGTTGACGCCGAGATCTAAGTGCCGGCTCCAGACGTGATTGAACGCCTCGTGCATGAACTTCTCCAGTCGGCTCTGGAAGAGATCGCGCTCCCACATGAAACCCTGGAGATCCTGGGCCCACTCGAAGTAGGACGCGACGACGCCGCCGGCATTGGCGAGCACGTCCGGAACCACGGTGACTCCGCGATCGGCGAAAATAGCGGCTCCCTCACCGGTCGTCGGTCCGTTGGCGGCTTCGATGACGAGACGGGCCTTCATCGAGTTGGCCACGTCAGCCGTGAGAACCCCGCCGAGAGCGGCGGGAATCGCGATATCGGCGTCGAGAGCGAAGACGTCGCTCGCCGGAAGGGCGTCGGCGTCGGAAAATCCGACCACGGTACCCGCCTCTCCCACGTGACTCGCCAGCGCCTCCGGGTCGAGACCCTCGTCGGAGTAGAGGGCGCCGTGGACGTCGGCCACCCCGACCACTTTCATTCCCCGTTCAGTGAGGAGTCGAACGAGGGGTGCTCCGACCTTGCCGTAGCCCTGCACGACGACGCGCTGACCGTTCGGATTGATTCCCAGGTTTTTGAGGAGAGCCATCGTACAGATGGTGACGCCGAGCGAGGTCGCCCCGGCGTGTCCGTCGGTGCCCCCGATCGCCAGAGGTTTTCCGGTGACGGCCCCCGGGGTGGAGTGTCCGTGGAGCATCGAAACGGTGTCCATAATCCAACTCATGACCTGGAGGTCGGTGTTGACGTCGGGCGCGGGGATGTCCGTCTCCGGGCCGATAGCGGGCGCGATGGCGAAGGCGTAGCGCCGGGTGAGCCGTTCGAGTTCTCCCCGAGAGAGGGCGGTCGGATCGACCCGCACGCCACCCTTGGCACCTCCGTAGGGAATATTCACGACGGCGCACTTGATGGACATGTCGGCGCTGAGGGCGGCGATCTCGTCGACGTTGACACTTTGGTGGAATCGAATGCCACCCTTGCCCGGCCCCCGGGACGTGTCGTGCAGAATCCGCCACCCGGTGTAGACCTCAATCTCCCCGGAGTCCAGGCGCACCGGTACGGCGACCTCCAAGCTCCGTTCGGGGGTGGTGATGCGCTTCACTAAACCTCGATCGAGTCCGAGCAACCGCCCGGCGTCCTCGATTAATGACTCCACTCTCCGCCAGGGATTAAAGGCCCCCGGAGTCGACTCCACTGTGACCACGTTGTCACCATCTTTCGGCTCAGCGAGGAGGTTCGTTTCCTCCCCGTTACCCTCGACCCTAGAAGAGATTGAGGGGGGTCAACACGGATTTAACGCCGAGCATCACGGCCCCCCGAGATCAGCCAGGCCTCGTACATACCGGCGTAGGCTCCTCCGGCCCGGAGTAGATCCTCGGGAGTACCGGTTTCGACGAGTCGCCCGTGGTCGACCACCACGATGCGGTCCGCCCGTTGGGCGGTGGTGAGCCGGTGGGCGATGAGGATTGCGGTGCGCCCCTCGAGGAGTCGGTCGAGCGCATTCTCGACGACGATCTCACTACGCAGGTCGAGCGAGGAGGTGGCCTCGTCCAAGATGAGGATGCGTGGGCGGGCGAGAAAGGTCCGAGCGAGGGCTAAAAGTTGGCGCTCCCCCGTAGAGAGGGTTTGGCCCCGTTCGTGAACGGGGGTGTCAACACCCTGCGGGAGGCGCTCGACGAGGTCGCGCAGTCCCACCTGGTCAATGGCGTCGTTGACCTCCTCGTCGGTCGCGTCGGGCCGCGCGAAGGTGATGTTGGTTCGCAGGGAGCCAGAGAAGAGGAAGGGTTCTTGAGGAACGACGCCCACTTGTCGTCGTAGTGAGTGTTGAGTCGCCGTGGTGAGGTCCACCCCGTCGATGAGCACCCGGCCAGCCGTCGGGTCGTAGAAGCGGTTCACCAACTTGGCGAGGGTGGACTTTCCCGCACCGGTCGGTCCTACGAAGGCCACGGTCTCTCCGGGTTCGATGACGAGGTGAATATCGCGCACGACCGGGCGAGCCGGGTCGTAGCCGAAGTCGACGTGGTCGAACTCCACACGTCCCTCGAGAGGTCCGAGATCGATCGCGTCGGAGGCGTCGTCCACGCTCGGTGGGGTCTCTAGAAGTTGGCGTAGGCGAGTAATGGACGAGCGGCTCTGCTGCAGGGAGGTGTACTGCTGGACCAGGAGCTGGATGGGCTGAAAGAAGCGGCTGACGAAGAGGGTGAAGGCGACCAAGGCCCCGACACTCAACTGGTGGCGCAACACGAGGTCGCCGCCAATTCCGAGGAGTACCCCCTGGACGATGATCGCGAGGGCCACGGTCGCGGGACCGTAGATTGCGTTTACCCGTCCGGTCACGAGGTTGGCGTCCCGGTAGGCCCCCACGACGTGTCGGTGATTAAGAACATTGCGTCGTTGCCGATTCGTCGCCGCAATGACTCGCATCCCGTAAAGAGACTCGGAGAGGTCGGCGAGAACGAGGGCGATGCGGTCCCGGGCGAGGAGGTAACCCCGCTCGGAGGCCCGGTGGAACCAGAGGGAAAGTCCGAGGAGGGTGGGCACCACCATTCCCACGGTCCAGAGTGCTAGTTCCACGTTGGTGACGAAGAGAACTCCCGTGATGACCACCATGGTGAGTCCCTGGAGGGCGAAGGACGCGACTCCGTCTTGAACGAGCTGCTGCAGATTCTCGATATCACTCGTCATCCGACTGATGAGGACGCCCACTTTCTCGTCGGTGAAAAAGTCGAGGGAGAGTCGCTGGAGGTGAGTGAAGACTCTCAGGCGCAGGTCGTGCATCACGCGAGCCGCTAAGCGTCCGGTGACGACCGCTTGGGCTCGTTGGCTGGCCACTCCCACGAGGGCGAGGACGAGGTAGGCGAGAGCCGCCACGAGGACGACGGCGACCGAGTGGTGGTGGGGGACCATGCCGTGGTTAATCGCCAACTCGGTGATGACGGGTCCGGCCTGCAGAACGAGGCTCGAGACCACGACCAGGAGCGACGCTTCCACCACCCAGCGTCGATAGGTGAGGACGAGTCGGGTGAGTTGTAGTGGTTGGCGCTCGAGGTCCGAGGGGCGTTGGGTAAAGGAGAGTTCGGCGCCTGGGTGGACGGGCTCGGTCGCGAGAATGAGGTCAACCCCCGACTGCAGTTCGCTCGGAATCCCTCCGAAGGGCAGTCCGGTCGCGGCGGAGCCCCCCATCCCCCAACCCCCGCCGCCGACTCCGAAACTCATCGGAGTACTCCGTCGTCGGCCTGGGCGAGGATTCGCCGGTAGAGATCGCTCGTTCGAAGGAGCTCCTCGTGTGACCCATCCGCGCTCACCCGCCCGTCGTCGAGCAAGACGACCCGGTCGGCCAGGGCGATGGTGGAGACCCGGTGGGCGATGATCAAGGTCGTGCGCTGTCGCAACAAGGTCTCCAGCGCGGCGTGAATGGCCGACTCGACGTGCACGTCGATGGCGCTCGTGGCGTCGTCGAGAATCAGCACGGGGGGGTTCGTGAGCAGGGTGCGCGCGATAGCCAAGCGTTGGCGCTGGCCCCCCGAGAGGGTGTAGCCCCGTTCCCCGATCACGGTGGCGTAGCCCTCGGGGAGATTATCGATGAACTCCGCGGCCCCCGCCGCGCGCGCGGCCTCAACCACCTCATCGTCCGTGGCGCTCGGGCGAGCGTAGGCGATGTTGTCGCGCACCGAGAGCGAGAACAAGAAGGCGTCGTCGGTGACCACTCCGACGTGGTGGCGCAGCGTCGCCAGCGTGAGTTCTCTGATGTCGTGTCCGTCGAGGAGGATGTGCCCGTCCTGGGTGTCGTAGAAGCGGCTGAGCAGACGGGCCAGAGTGGACTTGCCCGACCCGGTCGCTCCGACGAGGGCGACGCGCTCGCCGGCCCCGACGTGGAGTGAGAAGTCGGCCAGTACCGGGACGTCGCGACGGTAGGCGAAGCTCACCCGGTCGAAATCGATCTCTCCGCGCACCGTGTCGAGGTCGTGGGCGTCACTTCGCTCGGTGACGTCCGGGGTCTCGTCGAGGACTTCGAAGATGCGCTCCGCACTGGCCTTCGCGCGTTGACCCATCATGACCAATTGACCGAGCATCATGAAGGGGGCCTGCAGCATGACGAGGTAGGCGGTGAAGGCGAGGATGTCCCCGACGGTGAGTTGGGCGTGAATCACCATCTCGCCACCCACGCCGAGAACGAGGGCGATTCCGACCTGGGGCAGGTTCTGGACCCAGGGCGACCACCGACCCCGAATCTGGGCGTCGGTGACGTAGGCCCACGCGACCCGCTCGGCGGCGTCGGCGAGTCGATTGATCTCGGCCTCTTCCTGGGCGAAGGCCTTGACGACGCGCACGCCATTCAGATTCTCGTCGACGATGGTGGCCACGTCGGCCAGGCGAGCCTGAGTCACCCAAGAGATGGGGAAGAGGACTCGACGCATCTTGAGCCCCACGACGTAGAGAATGGGCATCACGATCATCGCCACGAGGGCCAAGACGACGTTGATCCTCAGCATGAACCAGAAGGCCAGCACGCCAATCAGACTCTGGACCACGATGAGTGGCGCGAAGGTCGAGTACATCTGGACGCTACGGATATCGCTGTTGGCCCGAGAGATCAGTTGCCCCGACTGGACCCGGTCGTAGAAGGAGAAGGAGAGAGAGGTGAGGTGCTCGTAGATCAAACTTCGTAGGTCGGCCTCCACCTCGAAGGCGGTCCGGTAGAGGTACTGGCGCGAGACCAGGCCGGTGACACCGGCGAGAATACCGAAGACCAGTGTCGCTTCGACCGCTCCGGCGAGTGAACCCTTGCCCGTGACCATCACGTTGACCGCGCGGGCGAGGACGTTAGGGACAAGTGTTTGAAAGACCAGGGAGACCAGGGTGAGCGAGACGGCGAGGGAGAAACTCAACCGGTGACTGGCGATGACGGGCAGGACCCGTCTCCACCAGGGCCAGGTCGGTTCGGCGGCGATGGCGGCCCGGGGCCCCGGATATCGCGAGCGGACCCCCCCGAGGGGATTCGCCTGATCGTCGCGGGGGCGCCGATCGGCGGGGTTTTGCACCGGTCCAGCGTACTGGCGACCCACCGCACGTCGGTCGACGACGTAACCTGACCACGTGACAGTTCCCCTCATCGTCTCTCATCCGGTCATCGACGACAAAGTTCGCCAAATGCGGGACCGCACTACCCCCAACGCGGACTTTCTTCGTCTCGCCAGCGAGGTCTCGCGCTTTCTCGCCTACGAGGCGTTTCGTGATCTTCCGGTGGTCGAGACCACCGTTGACACTCCCGTGACCCTCGCGGCCCCGGCGGTGCGCATCGATACCTCCTTCGTCATTGTCCCGATTCTGCGCGCGGGGCTCGGCATGATTCCCGCGGTCCAGGAGTTTTTGCCCCGCCACCGCGTCTGCCTGGTGGGCCTACGACGAAACGAAGAGACGCTCCAGCCCGACGTCTACCTCGACGGACTGCCCGAGGACTTGGAGGGAAGTCCGGTCGTCTTGTGTGACCCCATGCTCGCCACGGGGGGCTCTCTCAACTTGGTGGTCACGATGTTGAAGGGTCGAGGCGCCGGGCCGATCACCGCACTCTGTCTCATCGCGTCCCAACCGGGGGTCACCGCAGTTCGTGACCTACACCCCGACGTGCGCATCGTGGCGGCGGCTCTCGACGAAGAGCTGAACGAGGTGGGCTACATCACCCCGGGACTGGGTGACGCCGGAGACCGGCTCTTTGGTCCCCCCGTTCGCTAGATCACTCCCCGATGTCCTCGCTCCAGATATCGGGATGGGCGTGGACGTAGTCGGCGAGGAGAGTGGCGCACGCGTCGTCGTCGAGAACGAGGACTTCGACACCTAGATCGGCCAGCCACTGGTGACCCCCCTCAAAGGTACGGGACTCTCCAATCACGACCGCGCCAATATTGAACTGACGAACGAGGCCCGAGCAGTACCAGCACGGTGAGAGTGTCGTCACCATCACGGTGTCGCGGTAGTGGCGACGACGACCGGCTCGTCGAAAGGCGTCCGTCTCGGCGTGAATCGAGGCGTCGTTGTCCTGGAGTCGACGGTTACGGCCCCGGCCGAGGACCTCGCCGTCGCGCGTGACCAGGGCCGCCCCGATGGGGATACCTCCCTCCGCCAGTCCCTGACGGGCTTCGTCGAGGGCGACCTCGAGCATGTGACGGGCGAGGGTCGGATTGAGAGGCGCAAACTCCACGGTGTCAGTATGCTCCAGCCTCGTGCAGGATAACGTTTACTCCGTCGACATTGGATCCCAGCGGATCGATCTCCCCCTCGTCGCCCTGAGCGACCAGCTGACTCTCGCGCTTCTCATCACGGTGGATCAGGGCGTGGGTTTTATGGAACAAGCCGGCCGCGACTTGGCCGACCTGCTTCGACCCTTCGACGTCGAAGTGGTCGCGACCGTCGCCACGATGGGCATCCCCGTCGCCCTCGAGGTTACGCGAGCGCTCGGACTGGACCAGTACGTCGTCTTGCACAAGACCCCGAAGATTCACCTCAGTGACGCGGAGTCTGAGCCGGTGCGCTCGATCACGACCGCGGTCGACCAGCGGCTCCTCTTTGATCGCCAGCGCATCGCGACGGTGGCCGGGAGGCGGGTGGCCATTGTCGACGACGTCGTGTCGACCGGGGCGTCGACCGGGGCGGCGCTTCGCCTTCTGCGTCGAGTGGGTGCGGACGTGGTGGCGGTCGGAACTCTCGTCACCGAAGCCAATCTCTGGCGTCAGTCCCTCGGTGAGGACGCGGCGCTTGTTCACGCGCTCGGAGCGATTCCCGTGTTCCATCCCCAGACAGAGGGCTTGATGGAGGACTGGGAAGGTTAACCCCCAGTCCTCCATCACCCTTCCTACGAGGTGGCGCTCACTCGGGTGCGCCGGGTGTAACCGGTCACGCGATCGAGGATGAAGTACACGAGACCCGCCGAGATAATGCCGAAGAAGACGGACATGTCGGCGCCACCGAACCAACCAGCCGGTCCACAGTTCGCGGCCGATGTCCCGTTGCAGTAGAAGGCGCCGTAGTGGTTGGAGAACGGGGTCATCCAGTGGAGGGGGAAGTTGACGGGCGGCGGCGCCTTCGAGAAGGCCGTCGTCGCGAGCACGAGTCCCACGACGAACGCAATCATCGCGTTCCAGTTGAAACCTCCCGCACCCCAGTAGCGGTTTCCCGGTTCGGTGCTCTGCAGGGCCTGGGGGTCGTACTTACGGCCCCGCAGCAGCCAGTCCACGGTAAAGATGGCGAACCAGGGGGCGATCCACACGATGATGACCCCCACGAAGTCCTTCATGTAGAGCGAGAAGGTCGAGCCGAACTCGGCCCAAATCGTTAGTCCGCAGGCGATCACGGAGTCGAGGACTACGGCCTGGTATCGCTTGAGTCGCAGGCCGAGGGACTGGACGGAGACTCCCGAAGAGTAGAGGTCGAGGGAGTTGATTCCGAAGAGTTGGACGATCGCGAAGAGGAGGAAAATCACGACGAACCAGCTCGGCAGACCCTTCTGGTGGTACAGCGCAACGAAGGGGTTGGCGCTATTCCACACTGCGGACGTCGAGAGGTAGGAGTAAGCCAGGGCTCCGAGAATCATCATCACGATCTCCGGAAGGGCGGTGGCGAGGAAGATCCACCCGACGACCGCCGATCGCTTGGTGTCTCGCGGGAGATAACGGGTGTAGTCGTTGCCGCACTCTGTCCAGCCGAGACCGGAGAGGGCGATGGTGAAGGCGAGACCCGCGCTGTAGGGCTCCCACCCGTGAGCGAAGACAAAGACCGAACCTGGGTGAGCGTGTCCGACCTCGAAGAGGGCGAAGATCGCGAAGATGACGGCGAAGGGAATGATGAGCGCGCGTAGGACTCGCACCATCGTCGCGTGACCGAGGTAGGGCATCACCGCCTGGGTGGCGGCGGCGAGAATGATCACGACGACCTTGGTCGGTCCATTGATGGTGACTCCCGCGTACTGGGCGAGAACGAGAACCGCCCCGACGATCAAAATCAGACCTTCGGTCTCGAATCCCAACTGGGTAATCCAGTTAAAGAGGGAGACCAACTTCGAGCCCCTCGTTCCGAAGGCCGCCCGCGAGATGGTGAAGGCGGTGGTCCCGGACTCTTGGCCCTGCAAGGAGGCCACACCCAAGAGGAGGTAGGAGAGATTCCCGATCACGATGATGGAGACGGCCGTCCAGAAACTGAACCCGAATCCCATAAGGAGAGCTCCGTAGATGAAGTACTCCATATTGATGGCGCTTCCCGCCCACATCGCTCCGATATTGCGCGGAGTGGCCCAACGCTCCGACTCGGGGATGTAGTCGATTCCGTGGGTTTCGACCTTAAAGACCTGGTCCCCGCTGGAACCATCGTGGACTGACGTAACTGACACTGACTCTTTTCCTCCCTAATAGATGTGAATCATCTGTGCGACTCTGTGAGGGGTTAGTTGCACCCCACCATTGTGGAACACGAACGCTTAGGGATTTCTTACCGAGAGCGAAAAGTTCGGACTTTTTGTTACCGGCGCTTTAATTCTCCCCTACGCCCCCCTCAATTCGGGCCGCGAGACTGAAGAGGTCACGAGGAGGACCCATGTATCGTCCAGTCAAGAAAAAGGTGCAGGGGTGGGCCAACGCTGGTCTCGCCGTGGTCGCCCTACTGAGTGCCTTCGGGTTAGGTCGCCTCGCCTTCGGGCCGTCGGCGACCCACTCATCGTCGGTCGCGCTCAAGTCAGCGTCGAGTTCCGCGGCCGCCTCGAGCACGACCTCGTCGGCCAAACCGTCCACCGCCACGACACCGAGTTTCCACGTCGTGGGTAGTTCCTACCACGACGACAGTTCCTCTCGATCCTCCGAAGGCGACTAGTCCTCTCTAGCGAGGGGCGTCGAGGATGCGTCCCGGAGTGTCGCGCCACCACCACAGGGTCGTGCCGGCTAACAGTGCCGAGAGGACGGCGGCGAAGGTGAACGGCAGTGCGGGCGAGCGGGTGAAGAGGAATCCCGAGACCCCGGCGGCGATCGCGAGGGCCAGGGTCTGGGACGTCGCGAATAGGCCCTGACGACGACCCATCTCGTCTTTGTGGGCCCCCTGGGTGAGCAGTGACGCGATAGCGGGAACGGAAGCGGCCGCACCGATCGACTCGAGAGATCCCACGAACAACATGACCACGTTGTTGTGAATATGCGGGTAGATGGACAAGAAGAGGGCCCCGTTCCACATCCCGGCGAGAGCGATGACCCGACGGTTGGCGTGATCGGCGAGCCAGCCACCGAGCCGACTCAGGACGAGCCAGGGTATCGAAAAGAGGGTCCAACTCAGACGAATCTCGAGCGTGGTGGCGTGGTGGGAGTTCATGAGCAGTGTCCAGCACGCTTCGTAGACCCCGACGGTGAGCCCCCCCGCCGCGGCCGCGACGAGAGACCCGATCAGTCGAGGTGACCAGGTCACCCGAGGAAGTGGTCCTCGCTCGAGAGAGGAGTCACCGAGGGAGAGTCGCGCCGCTATGGCGGCCGCGAACAAACTGGCGACCCCGGTTCCTACAAAGACCCACCCCAGATTGTTGACCGAGGTCAACGCCCCGGCGACCGGTCCGATGGCGATTCCGAGAAGTTGGGCGGCGAGGATACGTGAGACGGCCCGGCCCCGTTCAGCTTCCGGGTAGAGGGAGGCGACCGCCGAGAGGGCCGTCACCTCGAACGCGCCGGCGGCGGCTCCTTGAATGAGGCGAGAACCGGTGAACCAGAGAGCCGAGAGAGGGAGAACGAAGGTCATCGAGGCAACCCCGTAGGCGATCAGGGCTCCGACCATGATGGGGCGACGCCCGAGGCGGTCGCTGGCGTGCCCGAGCACGTACTGGGTAAGGACACCGGCCACGAAAAAGGAGGACATGATGAGGCCGATGACGTGGGGCGAACCACCGCGATGCTCCAGGTAGAGGGGGAGAAGGGGCAGTCCGAGGGTGGCGCCCATCCACTGGAGAGCCACGATGACCGTGAGACGTCGAAGCGTCCGGGGAGGCGACGCTGCATCCACCTCACCAGGCTAGTAGTACCTAGAGAACTCCGGTTTCGAGAAGGATGACCACGCCGAGGGCCAGGTAGACGGCGGGCAGGGCCCACTGACCGGCCCGGTCACTCAGGCGAGTGATGTGGGGGTGGCGAACGAGACTGCGCGCTCCCGTGACGAAAGCAATTTGACACACTGCGAAGACGGCGAGAACGACGAGGCCGTGCAGAATCCCTCCGGCGCGCAGGAGAGGGGTCCACACCGCGAGGTTGTCCCCACCGAGAGCGAGAGTCGAGACGAAGGTGCCAGTCACTCCTCGGCGAGTGGGCGAGTGAACGTCGTGACGATGCCGAAACGTGTGCACGGCGAGAGCCCACGGAGCGAGCGCGCAGAGCCCGAAGAAAGAGAGGGGGACGAGTCGAAGGGCGCTTCCGAGGCCGAGGGAGATGAGCACCAGAACCGCCACCCCGGCACTTTGAGCGGCGCTAGTGGCCGGGCGTTTCTCCTCGGGAGTGAGGGCCAACTGGGCGCTAAAGGCGACCACATTATCCACCATGGTGCCCCCGTAGGAGGCGAGGCTTAGGAGCACCAGACTTACCAGACTCGTCACGAGCGAAGCGTACCCAACGAGAGGCTGTGGGTGCACCCGATAGTGTGGACGGGATGCGTCCGGACGTCACGGTGCCCACAGAGGAACAACTAGAGGCCGCGCGACGGGTCGTTTCCGAGTACCTCGAGTCCACTCCGACGGTGAGTTTGCGCATGAGGGGTCGCTCGGTACTGGCGAAGCTCGAGAACTTGCAGACGACCGGGTCGTTCAAGATTCGGGGTGGATTGGCTGCCGTGGCGGCCGCCCACCGAGAGGACCCTCGCGGCGCCGTCATCACGTCGTCGGCGGGTAATCACGGCTTAGGGGTCGCCCACGCGTCGATGCTCCTCTCGGTTCCCGCGACGGTGGTCGTGCCGGCCAACGCGTCGCCGGCGAAGGTCTCGAAGTTGCGCCACTACGACATCGAACTGATTCAGCACGGTTCCTCCTACGACGACGCGCAGGCCCACGCACTCGAGATCTCGGAGCAACGCGGAGTCCAGTACATCTCTCCGTTTAACAACACTCACGTGATTGCCGGTCAATTCACCGTCTTTGACGAGATGTTGAGTCAAGTTCCCCAGATTCAGCATCTGGTGATTCCCGTGGGCGGGGGCGGACTCATGAGTGGGGCCCTCGTGGCACGACGGGTGCTCGGGCGTGAAGATGTGCGTATTACGGGAGTCCAGCCCACGAATTCGGCGGCGATGTACCACGTGCTGCGCGGGACCGCGATGGGAGATGTCGTACACCGTTCGACCATCGCCGACGGTCTGGCCGGAGGCGGTGACGAGGGGGCGCTCACGAACCGGCTGATCGAGGAGGCGCACGTTCCCCTCGTACTCGTCGACGAGTCCCTTATTCGCCAGGGAGTTCGAGAAGCCCTCGAGGCGAACGGTCTCGTCATGGAGGGGTCCGGGGCCACTCCCTACGCCGCCATCGTCCGATCTCTCATCGATGACGACACCTCGATTCTGGGCTTTATCTCGTCGGGGCGTAACATCGCCTTCGACCTCCTCGTCGACCTGCTGCGTGAACCTCTGACCTAACCGGAACCAGGATTCTTAGAGTTCTTTCAGGGGTGACAGACGGGTTCTTAGGGGTCCACCGTTAGGGTGGCGATATGTCACTACGCCCCCTTCACTACAGTGCCGCCCTCCTGATCGCGGGATCTGCTCTCGCCCTGCCCACCCTCGCGGGTGCCAAAACTCTGAGCGACCCTCTCGCTCTCCACGGTCGGTCGGTGTCAACGGTCGACTTCTCTTTGAGCGTCTCCTATAACTCCCTCCAGGCTCTCCAAGGGGTCGTCAAGCTCAACGTCGCCCATCCGTCTCTCACCGGTCAGTTGTCGATTCCGCTGCTGACCTCCGCGACGGCTCTCAATGTGCTCGACGTCACTAACACGCTCTACTACTCCTCACCCAATCTCGGGGCGCACACGTGGTACCGAACTCCCCAGAAACTAGGGTCTCTCGCGCTGTTGGGCTCTCTTCTCGCCCACCCGAAGTCCGACGCCCTGCTTCTGGCCGGGGGCAAGGTGGTCCATCGGGGCCCCTCGTCCATCTACACCGCCACGGTGAGCCCGGCGGTCGCGTCCCTCCTCGTCGGCACGAAGTTGCCGGTGAGCGGAATTAAGAACGTGCTGGTGTCCGAGACGGTCGGTAAAGCGGGTGAACTGACCGCCCTCAGTATTGGATTGACGACCGCCAGCGGGGCACAGACCAAGGTCAACGCGCAGATTATTTCGTACAACAAGCCGTTGGTCGTGGTGGCGCCCAAGCACTCGTCGGTGGGCCAGAAGTTGGGTTCGTTGACCGGCACTCTGGGGGGTCTCTTCGGCTCCTTCGGCGGAGCGACGGGGTCGACGACCACCACCGTACGGGGTTAACTCACCAGAGCCGTTCGAGTAGTCGACCGGCCCGCGAGTCACGACCGGCCCGCTCGGCTCGGTCAGTGTGCTCGGCGAGCCAGAGACCAGCGTTGATACCGAGAAATCGGAGCGGTTCAATCTCCCAGCGTCGGGGTGCTCGAGTGAGGATGTCAATCTCGGGGCGATCTCGAAGTTCGTCGGGGTGAAGAAGCAGGGTCGCTAGCAGGCGACCCATGACGAAGCTCATGGTGACCCCGTCGCCGGTGTAGCCCCCGACCCGGGCGATTCCGAGAGATGGGTCAAAGGACACTCTCGGGAAGTGATCTCGAGGCATCGCCAAAGGACCTCCCCAGCGATGGGTGATGTCGGCGTCGAAGTCGGGGAAGAGTTCTCGTAAAGTCTCGGCGAGAGCGGTGAAGACGCCCGCGTGCTCGTCGAAACGAGGATCGACCCCGGACCCGAAATGGTAGGGAGCCCCGCGGCCCCCGAACGCTAAACGATGATCGGCGGTCCGCTGACCGTAAATAATGAGGTGTCGTCCGTCGGCGAACGTTTCGCAGTCGCGCAATCCGTGGTGGTCCCACCACTCGGGACTGAGAGGCTCGGTGGCGATCATGAGGGAGTAGAGCGGAACAATCGTTCGTCGGGGGCCGAGACTCGGGGTGTATCCCTCGGTGGCCTGCACGACGACGTCAGCGCGAACTCGCCCACCGAGGGTGACGACCTCGGGCCGTCGTCCGGGGCGAGACGGAAGGATGCGGGTGACGGGGGAGAGTTCGTAGAGGGTGGCCCCGAGGTCCTCGACGGTCTTCGCGAGACCGTGGACCAACTTGGCGGGATGCAGACGGGCGCAGTGGGGGGAGAACATGGCTCCTCGGGAACCCGCAATTCGCGCGCGCGATTCGGCCTCTCGGGCCGAGAGCCACCGGATGTCGTCGTCGCTGAGTCCGCGCTGGTGAGCGCCAGATACCTCGGCGCGCAGACGTTTCTCCTGGACTGCCCCGCGGGCGAAGGTGAGAGTCCCACCCCGCACGAAGTCAGCCCCGATGCCGTCGTTATCAAGGGCCCGTCCCAACTCGACGACCGCGTCGGTGAGGTGTCGCGTGAGGGCGAGCGCGTGATCGACGGAGTACTCCGCGCTTAGGGTTTCGAGGGAGACGGGAAAGAGGGCCGAGGCCCACCCCCCGTTTCGTCCCGAGGCCCCGAATCCGACGTGTTGCGCCTCGACGACGACCACTCGGAGGTGAGGATCGCGCCGAAGAAGTTCACGCGCGGTCCAGAGTCCGGTGTAGCCCGCACCCACGACAACGACATCGGCGTCGAGACTTCCGCTCAGCCGGGGTCGAGTGGGTGAGGCGGTCACGTCCTCCCACCACAGCGGGTGGGAGGACGTCACTAGAACCGTCGGCCCGCGGCGTCCGTGAAGACGTCTCGCAGGATCCCCACCATGAAGTCAATGTCCTCACGAGTGGAAATCAGCGGCGGGGCCAACTGAACAACGGGGTCGCCCCGATCGTCGGAGCGACAAATTAGGCCTCGCTTGAACATCTCCGGCGAGATGAAGCCGCGCAGCAGGTGCTCGGCTTCCTTGTCGCCGAAGGTCTCGCGCGTCTCCTGGTTCTTGACCAGTTCGACGCCCCAGAAGTAACCCGTCCCGCGAACGTCACCCACAATCGGTAGATCGCGTAGGGAGTTGAGACTCTCACGGAAGTACCCCTCGTTAGCCTGTACGTTCTCCAGAACGTGCTCGCGTTCGAGGATGCCGATACTGGCGAGGGCCACGGCGGTCGACATCGGGTGTCCGGCCCAGGTGAAGCCGTGGGGAAAAGAGGTGTCCCCGTCCTGGAAGGGTTCGGCGAGTCGATCCGACACGATCATCGCGCCGAGCGGGGCGTAGCCCGCGGTGATGCCCTTCGCCGCGGTGATGATGTCGGGAACGTAGTCGTACTTCTGTCCGCCGAACCAGGTCCCGAGTCGACCAAAGGCGCAGATCACCTCATCGGAAACGAGGATCACACCGTACTTGTCGCAGATCTCTCGGACCGCTTGCCAGTACCCCGGCGGAGGAGTGAAGCAGCCTCCGGCGTTCTGGACTGGTTCGAGGAAGACTGCGGCTACGGTCTCGGGTCCCTCACGAAGAATCGCTTCTTCAATGTGGTGCGCCGACCACAGGCCGAAGGCCTCGAAGTCGTCGGCGTGTTCGGTCGCTCGGTAGAAGTTGACCGCAGGGACTTTGACCGCACCCGGAACCAGTGGTTGGAACGGCTCGCGGTATCCCTCGAGTGAGGTAATCGTGAGGGCTCCCATCGTGGTGCCGTGATACGCGATGTCGCGACTGATGACCTTGTAGCGATCGGAATCGCCCCGCAGCTTGTGGTACTGCCGGGCGAGTTTCCACGCACTCTCGTTCGCCTCGGCTCCACCGGTGGTGAAGAAGACTCGATTGAGGTCCCCCGGCGCCAGCGACGCCAACTTCTCCGCTAACGCGATGGCGTTGGGGTGGGCGTAAGTCCAGATCGGAAAGAACGCCATCTCTCCCCACGCCTTCGTCGCGGCTTCGGCCATCTCGGGACGTCCGTGGCCGAGAGCGTTGGTGAAGAGCCCCGAAATTCCGTCGAAGTACTCCTTACCGTTCGCGTCGTAGACCCGAGTTCCCTCACCGCGCACGATGATGGGAATCTCGTGAGACTCGTCGTAGGCGCCCATTCGCGACATCTGGAGCCACAGGTGCCGACGAGCTCGCTCGGAGTACTCGTGGCTGGCCTGTTTATGGTTCTCGACGGTAACGCCGTCGGTAAATATTTGGTCGGTTGTCATTTCGCACCCCATGCGTACGTCTGCTTGGCCAGTTTTAGATAGAGGAAGGTTTCCACTTCGGTCACCCCGGGAATACTCCGGATCGAATCGTTCAACAGGTGGACCAACGCGTCGTCGTCGACGGCGATGACCTCAGCAATGAGGTCAAAACTGCCCGCCGTCATCACGACATAATTCGCTTCCTCGATGGCGGCCACTCGGTCCGCCACCGTACGTACGTCACCGTGTACGCGAATACCAATCAGCGCTTCGCGGCCGTAGCCGAGTTGCAAGGGATCGGTAATTGCGACAATCTGCATGACGCCGGCGTCTCTCATCCGCTGGACGCGACGACGCACGCCCGCTTCGGAGAGTCCGACTTCGTCAGCAATCGCCCCGTAAGGTCGACGCCCGTCACGCTGGAGGAGTTCGATGATCCGTCGATCCACCGCGTCTAGGGAGGTTCGAGAGGTCACCAGTTCCAAGGAACGGTTGGCGCTCGCGGACTTCGAAGTGTGTGAGTTCGCTGCTGACATTGTTTTCTCCCGCTCGGTGGCCTACGGCCCCGTGGCTGCGGATACGTACACTATAGGGGTTCCAAACGACGGATAGCGTAATATTTTTACCCTCGACAGACTTAATCACGACGAAACATTTGCAAAGGCGTAACGGCTCTGGCAGAGTGGCCCCACCGGAAAGCCGGTCGTTGCCGTTTACGGGGGAGTGCGCATGCGTCGTTTAGCTAATTTCATCGATGGGGAGTACGTGGCGCCGAAGAGTGGCCGCTACGTCGAACTTTTGAACCCGGCGACGGGAGAACCGTTCGCCGAGATGCCCGTGTCCGGCCCCGAAGACGTCGACGACGCTGTCGAGTCCTCGGCTCGCGCCTTTCGCGCCTGGCGTCGGGCCACGCCCTCCCAGCGCAGCCGGGCCCTGTTGCGCGTCGCGGACATCTTGGAAGCCAACGCCGCTCGCCTGGTGGACGTGGAGTCGGAGAACTGCGGGAAAATCATGTCGGTGACGCTGGCCGAAGAGATTCCGCCGATGCTCGACCAGATTCGCTTCTTCGCGGGAGCGGCGCGGATTCTCGAAGGGCGCGCCGCGACGGAGTACCTCGAGGGAATGACGAGCTATATCCGTCGTGAACCCATTGGAGTCTGCGCGGCGGTGACGCCCTGGAACTACCCGATGATGATGGCGGTGTGGAAGTGGGCTCCGGCGATTGCCGCGGGAAACGCCATGGTTCTGAAGCCCTCCGATACGACACCGGCCTCGTCGTTGCTCATGGCGGAACTGATGTCCGAAGTACTACCTCCCGGAGTGCTGAACGTCATCTGTGGTGACCGTGACACTGGTCGGGCCTTAATCGAGCACCCCGTTCCCGCGATGGCCTCCGTTACGGGGTCAGTACGGGCGGGTAGAGAAATCGCCGTGAGCGCGTCCCAGACCCTGAAGCGGGTGCACCTCGAACTAGGTGGGAAGGCCCCCGTCGTTGTCTTCGACGACGTCGATATTGCCGCCGCCGCCGAGGGAATCGCTATCGGGGGATACTTCAACTCCGGTCAGGACTGCACCGCCGCCACGCGCGTTCTGGTGTCCGATCTGGTTTACGGTGATTTCGTGGACGCTCTGGCGGCTCAGGCGGCGTCGACCAAGGCGGGTATGCGCGACGACGACGAGGCCTTCCTCGGCCCCGTGAACAACGTGAATCAGTTCGCTCGGGTGACCGGTTTTCTCGAACGTACTCCGGGCCACGCCACGGTGGTCGCGGGCGGTGGTCAGTTAGGTGATCGCGGCTACTTCATCGCTCCGACGGTCGTCGCGGATCTCCAGCAAGACGACGAGATGATTCAGAACGAGATTTTTGGTCCGGTCATTACTGTTCAGCGTTTCTCCGACGACGAGCAGGCTCTCGAGTGGGCGAACGGTGTGCAGTACGGCCTGGCCTCTTCGGTGTGGACCTCGGACCACGGTCGAGCGATGCGTTTCACCCGTGACCTCGACTTCGGTTGTGTGTGGGTGAACACTCACATT
The DNA here is from genome assembly GCA_013044285.1 of Acidimicrobiaceae bacterium. Classification (GTDB taxonomy): domain Bacteria; phylum Actinomycetota; class Acidimicrobiia; order Acidimicrobiales; family RAAP-2; genus RAAP-2. The sequence continues at coordinate 17,929 of JABEUS010000086.1, forward strand.
CCGATTGTCGCCGAGATGCCCCACGGGGGATTTAAGAGCTCGGGATACGGCAAGGACCTCTCCGTGTACGGATTCGAGGACTACACCCGAGTGAAGCACGTGATGCACAACATCGAGATGTAGCGGACCATTCGCTGAAGAGAAAGGGAGAGTGAGTGTGACCACCAATGACGTCGTCGGACCCTTCGGGGCACCGGTGCCGAACCGGGAGATTCCCGCCACGTTGAAAGCCGAAGAACTCAGTCTCTTCGACTCAACCGCGGTCGCGGTCTCGTCTGTGGCCCCTGCGTATTCGGCGTCGTCGACGATCTACTTGTTGATAGGGGTCGCGGGAGTGGGACTGGTCGCGCCGGCGGTCTTGATCGTGTCCTTTATCCCGGTCTTGCTGATCGCGTATAGCTACTTTCACCTCAATCGTCGGAATCCCAATTGCGGAGCTAGTTACTCCTGGCTCGCCGAGATTGTGAATCCGGCCTTCGGATGGATTAACGGGTGGGTGCAGATTGCCGCGTCGGTGCTCTTTTGCGCCCAGGCTCCGATTCTGGCGGGCCAGAACACTCTTCAGTTTCTTCACTCAACCCTGCACTGGTTCTCACCGGCCACCGTGGCGTCGACGGGCTGGCAGGCCGTGGTCGCGACACTGTGGCTGGCTCTGGTGACGTGGATCTGCGTGGTGGGAATTCGCTGGACGACGAACGCTCAGTGGGTCATGGTGTTGATCGAGTACACGGCGGTGATTGTCTTCTCAATCGGCGGCATCATCAAAGTTGCGTTACGTCATCCGGCCCACTCCGTGAACTTTTCGCTCAGTTGGTTTGATCCCTTCAAGATTCACGGCTTTAGCGCACTGACCGGAGGGATCGTCCTGGGGGTGTTTTTCTTCTGGGGATGGGACACGGCGGTCAACCTCAATGAGGAGTCCCAGCGGGCGAGTCACATCCCCGGTCGGGCCGGGATCATCTCCATGTGGCTCTTGTTGGCGGTGTTCTTGGTGAACATTGTGGCCGTGCAGATGTTGCTCGGACCACAAGCCATCGCTCAACAAGGGGCCTCCTCCTTGTTCTACTTCGGTCAGCAGTTTGCCGGTTCGTGGGCGAGTTACGTCATGCTCTTCGCCGTCTTGTCCTCGACCGTGGCGACGACGCAAACAACGGTCTTACCAGCGGCGCGCATCACGCTCTCCATGGCCCGCGACGGCGTCTTTCCGTCGGTCTTCGCTCGCATCAGCCCGCGATTTCGCGTGCCGGTGATTGGAACGCTGCTGGTGTCGGCGTTCTCATTCGGACTGATTCTTCTCACGACTCTCTCCTCGTCGGCCAGTAGTGTCTTTTCCAACTTGACCAACAACATCGGCGTGCTGATTGCCTTCTACTACGGAGTGACGGGACTGGCGTGCGCCTGGGCGTTTCGAAAGGTCTGGGGTCAGTCAACGCGATCCACTCTGGGCCTGATCGTGCTGCCCTTCATCGGTGGGATCATCTTGCTCTTCACCTGTTTCCAAGTCATGAAAGCGGGAGGGATGGCCGCGCTGCCCGACATCCTCACCCTGGGATCATCTCTTCCATTAGTGGCCCTCACGTGGGCCCTCACGAAGGGTAAGACCGACTTCTTCCATCGCCCCCGAGTGTCCTACGACACCATCGACTGAGTAGCGTGGGGATGGGTCTCAACCAAGATAGAAAGGGTGATCAACGATGATCATCGGCGTACCGAAGGAAATTAAGCCCGACGAGAATCGGGTGGCTCTCACCCCGGCGGGGGTGCGTGAACTCACCAAGGCGGGCCACCGGGTGATGATCGAACAGTCGGCCGGAGTGGGGTCGTCTATCGAGGACTCGGCGTACGTGGCTAACGGGGCAACCATCGTGAGCGACGCTGACGAGGTCTGGGCGAGTGCCGACTTGCTAGTAAAGGTGAAAGAACCCATCGCCGCCGAGTACCCCCGTCTGAGCGCGCGAGAGAACCAAGTGCTCTTCACCTACCTCCACCTCGCGGCCTCCCACGACTGCACCGACGCGTTGATCGGCGCCGGGAACGTGGCGATTGCCTACGAGACGGTCCGCGCCGCGAACAACTCTCTGCCCCTGCTCACTCCCATGAGCGAGGTCGCTGGTCGAATGGCGACCCTGGTGGGGGCCTACCACCTGATGCGTCCCGGCGGGGGCCACGGCACTCTGATTGGGGGCGTTCCCGGAGTGCTCGCGGCGAACGTCGTCGTCATCGGAGCCGGCGTCGCCGGCGTCGCGGCCGCGCAAATGGCCGTGGGTCTCGAAGCTGACGTCACCATTCTCGATCGGAACTTGGACCGTCTGCGCGAAGTGGACCAGCACTTCTCGGGTCGCGTGCAAACTCTCGCGTCGTCCCACCTCAGTCTCGAAGAGGCGTGTCGACGAGCCGACATCGTCGTGGGTGCCGTACTCGTCGTCGGTGCCAAGGCGCCGAAGTTGGTCTCTAATCAGTTGGTGAGCGAGATGCGCCCGGGTTCGGTGCTCGTCGATATCTCGGTCGACCAGGGTGGGTGCTTCGAAGACACTCGACCCACGACCCACTCCGATCCGACCTATCGAGTTCACGACTCCGTCTTCTACTGCGTGGCCAACATGCCCGGGGCGGTGCCCACCACCTCGACCCAGGCCCTCGCGAACGCGACGTTGCCCTACGTCGCCACTCTGGCTGACCAGGGCTGGCGCACGGCGACGGCTAAGAACTCCGCTCTTTACGAAGGGGTCAACGTCGTGAATGGTCGGGTGACGTACCAGCCCGTGGCCGAAGCCTGGGGTCTCGAGTACTTCCCGCTTACCTCGATTTAGGCGGGACTGTCCTCGACCCACGGGCAGTGTCGGCAGCCGCTTGAACAGCACCGGCCCCGCTCGAGGTGGGCCGAGCGAGTAAGAACGACGAGTCTGGTCGCGGGATCGGTGTAGGTCCTTTCCCCACGTCGTTCCGCTGATGCGTGTGCTTGCAGTATGGCCTGGTAGTCGGCGCGTTCGGGCGAGCAGCGGCTGGGGTGAGGGGCGACGCTCACTGGTTCATTCGCAGGACGATTTTGCCGAACTTGCCCGGGTGGGAAAACTCCTCGTAGGCCCGCGGTGCGTCCGAGAGGTCGAACGTGTCCGATAGTTCCACCCGGAGCGCCCCCTGCGCCCAGTCAGTCATCAGGTCGCGACGTACTCCCTCGAGGGCGAGGGCCTTCTCCACTCGAGAACGCCAACGCAGGGTCGAACCGGTGAGTTGGAGACGGGTCGACATGATCTGGCGAAGGTCGACTTGAGCGAGTCGCCCCGCCCCCACGCCGATCACGACTATCCGTCCGCCGACTCCCACGCGGGGGAGGATTCGTTCGAGGTGGGCGGCCCCCACGAGTTCGAGTACCACGTCGACGGGGGCGAGATCGTCCAGTCCGTCAAGGTCTCGAACCTCGCTCGCCCCGAGGCCGTAGAGGCGCGCCGCGTGATCGTGGTGTCGGGTGACGGCGATGACGTGGGCCCCCCGTCGAGCCGCAATCTGTACGGCGAGGTGCCCGACGCCCCCACTGGCTCCCGAGATGACGACTCTCTCCCCCGAGCTCAGGGCGGCCTGGGAGACGAGAGCGTCGTGGGCCGTCACCGCGGCTTCGGCGAATCCCCCGGCGTCGAGGTCAGACACCGCATCAGGTACGCGCAAGAGGTGTTCGACCGGCACGACACAACGGGTGGCGTGTGCGCCCCCGCCCACGATGGTGGCTACTCTCAGCCCGACCCAGTCGCCCTCGACCGACTCACCCCGGGAGATCACGACTCCGGCGAGTTCGAGACCCGGGATGTTGGCCGGGACACCGGGAGGAGCGGGATAGTGCCCCGCCACCTGTAGACGATCGGCGGCGTTGATGCCGCTCGATCGGACCTCGACCAGAACCTCACCGGGTCCGGGGACCGGATCGGGGTGCTCGAGAAGTTCGAGATGGTCCTCAACAACAGTGGCAGCGATCACGGGGGTGACATTAAGGGTTCTCATCCGTTAAGTTGACGGAATGGACATCTACTCGTACCCCATCGCATCACTCGCCGGAGACCCCGGCTCACTCGAGCCCTTCCGGGACCGCGTTGTTCTCGTCGTGAATGTGGCGTCTAAGTGCGGACTCACCCCCCAGTACGCGGGTCTCGAGGAACTGCAGAAGACCTACGGCGACCGGGGATTTTCCGTACTCGGCTTCCCCTGTAATCAGTTCATGGGCCAAGAGCCGGGTTCGGCCGAGGAGATTGAGACCTTCTGTTCCACCACCTACGGGGTCACGTTCCCGATGTTCGAAAAAATTGAGGTGAACGGCGATGATCGTCACCCGATCTACTCCGAGTTGGTCCCGGTGCTCGACGCCGAGGGCTACTCCGGTGACATCCGGTGGAACTTCGAGAAGTTCCTCGTCGCCCCGGACGGATCAGTGACTCGCTTCGCGCCCCAGGTGACTCCGGAGGACCCGGCCCTCGTGGGGGCGATTGAGGCTGCCCTCAACTAGTCGAAGGTGTGATCGAGTCGCACGAAGGCGGTCGTGAATCCGAGCCGCGACCAGAAGGCACTCGCCCCGAGATTAGTGGTGTGAGTGCGCGCCTCGAGATTCGTGACGGGCGTGGGAGACATCTCGACGGCTCGGCGCAGTAGGAGTGAGGCCACTCCACTGCGACGTGCCGTCGGGGCCACCGCGAGATCGCTGAAGTGCAGGGTGTGGGCGTAGTAGCCCACGAGGGCGCCGAGATCCCACGCGACCACTTGACCCACGATCTCGCCTCCGCGTGAGGCGACGAGGTACGTCACGTCGGGATCGATCAGGAGTTCGGCGAGTCGCGTCGCACTGGACTCGTCCACTTGCTCACCCTGGGCGCGGTCAATTTCGGCGTCGAGATTGACCAGAGTCGCGAGATTGTGGGGGGCTGCTCGGAGCACGGTGACGTCGCCTGGTCGTGACGCGACCGACTCTGGAAGTTGAGAGCACGCGAGCGAGACGGCCACGGGTTCGTACCCGAGACCCGTCCAGGCGCGGTGATCGTCCAGGGTGGACCACACCGAGTGTTGACGGACTGATCGAGATCGCCACGTGGGACGCGCACTCTCGAGTAATCGAGCGAGCACGCCCACCGAGTCGAAACTGACGGCGTCGGGGCCGCTGAAGGCGTTCAGTCCCGCCTCCTCCTCGTCATCGAGGAGTCGGGCGCTGAGGTGGCCGTGCAGAGCCCCTCCAGAGTCGTCCACCCACGTGTCGGCGGCCACTCGAGCGAACGTGGACGCCATCTCTTTTTCATCGATTTCGGGGTTGATCAGGGAATTAAGGTGGTGGGCCCGCGCGAGATGACTGGCGACCCGACGTGACAGGGCGGAGGCGTCGTGAACGAACGCACGACGAACGGGAGCCACGCCCCAACTCTACGGTCCCTTTCGCCTGTGGCAGTCTGGACTATGGCTCTGTTGCGCGCGACCCTCTTCGACATGGACGGACTCCTCTTCGACACTGAGGTTCTCTGGCACGAAGCGGAGGTGGAAGTGTTTGGCGCCCTGGGGGTAAAGATCTCGGAGGTCGAAGATCGTTCCACCAAGGGAATGTTCGTCTCGGAGGTCGTGCGCTACTGGCGTGAGCGCTACCCCTGGGAGGGACGATCGAACGAAGAAGTCACCGAGCGGCTCCTGACTCGAGTGGGCGACCTCGTCGAGGAGAAGGGTCGCGAGTTGCCCGGGGCCCGACGGACCTTGGAGCGGGCCCGGTCTCGCGGTCCGATCGCTCTCGCCTCCTCGACCCCCCTCGCGCTGATTGAACGGATTCTTCAGCATTTTGGCCTCGCCGACGCGTTCGCTTCTGTGCACTCGGCTGAGTTCGAGTCCTACGGTAAGCCTCATCCGGCGGTGTTTCTCACGGCCGCGCGCAGTCTGGGCGTGCCCCCCGATCAGTGCCTGGTCTTCGAGGACTCGGCGGCGGGAGTGATTGCCGCCGTGGCCGGTCGTATGAGGGTGGTCGCCGTACCGACACCGGCCGATCGCCCTCTGCCGGCCTTCGCCCTCGCCGACCTCGTGCTCAGTTCCCTCGAGGAACTACCGGAGTCTCGGCTGGACGACTTCTTCGGGCGACCCTAGTTTTCCCCAAGTTCGGTACGATGGACCGACTCATGTGAGGAGTACCCGTGTTTCGCCCCGTCAGCGCAGATTTGGATTTTGTCTCCCTCGAGGAGTCCGAGCTCGCTCGGTGGCGCGAACACCGAGTGTTTGAGCGATCACTCGAGCAACGAGCCGGGGCTGAACCCTGGGTCTTCTACGAAGGTCCGCCGACGGCCAACGGTAAGCCGGGATTGCACCACGTCTGGGCCCGGGTCTACAAGGACCTCTTCTGCCGATACTGGACGATGCGGGGTCGCTACGTCGCCCGACGCGCCGGGTGGGACACCCACGGATTACCCGTCGAGGTGCAGGTCGAAAAGCAACTCGGAATCTCCGGCAAGCGAGCCATCGTTGAAGAGGTCGGCGTCGCCGAGTTCACCCGACTGTGTCGCGAATCGGTCCTGACCTACGTCGGGGAGTTTGAACGACTCACCGAACGAATCGGTTACTGGACCGACATGGAGCACGCCTACTACACCTTCACCCCCGACTACGTGGAGTCGGTGTGGTGGCAACTTCAGCAGCTCTTTAACCGCGGCCTGCTCTACGAGGACTTGAAGGTCGTTCCCTACTGCACGCGCTGCGGAACCGCGCTGTCGAGCCACGAGCTCGGTCAGCCCGGGGTGTACACCGACGAACTCGATGAGAGTTGTTACGTACGCCTGGCCATCACTGAGGACGGCGGACGAGATCTCGCGGGAGCGACGCACCTGGCGGTGTGGACGACGACTCCGTGGACGTTGCTCAGCAATATCGCCATCGCCGCGAATCCCGAGATTACCTACGCCGTGGTCGACGGAACGGTCGTCGCCGCTGAACTGGTGGAGGCGGTCTTCGGAGAAGGTGCCGTCGTTCAGGGGACCTTCCCGGGATCGGCGTTCCTCGGGGTGCGCTACCAACGCCCCTTCGACGACGTGGCGGTGCCCGCGGGGACCAACGCGTTCTACGTGGTCGGCGCGGACTACGTGACGACGGAGGACGGGACGGGCCTCGTGCACCAGTCCCCGGCCTTCGGTGAGATTGACCGCCAGGTGACTCGCGCTCACGGGATGCCGACCCTTAATCCCGTCGGTCCCGACGGGTGTTTCACCGAGGAGGTGCCCTGGCTCGCGGGTCGCCCCGTCCGGGAAGCTAACCACGACATCAACGATGAGTTAGAGCGTCGGGGTCTGTTGATTCGTCGCATGGACTACTCCCACTCGCTACCCCACTGCTGGCGCTGTGGAACGGTGCTGATCTACTGGGGTAAGCCGTCGTGGTACGTCGCGACTAGCCGGTTCCGGGACGCCCTAATGGCGGAGAACCAAACCGTGGATTGGCACCCGGAGCACATCCGTGACGGACGCTTCGGCGAGTGGCTCGCGAACAACGTGGACTGGGCTCTGTCCCGCGACCGCTTCTGGGGGACCCCCCTGCCGATTTGGACCTGTGAGAAAGGTCACTGCGTCTGCGTGGGTTCGCGCGCCGAACTTTCCCAGCTCGCGGGACGTGACCTCTCCAACCTCGACCCACACCGTCCGAGCATCGACGACGTGGTCTTCGCCTGTCCGACCTGCTCGGCGACGGCTCGCCGCGTCGAGCCGGTGATCGACGCGTGGTTTGACTCGGGGGCCATGCCGTCGGCTCAGGTGGGCTATCCCCACGTCGCTGGATCGGCCGAAGCCCGACAGTTTCCGGCCGACCTCGTGGTGGAGGCGATCGACCAGACTCGGGGTTGGTTCTACTCCCTTCTCGCGGTGAACACCCTGGTGTTTGGTCATACGCCCTACCGTCACGTTCTGTGTCTCGGACACATCGTGGACGAGAACGGTAAGAAGATGAGCAAGTCCCAGGGAAACGTCATCGATCCGTGGGACGTTCTCAACTCGAAGGGTGCGGACGCCCTTCGCTGGTGGATGTTCTCCCAGGGATCACCCTGGACTTCGACGCGGGCCTCGCTCGGTGCGATCGACGCGTCGATGCGAGAGACGTTGGCGACCTTGTGGAATACGCTCTACTTCTTCACGACCTACGCCTCGTTGAACTCGTTCAACCCCGCGGACCCGGCCATTCCCGAGTGGTCGTTGCGCCCGGCCATCGACCGCTGGATTCTTTCGCGCCTCGAGGACGTGACCGTACGCGTCACGACCTCTCTCGAGGGTTACGAGCCCCTCGCCGGTACCGACGCCCTGAGCGAGTTCATTGACGATCTCTCTAACTGGTTCGTGCGACGTAGTCGCCGTCGGTTTTGGCGCACCGATCCCCACGCCCCTCCCTCCGACTCCCTGGCCGCTCAGGCGACGTTGCTCGAAGCACTCCAGCGGGTCACTCTCCTTCTCGCTCCTCTGTGCCCCTTCCTCGCCGAGTCGCTCTACCGAGAACTCTTCGAGACGGGGCCCGAGGACTCGGTGCACTTGGCGTCGTGGCCCGCGGGCGACGCGAGTCGTCGAGACGAGGATCTCGAAGCGCAGATGCGAGTCGCTCGCCGCCTCGTCTCGCTCGGACGGGCCGCGCGAGCCGACGCCAAGGTCAAAGTACGCCAGCCCTTGGCGCGGGCGCTGATCTTCTTGTCCCCCCACGAGGTGCGTCCGCCGGCGGGAGTGGTAGAAGAAGAACTGAACGTCGACTACCTGGACTTCGTCACCGAACTCACCGACGTACTGAGTTTCGAAATCGTGCCGAACTTTCGCAGTGTCGGCCCGAAGTTAGGTGACGCCGTGAAGGAACTTCGCGGGGCGCTCGCCCAACTCGACCCGGCGGCGGTCGCTCGTGACCTCGAAGCGGGGCTCGGAGTCAGCGTCACGTTGTCCTCGGGGACGGTGGAGCTGGAGAACACGGACGTGGAGATTCGGGTGAAGGGTCGCGGCGGTTACGCCGTGTCCCGCGACGGGGGAGAGGTAGTGGCGTTGGATCTCTCCCTCAACGAGGACCTGGTCCGTCGAGGACTACTGCGCGACGTCGTGCGCCAAATCCAAGACTTGCGCAAGTCCGCCGGATTCGACGTCGCCGATCACGTGCGACTCGTCATGGACGGACTCGATGAACTGGCCGACGAACTAGGGGTACTCGCCCAAGAAGTTCTGGCCGACGAGGTGAGTCTCTGCGTGGGAGAGGGCGAGCCGAGTCTCCTCGAGCTCGACGACGACCGTCGAGCTCGCGTGTGGATGACTCGCGTTTAGCGCACGTCGTTTAACTTCGCCAACAAGGTGGCGAGAGTCGTACGCTCGGCGCAGTCGAGTCGTCCCGAGAGGACCTCGTCGAGGTAGTTCAGGTGAACGGTGAGGGCCTCATCGAGGCGACGGCGCCCCTCGTCGGTGATCGCCACGTGCACCGCTCGCCGATCGCTCGGACACTGTTGGCGCTCAACGAGAGTCGCCTCCACCATTCGGTCGACTAGCCGAGTCGTTCCACCACTCGAGTGGACGATCGCCTCGGCAACCTGGGTCATCTTCAGTCGACCAGTCGGTTCCCGGTCCAACTCCATCAAGACCTCGAAGAAGGCGAGAGGCATGCGGCAGTGCTCTTCCAGCTGGCTGGCGAGACTGCGAGCCAGGCGAGCGTTGGTCTCGAGCAGAAGGCTAAAGAGGGCGACTCGCTCGTCCTGAGGGGTACAGGGGAGAGGGGTCTGAGTCATCTATTCAGTTTACTCGGCATTTTCTGAATATCAAGATATTGCTTGACAAGTTATTGCAACTGCAACTAAAGTGAGTACCACTCACAACAGTCGTTGTACTAAGGAGATAACTATGAGCAACTTCCCCGCCGCCGGTGTGTACACGGTCGACGCAGCCCACTCCCGTCTCGGGTTCGTGGCGCGTCACCTCGTCGTATCGAAGGTCCGCGGTAACTTCACTCAGTTTGAGGGAACCGTGACCATTGGTGACACCCCCGAGACCTCCTCGGTGAGCGCGACGGCGCAGGCCGCCAGCATCACCACCAACAATGACATGCGCGACGGCCACCTGCAGTCGGCCGACTTCCTCGACGCGTCCAACCACCCGCAGATCACCTTCGTGTCCACTTCGGTGTCCCAGAAGGCGGGCAACGAGTACGCCCTCACCGGCGACCTCACCATCCGTGGCGTGACGAAGTCCGTCACCTTCGACCTGGAGTTCACCGGAGCCGGTGAGTCGATGCAGCCCGGCGTAAGCGTCGCGGGCTTCGAGGCTCGCACCGAGATTGACCGCCGCGACTTTGGTGTCAACTTCGAGGGTGTCCTCGAGAACGGGACTGCCGTGGTTAGCCACAAGATCGTCCTCGAGCTCGAGGTGGAGTTGGCCAGCCAGGCCGCCTAGTCGTCCACGATGTTCGGTCCAGCGCCGGGGCTCGTCCCCGGCGCTGGTTCATGGGCGCCTCTACACTCGGGACGTGAGTGAGAAAAGCCCCACCCCGCGCAGCGCCCGGACCACTCTTTCCGTTCTCGGGGCGCTCCTCGCCGTCATCTCGGTGTGGATCTGGCGCCAACGATCAGATGGATCAGAATCGAGCGGAGAGTAGCCCACTCCCGTTAGCCTGATGATGTGGGTTTTTCTTCGCTTCGTCCCCTGCGCCACCGCAGTTTTGCTCTGGCACTCGGTTCGAGTTTTATCTCCTCCATCGGGGGATGGATGCAGAGCGTCGCCCTCGGTGTTTACCTCATCGAACGAACCCACAACCCGGTGTGGCTCGGTGTCGTGACGATGGCCGCCTGGATGCCGGCACTGGTTGGCTCACCCCTCGGGGGAGTCATCGCCGAGCGCTATCCCCGACAGCGGTGGATTCAGTTCAACAACGTGGCGATGGCGCTCGAGGCGGGAACGCTCGCCCTCCTCGCCCTCACCCATCACCTGACGCCGCTGCTCGCCTCCATCCTCGCCCTCGTGGAGGGCCTCTGCGGGTCGGCCTCCTGGGCGGCGTGGCAGTCTCTCCTCCGTGATCTCGTCGACCGGGACGAGGTTCTCGCCGCCGTCTCGCTCTCGTCGGCACAGTTCAATCTGGGTCGGGTCTTTGGTCCAGTGGCCGCCGCCCTCGCTCTCTCCCTCGGCTCCTTCGGCTGGAGTTTTGCCCTGAACGCGGCCTCCTTCGGGGCCGTCGTCGTGGCCTTCGGATTCGTTCGCGCCCCCGTGCGCCCCCGCGTGACTACCCCGGTGCGGGTGTGGGCCGAGACCCGAGAGGGCGTTCGCGCGATGTGGGAGACGCCGGGCTGTCGCAATCCCATTCTCGCCGTGGCCGGAGTGGGACTCGTCCTTAGTCCGTTCATCTCACTCGTTCCGGCGATGGCGGTGCAGGTGCTCCACGCGGGGCGCACCGGGACCTCGTGGTTGGTCACGTCCCAGGGGGTGGGGGCGGTGATCGCCGCCCTGAGTGCTCCGGTGCTGGCGCGACGAACCTCCCGCATCACCGTGCTGGCCGGAGCGGGAGTCCTCAGCGCTCTCAGTCTCGGGGTCTACGCCGCGAGTCCGACGCTGGTGGTCGCCCTCGCCAGTCTGTTCATTCTCGGGGGGGCCTACGTGGCGGTCATGACCGGACTGAACACCGCGGTCCAACTCCACGCGCCCGAGGCCACGCGCTCGAGAATCCTCTCGCTCTACACCCTCTCCCTGTCGGTCTTCTACCCCCTGGGAGCGCTGGCTCAATCCTGGTTGACCCACTGGCTCGGAGTCAGGGGGGTGGAGTTCGGGGCGGCCGCCATTTTGCTGGGCTGGTGGGGTGGGGTAAAACTATTTCGC
>JABEUS010000087.1 GCA_013044285.1 Acidimicrobiaceae bacterium
CGACCACCGCTTTGAGGAGGCCTTCGTAGCGGGACGGGGGCCCGAGTTGGAGGCCGCCTGCGCCCGAGCGGCCCTCCTCGACGCCGCCGAACTACCCACGAGCACCTGGATCAGTCTCAATTTCGCCCCCGAGACCATTATTTCGGGGTTGGCTCGCCAGGTGGTCCTGGAGGCGGAACGTCCCATCGTCATCGAAGTCACCGAGCACTCCGTCATCGAGAACTACGAGGCCCTCCGAGCCGCCCTCCGTGATATCCCCAACGTCAAGGTAGCCGTGGACGACGCCGGGTCGGGCTACACCAGCCTTCACCACATCGTTCAGTTGCGACCGGACTACGTCAAGATGGATATCACGCTCATTCGCGACATCGACCACGACCCCATCCGTCAGGCGATGGTCGCCGGTCTCTGCTACTTCGCCGGGGCCACCGGGTGCGCGATCATCGCCGAGGGAATCGAACGCATCGAGGAGGCCGACGTACTGCGCAACCTCGGCGTCACACTCGGACAGAGCAACCTGCTGGGCCAGGGGTACCTCTTCGGTCGCCCGGCTCCGCTCCACCACAGCGACGGGTGGCGCACACCGGCGCTGATGCTCAACTCCGGCGACGAGTCGTAAAGAACTCTCCGAGAAGGCCCGCGGACTCGAGCGCCCCCACGCCGTAGGTCACGGGCACCTCGTAGAGGAGTCGGGGATCGGCGAGGAGGTGATATCGAGAACCCACCGCGCCGGCCTTCTCGTCGAGGGCCCCAATCACCACCCGTCGAACTCGCGAGTTCAATAAAGCTCCCGCGCACATGACGCAGGGCTCGAGGGTGACGAAGACGTCGGCCTCCTGCAGTCGCCAGTGGCCGTGGCGCTGCGCGGCCGCCCTGAGGGCAACAATTTCGGCGTGAGCGGTGGGGTCACCATCGAGCTCTCGTCGATTCTCTCCCTCCCCGAGAATCTCCTCCCCCCACACCACCACGCACCCCACCGGCACGTCGCCGTGGTCACTCGCCGCTCGGGCGAGCTCGAGAGCTCGGGCCATGTAGTGGACGTCTCGTGGGTTCATCGGCTCAGATTAGGCCCCGGGCGACGCAGCCCCGGCACGGTAGACTCGCCGACGGAAGCGTGCGAGAGCGGCCGAATCGGGCAGTCTCGAAAACTGCTGTGTCTACGGGCACCGTGGGTTCAAATCCCACCGCTTCCGCCAGACACGAGGGCGACCCCACGGGTCGCCCTCGTGTTCTTTTATCGCTAAGCACTACTCTGGAGCCAGCAGCCACGCAGTTCCCGAGGGGAGTACTAGGTCATGGTCACGTCCATCCAGTCCGTTGTCGGCACCGAACGCAAAGTGGTGACTGAACTACCCGGACCGAAGTCCCAAGAGCTCCAGGAGCGACGCCGCCGCGTCGTCTCGTCGGGAGTCACTAACGGGTTCACCGTCTACATCGAACGGGCCGACGGCGCCATCTTGGAAGACGTCGACGGGAACCGACTTCTGGACTTCGGATCCGGCATTGCCGTGACCTCCGTGGGTCACGCCGTCCCGGAACTCATCGAAGCGGTCACTCAGCAGGTCGCCGCCTTCACCCACACCTGCTTCATGGTCACCCCCTACGAGAGCTACCTCCAGGTCTGCGAGGAGTTGGCCCAACTGACCCCCGGCGATCACGACAAGCGATCGGCCCTCTTTAATTCGGGGGCCGAGGCAGTGGAGAACGCCGTCAAGATTGCTCGACACGCCACCGGTCGTCCGGCGATCGTCGTCTTCGAACACGCCTACCACGGCCGGACCAACCTGACGATGGCCCTTACCGCGAAGAACATGCCCTACAAGGACGGCTTCGGACCCTTCGCCCCCGAGGTCTACCGCGTCCCCATGAGCTACCCCTTCAGAGACGGCCACTCCGGTCCCGACGCCGCCGAACGCGCTATTCGACTGATGGAGACCCAGATCGGGGCCGAGAACATCGCCGCCCTGCTTATTGAGCCCATTCAGGGAGAGGGGGGCTTCATCGTCCCGGCCGAGGGATTCCTTCCGGCGCTCGCCGACTGGGCTCGCTCGCGCGACGTCGTCTTCATCGCCGACGAGATTCAGTCGGGATTCGGACGCACCGGAAAGTGGTTCGCCGTCGAGCACGAGGGGGTCGTCCCCGACCTCGTGACCACCGCCAAGGGTCTCGCCGGTGGCATGCCCCTCGCCGCCGTCACCGGACGGGCCGACCTGATGAACTCGGTCCACGAGGGAGGCCTCGGCGGCACCTACGGGGGTAACCCCGTCGCCGCGGTCGCGGCGCTCGCCTCCATTCACACGATGCGCGAACGTAACCTGCTCGCCCGCGCGACCCACATCGGCGACATCATCTCCGAACGCCTCCGTCAACTCCAGGCGGAACTACCCCTCGTGGGCGAAGTCCGGGGTCGGGGCGCGATGATGGCCGTCGAACTGGTCGTCCCCGGAAGTCGGGAGCCGAACGCCTCGGCGACCAAAGCCGCTATCAAGTACTGCACCGACCACGGCGTCATCGCGCTGTCCTGTGGTACCTACGGCAACGTGATTCGACTCCTCCCGCCCCTCATCATCACCGACGAGCAACTCCACGACGGACTGGACGTCCTCTCCGAGGCCCTGCGCCAGCAGTCCTAACCGACGCAGCGAGTGGTGGAGACCACCGAACCCGCGAGGGCGAGGTCTCGATTGATGAGCGTCCCGGGGGCGGCGAAAACCACGCCATTCTGTGCCGGGGAGGGTTCGAGCACGAGTCCGACGAGTTCACCCCCGGCGAGGATGGCCGATCCGGACTGAGCCACGCCCACGGCTCGCGAGGTCGAGACCAAGAGCAGCGTTCGGGGTGCTCGGGCGCCGCCGTAGAGACCGCGGGACGCGATAGTCACCCGGGAGTTCACCACTCCACTCCAGTGATCGGCGGCGAGTGGCGTAGGGGCGGCCGCAATCATCACCGAAACGGGAGTACTGAAGACGTCACCCACCCCGAGGGTTCCCGGTAGCGACGTCGCGACCCGTAGGACCGCGATATCGTTTCGTGCGTCGAATCCCACGATCTGAGCGGATTCATTATTAACCCGCACCCGCGGCTCTCCGGCCACTACGTGGGCGCTCGTGACCACGAGGTGGGGACCCACGACCACCCCCACTCCGGAGTTGGACCGCGAACACCCCCCAGTCGCCACGACCGAGACCGTGCCCCGGACAGAGCCCGGGAGAGCGCGCGACGGGGCCACTTGGTGAAGGTAGGGCAGGACCAACCCGTCAACGACTGAGGGAAGGTGGGCCGAACTTAAGAGTGTCTCGATCTCTCCCAGTGCGGCCGGGGGGGTGGGCGCCACCCGATCCAGCGCGTGCACGAACCAGGACCTATTCACTTGGTGAGCGACGACCCCCCAGGACAGTACCGAGCAGACCGCCACCACCAACCACACGGCGACGAGCGTCCCTAACAGACCCACGGCTACTCCGAGAAGTCGGTCGAGCACTCCGATGACGGTGCCCGAGATACCATCCGCCGCCACCCCGGCCAGGCGATAGAGAGCCCAGCCCCCGAGTGGGATGGAGAGCACGACGAGGGCGATGACCGCCCCGTCGCGCAGGGCCGTGGGGTACAACCCCCGGGTCAGCGCCGGGGCGTAGAAGAGGGCGAGCCCGAGACCCAGCACTCGTCCAAGGACTCGGCCCAACTGACGGAGGGCTCCGGCGGACCACCCCCGCACGAGCGAGAGAACGAGCACCGCGGCGATAACGGCGTCGGCCCAGTCCATCCCGCCACGGTAGCCCTCCGGAGCCCCGGTAGCATGGTGCACCGGACGAGTGCCCGAGGAGGTCACAGTGGTGCGCGCCCTACGCATGGCAACGATGCTGATCGCGGGCGCCCTGGCCCTCGGCGCCTGCGGTACTCCCGCGACCGTGATTCCCACCCTGAGTGGGACCCCGTCGATCTCAATCAACGTCCCCCTCCAAACCGTCGCCTGTACCGGACTGGGCAGTTGCCTCGCGGCGGGCGCCAACGGTACCTCGCTCTCTCCCACCTCCGTCGCCCAGGTTCGCCTTCCCTCGGGCCACTGGACCCCCCTGGTCGCTCCGGGGGCTACCTACGCCACTCTCGACGCGTCGGCCTGCGGTCGGTCGACCTGTCTCATTGGGGGTCGCAACTCGACCGGCGACCTGCTGTGGTCCTACTCGGGACAGGGTCTTCTCCCCGTCGCGAACCCTGCGGGTGGTCTCGGCATCGGAGCCCTCAGTTGCGCGAGCTCCACGTGGTGCGCCCTACTCGACCAGTCCAGTTCGGGGTGGCGACTCAGCACCGGGTCGGACGCCGGCACTCGCTGGAGCGCTCCTCACGTCGTCCACGGACTCAGCGGCTCCGCGGTCGTTCTCTCGTGCCCCGAGACCGGAGTCTGCGTCGCCGGGGACTCGTCGGGTCACCTCGTCGAAACCCGAAACGCGGGAGTAAGTTGGAGTTCTCTGGCCGTTCCGAGCGACTGGACATCCCTCCTCGGTCTGGCGTGCTTCTCGGCCATTCAGTGCGTCGCCCTCGCCCACAGCGGCGCCGGTCCCGTCCTCGCCTCCACGACCGCCCTCGCCACCCCCACCACCACGGTGGCCCCGAGCACCAGCACCACGGCGACCTCCACGCCCGCGAGATCCTGGAGCCTGCGAAGTGTCCCCGGAGCTCGGGCACTGGCCTGCAGCAAGGCGAACAACTGCGCCGTCGTCGGTGCCGACTCCGCGGGCGCCGGTCTCGTCGAACTGTGGCGGGGCGCGGCTCTGATTGACGCCCGGGTGAACTACCTCCCCGAACCCCTCGGGACCGTGACGTGTCTCGGCACACTCTGTGTCGCCGCCGGAACCACCACCCTCGTGTCCTGGCGCCCCTAGGACCCCTCGTCCAGCGACCTCACCCGTCGTCGCAATCTCGAACGGGTCGCGACACGTAGAGTCCTCGTAACGTGAATCAGATCGACGACTCCGCCGCGCCGTCACTCAGTGACGAAGCGCTCGTGGCCGGCATGGCCGAGCGAAGTGACGCCGCGACGGTGGCCTTCGTTCGACGCTACCAACGGCGCGTCTACGGGCTCGCCCGGGTCATCGTGAACGACCCGGGGACGGCCGAGGAGATCGCCCAGGAGGCGCTGGTGAAGGCCTGGCGGCACGCCTCGACGTTCGACTCGCGTCGAGCCACGGTCGAGCGATGGGTTCTTACCATCACGCGAAACGTCGCCATCGACACGTTGCGCCGACGACGGGCGACGCCGCGCGATCCCACGGAGTTCCTCGATCTCGCCGCCGCCTCCTCCGACACGCCGTTCGAGGAGAGAGTGGAGCACGGTGATACGCGGGCGACAATCCAAGCCGCTCTCCTCAAACTGCCCGAGGAACAACGGCGAGCCGTCGTTCTCGCGACCCTGCACGGGCGTACCGCCGCCGAGATCGCCGACGTGGAGGGGATCCCTCTCGGTACCTCGAAAACCCGTATTCGCAACGGATTGATGAAACTCCGCGCCGATCCCCTACTGGAGAGGATCCCCCGATGACCTGGGACCACCACGATCCCGACCTGGCCGTTATCCGCATCGAGTACGTCCTCGGGACGCTCGATGGGCGCCAACGAGCCCAGTTCGTCGACCACCTGGCCACCTGTACCGAGTGCGCCACTGAGATCACCGCCCTCGTCGACTCCGTCGACGCTCTCACACTCGGGGCCCCCGACGCTGAACCCCCGGTGGGCTTCGAGTCACGGGTCCTCGCCGAGATTTCGGCGGCGACGCCGCGGCGACGCGTTCGCTCTCGTACCCTCCTGTTCAGCCTCGCGGCGGCGGTGATCGTGGTGGTGGCGTCGACCTCACTCCTCGCTGCCTGGCCCCGTAGTAGTCGGACCTACTCCGCGACGGTCGTGGAGCGACCCCTCTGGTTCCACCACCATCAAATCGGCACGGTCTACGCGCAACTCGGGTCGAGTCGCTGGATGGTCATCGTCTCATCTCAACACACCACCGTTCGTCGGGTGGACTGCATCGTGGTCACCGACACTCGCCGCACCGTGGATCTCGGGAGCTTCGCCTACGGAACGGGGAGTTCCTCGTGGCCGGCTCAACTACCCGTCGCCGCGCGCCACGTCCGCCAGATACGTCTCGTGTCTCTCACCGGAGTCGTGATGGCGACCTCCGGAGTGAGCCCGTGGGGGACCTGGGCGTCGTCGTAGTCCGTGGCGCAATCCCTCGCGCCCCATCGTGCGTAAGACCAGGAGCGGACGCCAGTCCGTCCTACGTAAAGGAGATGTATGGTTCGACGTTTCTTCACCCCCCTCGCCGCGTCACTCGTGCTGTTGACGGGTTCACTGGCGAGTTCGACTCTGCTCGAGTCCAGTGCCACGGCCTCTGGACCCCTGCTCCAATCGGCCACCATCGGCTCCTACCACGGCGCGCTCGTCGACTCGACCCACCACTCGATCTACCTCTTAACCAGTGAAGTCGGTGGCCACGTCCGTTGCTCCGGAGCCTGCTTGTCTCACTGGCCCCCGGTACTGGTGAAGAACTCGGTGATGTCCGTCTCCGTGGGAGCGGGAGTGAGTGGCCACGTGGGCTTCCTTCACCGCCCCGGCGCCGAAAAGCAGGTGACGTTCAACGGGTACCCCCTCTACTGGTTCGCCGGTGACAGCGCCCCGGGTCAAGACCACGGCGTGGGTATCTCGGCCTTCGGGGGAACGTGGCTCCTCGTCCACGCGGGGGCTCACACCTCCGGGGCCACCCCCTTCGCCGCCGCGATGATGAGCACCACCCTCCAAGCGGCCAAGGTCGGGAAGTCCACTCTTCTCGTGAACTCGAGTGGACGGACCCTCTACCTGTTGAGCAGTGAGAAGGGCGCGAAGATCAAGTGCGCGGGCGGATGTCTCAACTTCTGGCCGCCGCTACTCGTCGCCGACTCGGTGACCCACGTCAGCGTCGGTATGGGCGTGATGGGTAAGGTCGGCTTCGTCGCGCGCGGAGCGACGATGAAGCAGGTCACGGTGAACGGGTACCCGGTCTACACCTACGCGGGTGACACCAAGGCCGGCGCGACGACCGGCGAGGGTGTGAAGGCTCTCGGCGGTGTTTGGTACGTGGTGAACGCCGCGGCGACGAGCGCGCCCAAGACCCCGATCACCACGATCTCGAGTACGCCCACGACTACCACCAACGGCTACTAACCCCTCGGGGTCTCGCTCACAGAACCACCCCCGGGCCCGTCCCGGGGGTGGTTCTTAGTTCCCGCTAGGGGCGAACGACGAGGGCCCCCAGAGCCGCCAAATCGGCCGGGCGGTGACGCGTCGTCCACGACAACAGTCGCCACCCAATTCTCGTGGCCCCCGTTCGTGTGACGAACCACGCTGGGGTCCACGGAGTGTAGAAG
>JABEUS010000088.1 GCA_013044285.1 Acidimicrobiaceae bacterium
CAACCAGCCGATCAAGGTCACCATCACCGAGAGCAACGGCGTGGGTAGTCCCGCGAGCGCCACCAGCTCTGCGACCTCGAACGTCGCCGGAGTCGCCCCCTCACTTAGTTCGGTAAAGGACTTGTTGTCGGGTATTACCTCATCGGGAGAGGGTGTCGTGAGCTGGCGGCCGCCCGCTACCTCTGGTGGTGCGACCGTCCTTAGTTACGAGATTCAGGAGTCCCTTAATCACGGTGTCACTTGGACGAGTTCGCCCCACACCCGGATAGTTGGAACCAGAGCCTTTATCTTTGGTCTTTCTACCTCCCGTATTTACGATTTTCGAGTCGTTGCCATAGGATCACTCGGCACCCGGTCTATCTCTGCAGTGGGCGTAACGGAGGCCCTTCCACGCCGGGCCGTTGATTTCCCCTTCGGGCCGTTTTCTGCCTTCAAGTCGAGCTACACCCTTCGAGTCGGAGGTCGGGCCCAGGCCGTGCGTCTCTTGACCGAGATCGACGTACTCAGGATTCACACTCTGACCGTCGTCGGCTACGCCATCTACGAGCCCGCGAAGTCGATGAGCCATAAGCACGGATTGACTCTCGTTCAGGTGACTCGCTTGGCGCGAGGACGAGCTGAGCGCGCCGTCCACTACCTCGAGATTCTGGACTCCCAACTGCATCTGGCGAAGCTGTCCTTTCGAATCGTGACGAATGTCCACCACGGAAAGAAGGGTCTTTCCAACTTTGACTACTTCCGACGAGTCAGTGTGAGGGCTTAGTTGAGAGAAGCGAACAGGTGGGCGGGGATATATTGCCCTCGCAGGAGGGCCTGCTCGGCGATCCGAGTGCGCGTCTCGTTCTGAGCAACGGTGTGTCGACTCGCTGACCTATTCGTCAAGTGACCGGACCGTGCCGTCTCTCCGTCTGTACGAGTGCTGAACAACTCGTCCTCTTCACGAATTCCGTGTTACTGAGTTCGGTACAACTCCTGGTGACACCGCGCAATGTTGAGGCGAAAGTAGGCGACGGGAATCGCTCAGGCGACGAAGTACTTCGCCGAGGGGTGGTGGCAGATGATGGCGTCCGTCGTCTGCTCGGGGTGCAGCTGAAACCCCTCCGACACCTCGACACCGATGCGCTCGGCCCCGAGGAGGTTCGCCACCGTCTCGTTATCGCGCAGGTCCGGACAGGCCGGGTATCCCCAGGAGTAGCGACCCCCGCGATACTGCTGGCGAAAGAGACCGAAGAGAGTGGGTCCATCCTCGTTCCCGAAGCCCCGCTCGTCGCGAATCCGCCGGTGCCAGAGTTCGGCCAGCGCTTCAGCCATCTCGACCCCGAGACCGTGAAGGAGCAGATAGTCCCGGTAGCGGTCCGCCTCGAAGAGTTCTCGGGCGCGCTCGGAGACCCGTGAACCCATCGTCACCAGCATGAAGCTGGCGTAGTCACGATCGGGGCTCTCAAGGGGGCGAAAGAAGTCGGCGATACAGAGGTAGGGGGCCTGAGTCTGGCGCGGGAAGTGGAAACGGGCCTGTTCACTCTGGCGTGAGTCGTCGGTGAAGACCACGAGGTCGTTGCCGTCGGCGGCGACGGGGAAGTGGCCCCACACCACCTGGGGCACGAGGAGGTTGTCGGCTTTGGCGAGCGCGAGTTGCTGACGTAAGACCTCGCTCACCCGTTCCTTAAAGGCCGCGTCGTCTTCTCCGGCCTCGGGTCGATAGCCCCACTGATTACGAAAGAGGGCGGTGAGATTGAGGTACTCGGCGATGTCGTCGAGGGCGATTCCCTTGGCTACCCGGGAACCGAGGAAGGGAGGCTCGAAGAGCTCGGTGTCGGTCGCCACGTCGGGGGAACGAGCCGGGAGTCCCTCGACCTCGCGGGGCTCCTCGCGAAAGCGGCGCTGAACTTTGGAGGTCGAGATCTCGCGACCGAACTCGTCGTCGATCACGGTGCCGCGACGAATATCGTGAAGTTTGTCGAGGACGGCGAGTCCCTCGAAGGCGTCCTTACCGTAGAAGACCCGTCCCTCGTAGACCGAGCGCAGATCTCTTTCGACGTAGGTCCTCGTGAGAGCGGCCCCCCCGAGGAGGACCGGGACTTGACTCATCCGGCGTTCGTTCATGAGTTCGAGATTCTCGCGCATGATGAGCGTGGACTTCACCAAGAGCCCACTCATACCGAGGGCGTCGGCGCGGTGTTCCTCAACCGCCTGGATCATCTCGTTGATGCCGACCTTGATGCCGAGGTTGACGACCTGGTAGCCGTTGTTGGTCAAGATGATGTCGACCAAATTCTTTCCGATGTCGTGAACGTCGCCCTTCACGGTGGCGAGCACGACCGTGCCGCGACCGCCCTGGTCACTTCGTTCCATGTGGGGTTCGAGGTGCGCGACGGCCGACTTCATGGTCTCGGCGCTCTGGAGGACGAAGGGCAACTGCATTTCGCCGCTCGCGAAGAGGGCTCCTACTTCGCGCATCCCGTCGAGCAGGATGTCGTTCACGATGTCGAGGGCGGGTCGACCCTCGTCGAGCGCCTGGTCGAGGTCGGCCTCGAGTCCGACGCGGACCCCGTCGATAATGCGTCGTCGCAGTCGTTCGACGATGTCGAGGTCCTCTAAGGCGGGGCCGGCCGCCTGGGCGGTGGTCGCCCCCTCGAAGTGAACGAGGAGTTCACCCAGGGGGTCGTAGTTCTCCCCGCGTCGGTCGTAGATGAGATCCAGGCAGAGTTCCCGGGCCCGGTCGTCCACCTTGGCCAGGGGAAGAATCTTCGAGGCGTGAACGATCGCCGCGTCCAGTCCCGCCGCGGAGCACTCGTGCAAGAAGACGGAGTTGAGGACCTGACGAGCGGCGGCGTTGAGACCAAAGGAGATGTTGGAGAGCCCGAGAATGGTGCGCACTCCCGGTAGCTCGGCCTTGATGCGTCGAATGGCTTCGAGGGTCTCGATGCCGTCGCGACGAGACTCCTCCATGCCCGTCGAGAGAGGAAGGGCGAGGGGGTCGATGAAGATGTCGTGGATGTCGAGTCCGTAGCGAGTGACGGCGATATCGGTGATGGCCCGGGCGGCGCGCAGTTTCCACTCCGCGTCACGGGCCTGACCCTCCTCGTCGATACAGGTCGCGACGACTCCCGCGCCGAACTCGGCCGCGAGGGAGAGAAAGGAGTCGAGGCGGGTACCCGGAGCGTCACCTTCTTCGAGGTTGACCGAGTTGAGAATCGCCTTGCCGCCGAGCCAGGTGAGGGCCGCGCGGGCGACCGGAGCCTCCGTCGTGTCGACCATGATCGGGACGGAGGACTGAGTCGCGAGGCGAGAGATCACCTCGTTCATGTCGGCTACTCCGTCGGCGCCGGTGTAGTCGACGCAGACGTCGAGTAGGTGAGCGCCCTCGGCGATCTGGGCCCGACCGATCGCCACGCAGGTGTCCCAGTCCTGGTCGAGCATCGCCTCACGGAACTTCTTCGATCCGTTGGCGTTGGTGCGCTCACCCACGAGGAGGACGGAGCGTTCCTGTTGGTACGGGGTGGTCGAGTAGATCGAGGCGGCGGCCGGTTCGATCACCGGGGTGCGCTCGGCGCGTCGCAGGGGCCGAATGGCCCCGACGACCGCGGCGAGGTGTTCGGGAGTGGTGCCACAACACCCTCCGACCACCGAGACGCCGTAGTCGGTCACGAAGTGGGAGAGGTGTTCGGCGAGGGCATCTGGTCCGAGGTCGTAGTGCATGTGACCGTCCACCACGCTCGGTAGTCCGGCGTTCGGCAGGACGCTCACCGGAATCGGGGAGGTCTCCGAGAGGGTGCGCAGCGGCTCGTACATCTCGACCGGACCAGTGGCGCAGTTAATACCGAGCGCGTCAATGCCGAGCGCGGTGAGAGAAGTAATGGCCGCCGCGATCTCGGTCCCGGGGAGCATGCGCCCGGTGAGTTCGATGGTGACCTGGGCCTGAATCGGCACGCGCCGACCGTGGCGAGCCATGGCCCGCTTGCAGGCGTTGATGGCCGCCTTACCCGACAAGAGGTCGAACATGGTCTCGACGAGGAGAACGTCGACTCCCCCCTCGAGGAGTCCGTAGGCCATCTCCTCGTAGCTCCGGCTCAGCGCGTCGTAACTGATCTGCCCGAGTGTGGGGAACTTCGTCCCGGGACCAATGGAGCCGGCGACGAAGCGGGGCTGTGCGGCGCTCGCGTACTCGTCGGCGACCCGTCTCGCCAGCGTGGCCGAGGTGTGGGAGAGTTCGAAGGCTCGATCGGCGAGGTCGTACTCGTTCAACACGATGGAGAATGCGCCGAAGGAGTCCGTTTCGATGACGTCGACACCGACGTCGAGGAAGGATCGGTGGACGGCCTCGATCGCGGACGGCTTGGTCAC
>JABEUS010000089.1 GCA_013044285.1 Acidimicrobiaceae bacterium
CAGACAAGAACTCTCTCTCCCAGCCAAGAGCAAAAATGGAGCATCGTAGGGCCGGTGGGGATCGAACCCACGACCCAGGGATTATGAGTCCCCTGCTCTCACCACTGAGCTACGGCCCCGACCGCGCCAGCCTACTCAGCCGCTCTCGTACATCTCCTCGTCCCGGGGTGCTGAGGGGAGATTCCCTTGAGAAAATTCCACCCCGAGAGAGGAGTTGGACGGACCTAGAGTCTCGCCGAGTGGGGGAACGATGTCGACAACAGCGGATGTAATTGTGGTGGGAGCGGGTCACAACGGGCTGACCTGCGCGGCCTACTTAGCGGAGGCCAGACTCGAGGTGCTGGTGCTCGAGGCACGGGAGTTCGTGGGTGGCAACACCGCCACCGAGGAGCTCACCTTGCCCGGTTGGCGCCACGACTCGTGTTCGAGTGCCCACGTCGTGATCCAGTCCAATCCCCTCATCGCCCGTGACGAACTTCTACTCCTCGAGCGTTACGGTCTCGGATACATCGTCAGCGATCCCGCGGTGGTCTTTCCGAGCACCGGAGAGGAGAGTCTCGTCTTTCATCCCGACCTCGTTCGCACCCACGAACGGGTCGCCCGGTACTCTCTCGCCGACGCCGACGCGTTGATCTCCATGATCGACGAGTGGGAGTCGGGACTACGAGTCACCCACGCCTACGTCCAGTCGGGGCTCACCCCACCCGACGGCGAGTGGTCTGAGCGCTACGAAGCTCTTCGCCAACGCAGCGCGCGTGACGTCATCGAAGAAACCTTCACCCACCCCGTCGTCCGCCGAGCGGTGACCTGGCTCGCCTTCGCCACCATTCAGTCGCCGTTACGGGCGGGCACCGGGGTTCTGCCCGCCTCCATCGTCGCCGGCCGACTTCGTTTCGGGTGGACCACTCCGAAGGGCGGATCCCAATCTCTGCCCGACGCTCTCGTCGCCCACCTACGTGACCACGGGGGCTCCGTCCTCGTCGATGCGCCCGTCGTGCGCTACGTGCGCGAAGGGGACCGCTGCGTCGGCGTACGGACCGCCGACGGCCGAGAGTTTCGAGCCCGCCGGGCGGTGGTCGCCGGCAGTCACCTGCGTGAACTAGCCGATCAGGTGGCCGACCCCACCGAGGACCTCCTCCACGCCCGAGAGATCTGGCGACCGGGACTCTCGGTCTTCGCCGTACACTTCGCCCTGAGAGAACACCCCACCTACCTCATCGACGGAGAGTGGCGCCCGGCGGTCGGGGCCGGTCTCGGGAGCCCCGAGGGGCTCTTCGCTCAGGTCACCGCCGCCGAGCGCGGGGAGGTGGATCTCACGAGCCCCTGGCTTTTGATGGTGAACTCCACCGTCGTCGATCCCGATCGGGCCCCCGGGGCGGTCTTTAAGTTCCTCACCGTCGCCCCCGAGCGCTTCGAGGGTCGCCCCTGGCGTGACGCCGACGCCGACGCGTACGCCTCTCGTCTCGTCGAGTTCGCCCGTCCCCACCTGCGGGGCCTCGAGGAGTCCAATATTTTGTGCCGCGTGACTGAATCGCCGACCTCGCTCGCCGAACGCAACCCGGCCAATCTCGGGGGCTCTTGTCACGGGGGCCAGTTTGAAGAGAGTGGGCAGGTCTTTCCGGGCTGGCGCAGTCCCCGCACCGGAATCGAGGGTCTCTACTTAACCGGATCGACCTCTCACCCCGGCGGATCGGTCTCGGGCCGACCCGGACGAAACGCCGCGCGCGCCGTTCTCGACGATCTCGGACTCGGCGCCGATACGGTGATGGCCCGTCCCTGATGTATCAGTTTCGTAACGTGCTTGACCTGTTCGTAATCCCTGGTTAGCGTGACTGCCATGCGGGGACCCACACTGGTGATTCTGGCGGCGGGCCGAGCCCGACGCTACGGGGGCATAAAGCAGCTTGCTCCCATAGGTAAACACGGCGAAGCGACGATCGACCTCATCGCGTCGGACGCCGTCGCGGCCGGCTTCGAGAAGTTCGTGATCGTGATCAACCGAGAGACCGGCCCGGTCATTCGGGACCATATTGTCTCCGCGTGGCCCAGCCACATCCAGGTGGACTTCGCCTTCCAGGACTCCCTACGCGGAACGGTCGACGCCGTCTTGAGCGCCGAGGAAGCGGTCGGGCACGACACCCCCTTCGGCATCTCCAACGCCGACGACATCTACGGGCCCGACGCCTTTCGCCAACTCGGTCGCTTCCTGATCGACGAGACGGATAACTGCCTCGTCGGCTTTCGCCTCGAGAACTCCCTCGTGGGGGACCTCCCGGTGTCGCGGGGAACCTGTCGGGCGACCGACGGACGTCTCGTGGCCATCGTGGAACGACGCAACGTCCACCGGGTCGAGGAGCGATTCGTCGCCGACGACGGCCTCGTTCCCCGGGACCTCGACCCCCACGTCCTCGTGTCGATGAATCTCTGGGGATTTCAGCCCGTCGTCTGGCCCCTCTTGCACCGAGCCATGGACGAGCACGACTTCGAGTTGAGTGCCGAGGTGCTGTTACCGACCTTCGCCGCCGAAGGAATCGTCCGGGACCACCTCACCTTCCGGGTACTCGACACCGATTCGCGCTGCATCGGGGTCACCCACGCCGAGGACCTCGACCTCGCCCAGTCGCTCATGCGCGACGAGATCGAACAGGGCCAACGCCCTGATCGCGCCTTCGGGTGACGTCAGCGGGTTCGGTAGATTTCGGTGTTGTAGTCGGCGAGCATCCGCGTCGTCGAATACGTGGGCGACAGCGTGCGCAGGGAGTCGCGCACACGGGCTAACCAGGCCGAGGGCACGCCGGAGAGGTCCCGGTTCGAGAACAAGGGCTTCACCTCTTCTTCCAAGATTCGGTACAACAGGTCGGCGTCTCGCCGGTCTTGAGCACCGGGGTCGGACTCCACCGTGCCCGAGATTCCCCAACCGTTCTGGGAGTTAAAGCCCTCGGCCCACCAGCCGTCGAGGACGGACAGGTTCAGCACACCGTTCATCGCCGCCTTCATCCCACTCGTTCCCGACGCCTCGAGCGGAGGGCGGGGAAGGTTCAACCACACGTCACACCCCGACACCAGGGCCGGCGCAATGCGCAGGTCGTAGTCCTCCAAGAAGACGACCCGGTCGGAGAGTCCGTAGTCGCGAATGACCCCGAAGAGACTCTTCGCCACCGCCTTGCCCTGTTCGTCGAGGGGGTGGGCCTTACCCGAGATGAGGAGTTGGAGTCCCGGTCCCTCCCGCACGATGCGGGCCAGACGTTCGGGGTCGTGAAAGAGGAGATCGAGCCGCTTGTACGTCGCGAGCCGGCGGGCGAAGCCCACCGTCACGACATCGGGGTCGAAGAGTCGTTGTCCGGCCGACGCCAGTTCCACGTTCTCCCCGCGGGCCAGGCGATCCACCGAGACCTTGGACCGAATCATCTCGATCAGGTGTCGGCGCAGTTGATTGCGCACCGCCCAGAGATCGAGGTCGGAGATCGCGTCGAGGTGGCTCCAGGTGGTGGGGTCGTTGCTCCGACGTTCCCAGTCCGGCCCGCAGAACTGGCTCAGTAACTGTCGCATGGGGGTCGCCATCCAGGTCGGCAGGTGCACGCCGTTCGTGACGTGGGTGATCGGAACCTGGTCGACGGACCTCCCCGGAAAGAGGGGCTGCCACATCTCTCGGGCGACCGAACCGTGACGCTCCGACACCGCGTTGGTGGACCGGGAGACCTTGATCGCCAGGGGGGACAGTCCGAGCGGCTCACCCGCGTCGGACGAGTTCACGCGAGCCAGGGCCGCGACCTCCTCCCGGCTAAAGCCCATCTGCTCGACCGAACGGCCCAGTACCGAAAAGAAGGTGTCGGCGTAGTATGTCTCGTTTCCCGCGGGCACCGGGGTGTGGGTCGTGAAGACGAAGCGATCCCGTCCCTCCGACACCAGTTGGGCGAGGTCCGGCCGGACTCCTCCGAGTTCCTTCGCGGTACGAGACGCCACCTCCAGCGCCGCGAGGGCCGGGTGACCCTCGTTCATGTGGTACAGCGCGGGGGAGATACCCATCGCGTCGAGCGCGCGCACTCCCCCGATTCCCAACAGCCCGTACTGAGCCAGGCGAATCTCGTGGGATCCCTCGTAGAGACGGGCGGTGGTCCAGCGTTCGAGCGCCGTGTTCTCGCGCAACTCGGCGTCGAGGAGGTAGAGGGCCGTGCGCCCGACGTTCACGCGCCACACCTGCGCGAGGAGATCGTCCTCCCCGACCGGTACCGAGACCACGATGGGTTGGTTGTGCGCGCCCCTCACCCGCACCAGGGGAACCTGGCCGGTGTTCATCACCTCCCAGAACTCGTGCTGCCAGCCCGATACGTCCATGCGCTGGTGCAGGTAGCCGCGCCGGTAGAGCAGGCCCACCCCCACGGTATCGAGACCCTGGTCGGAGGCTTCCTTAAGGTAGTCCCCCGCCAGGACACCGAGACCCCCCGAGTAGACCGGGAGAGAGGAGTGGATCGCAAACTCGGCGCACATAAAGGCGACCGGGCCACTCGAGAGAACCCGTGACGTGGGACGGTCCAGTTCGGCGCGCATCCGCGAGGCCACCCGGTCCAGTAGGTCGAGAATCTCCCGGTCGGTGGCGGCCCGCAGGAGGTCACGTTCGGGCAGATTGAGGAGGAAGCGAACGGGATTGTGACCGGCCAGTTCGAAGCGGTGGGCGTCGATCAGATTAAAGAGGTCCTCACCGCCCGGGGTCCAGGACCACAGGTAGTTAAAGGAGATCCAGGCGAGGTCCTCCAAAGGTTCGGGAAGTCGCCGTTGGAGGCGCTCCTCGGCTCGTCGTACGTCTCGGGCGCCGTCGAATCTCTGTTCCATCCTAAGAAACTACAAGAAGTCGTCCACCGCCCCCGCCGCCGGAAACATGGCCGACAGGCCGACGGCGCGCCCGAGGGGTCCGAGTACGCCACGGCGCGGGGCGTCGAGCCCGTGGGAGACGAGTGCCACGAGTGCTCGGTGCAGGGCCACCTCCCCCGAGGGAGAGACGCAACGCGGGGCGCACGCGAGCGCCATGACCAGCGCGTCGTCGTCGCGGGTACCGGGCCGAGTCAGCAGTTCGGCGGCCAGGGCGTCGAGGGCCCCCTCGTAGTCGTGGCTCCCGGGGCCCCTCAACCAACCCGCCCCCACTCGGGCGACGACGTCGTGACCCAGTTGGTGAAGATCGAACTCGCGTTGAACCCCGGAGCTCTCGACGCGTACGCTCAGTCCCCGACTGGGGTGAGCCGTGACCTCACCGGTGACCTCGGTCTGCCGGGTGGTGCGCCCGTCACGAACGACGACGGTCGATCCCTCCACGCGGTACGAGAAGTGACCCCGCCCCCGGTGGCTGAGAATCCCGTGGACGTGATGCTCGGCCAACGCCCCGGCGCCGACCAGTAACGCGTCGGCTCGCTCGGACTCGATTGCCTCTCGCCACAGCTCTCTACCCGATCGCCCGGTCAGCGCCGAGCGCACCGGCCCGAGTCGCTCGGTGAACCACTCGGTCAGGTCCTCTCCCGTCGCCGACGCGACCATCTCCACGGCGACCTGGGCGTAGCGCAGGACGATACTCGTCTCGATATCGGCGGGGTCGGCGAAGAACCAGGCGCAGCTCGTAAAGGAGTAGAGGACGTGACGGTAGGCCTCGAGTAGTTCGAGGGCGGTCACCACCTCGTCGGTCGAGATCTCGCCACTGCGCGCCCGAAGAAAGTCCTCCGGACTCTGCGCTCCGGCCAACACCTGACCGTACTCGGTGAGAACCGAATCCACGTCGCCCACTAAACCATCGAGTCCCGATTCGATAGGCGCCACCAGGGCGTGACGCAGATCGTCGAGCGCTTGACGGAGGGGCCGGCGCCACTCGAGATCAAACCCCGGACGTTCGCCGGTCACGCACCCGCAGGCCGAGTTCCAGCGTTCCACTCCGTGAGCGCAACTCCACGACGAGACGGGCAGGAGTTCCACCTCGTCGACCGGGTCGTGAGTGTCGAGCCACTCGCCGAGGGAGGTCTCGAGGTGGTGGGTGTCGCGCAATCGGCGCAGGGCCCACGCCACCCCCACGTCACCGAAGCGGTGGTGGTGTCCGTAGGTCTCCCCGTCGGCGACGATCAGGGCGGCCCCGTCCTCGCCGGCTCGGGCCGCCATCTGGTCGGCCAGGTGAACGCCGTCGTCGATGAGGTGACCGAAGGCGACCTGTTGGGAGAGCACCGCGTCACCGAAGACGACCCGGAGGTGACGGCCCGAACCGAGATTCACGCGGTAGGCCCTCGTCGTGTCGAGGCTCGAGGAGTCGACGTCTCGCCACTCCTCGCCGGAGCGGCGAACGCGGCGGGCCTGGGCCGGCATCAGGACCGTATAGGTCACCCCGGCGTCGGCGAGGGCCTCGAGGGTCGCCTCGTCCACCGCCGTTTCGGGAAGCCACATCCCGGTGGGTTCAGCCCCGTAGCGGTGCCGGTAGTCGGCGAGACCCCACTCGATCAGTCGGCGCCGATCACTGGACGAGGCGAGCGGCAAGATGGCGTGCACGGCGGGCATGGCCATGACGGGACTCGCTCCGCGGTCGCGGCGTTCGGCCATCTCGTGGCGCAGCGCCCCCTCGACGTCGACCGCGTGGTTCTCCATCCAGTGGTGCAGGGTGGGAGCGACGTTAAAGGAGCTCATCGTGAGCGGTTCGACGAGTTCGAGAGACCCGGTCTCGTCCTCAACGGCAACGGCCACCATGGCCCGGTAACACTCGGCGGCGATCCGTTCGTTCCAGTCGTGGTACGGGAAAGCCGACCACTCGTTGTGAATAACTCCGAGCCAGGGGTTCTCCCGGGGGGGCTGGTAGAAGTGGAAGTGGAAGCCGGCGAGGGGGGTCATCGAGCCTTTCTCGTGAGCACGATCATCGCCAGGGGAGGCAGGTGCAGTCGTATCTCGGGGCCCAGATTAGGGGACTCGGCGGCCACCGGGTACCCCGAACCGCCGAACTCGGGGTCGTCGGAGTTGGCGATCACGAGAACCTCGCCCTCGCCCCCCACCGTGAGCCAGTAGTCCTCGCGGGGCACCGGGGTGAAGTTCACCACGACAATCGTCGCGCCCTCGCCCACTCCTCGACGCCACGCCAGGACGGAGTTGGCCTCGTCCTCGCAGGAGATCCACCCGAAGTCCATCTCGCCGGCGTCGTCTCCCCACCACGAAGGCTCGTTCTGGTAGATCTCGTTCAGAGTGCGCACCCAGCGGCGAACCCCCTCGTGGGCCGGGGAGCCGAGG
The DNA here is from genome assembly GCA_013044285.1 of Acidimicrobiaceae bacterium. GTDB lineage: Bacteria > Actinomycetota > Acidimicrobiia > Acidimicrobiales > RAAP-2 > RAAP-2. Next base: position 7,243 of record JABEUS010000089.1, read on the forward strand.
AGGTGCCAGTCGAGAGACCTCTCGTGGTCCCACTCGCTGCGCTGGGCGAACTCGGAACCCATGAAGAGGAGCTTCTTTCCCGGCAACCCGTACTGGTACCCGAAGAGCAGCCGCAGGGAGGCGAAACGTTGCCAGTCGTCGCCGGCCATCTTGGTCCAGAGTGACCCCTTGCCGTGCACCATCTCGTCGTGGGAAAGGGCGAGAACGAACCGCTCGTGGTGGGCGTAGATCGCCCGGAAGGTGATCTCGTGGTGGTGGTAGCGCCGGTGGATCGGGTCTCGACCGAGGTAGGTCAAGGTGTCGTGCATCCAGCCCATGTCCCACTTGAAGTCGAAGCCGAGCCCCCCCTCGACACTCGGTCGGGTGACGCCCGCCCACGCGGTCGACTCCTCGGCGACGGTGAAGACTCCGGGGAAGGCCCCGTGGAGGTGATCGTTCACGTGACGCAGCAACTCGATGGCGTCGAGGTCTTCTCGCCCCCCCTGGCGGTTGGGGACCCACTCCCCCGGGTGCCGGCTGTAGTCGAGGTAGAGCATAGAGGCGACCGCGTCGACGCGTAGTCCGTCGGCGTGAAACTGGTCGATCCAGTAACTGGCGCTGGAGATGAGAAAGCTGCGCACCTCGTTACGCGAGTAGTTGAAGGTCCAACTGAGCCAGTCCGGGTGGACCCGTTGGCGCACGTCGGCGTGTTCGTAGAGGTGACTCCCGTCAAAGAGCCCGAGGGCGTGGGCGTCGGAGGGGAAGTGGGAGGGGACCCAGTCGAGGATGACCCCCACCCCGACGCCGTGGAGAGCGTCGACGAGTTCTCTCAGATCGTCGGGGGTGCCAAAGCGCGACGACGGGGCGAAGTACCCGACACTCTGGTAGCCCCAGGATCCGTAGAAGGGGTGCTCCATGACCGGCATGAGCTCCACGTGGGTAAAGCCCATCTCGGCGACGTAGGCCGGAAGCTGTTCGGCCAACTCTAAATAGGTGAGGGGACGATTGCCCTCCTCGGGCACCCGTCGCCACGATCCGAGGTGCACCTCGTAGGTCGACATCGGACGGTGGTGGGGCACTTGTCGCGCGGTCATCCACGACTGGTCGCCCCACTCGTAGCGCGAGCGGTAGATCCGAGATCCGGTGCGGTCGGGCACCTCGAAAAAGGTCCCGACCGGATCGGCCTTATCGAACTCGGCGCCCCCGAGTCGGCTGCGGATCCGGTACTTGTAGACCTGACCCTCCCGGGCCCCCGGAACGAAGCCCTCGAAGACGCCCGAGGACTCCCGGGGCGAGAGAGGGTCAGCCGTCGGGTCCCACTCGTTGAAGTCCCCGAGGACCGACACCCGTTCCGCGTTGGGGGCCCAGACGGCGAAGTAGCACCCCTCCACTCCCTCAACCTCGACGAGGTGGGCTCCGAGGTGATCGAAGATGCGAAAGTGTCGACCCTCGTTAAAGAGGTAGACGTCGTCAGCACCCCAGCGCGAGTGGACCAGGGCGTTGTCACCCCCACCCCGCGTAAGGGCGAGTGGGGCGAGACGACGCGAGAGTACGTCGGAGGCGGCCATCTCCTCGAGCGACTGGGAGGTCAACTGGGACCAGTTCGCTCGCTCCTCGGCGGTGCCCGGCAGGTTGACCGCCCGGCGTTCGCCGAGCAGGTCCTCCACCTGAACCATGACGAGACCCGCCTCCGACTCGCCCAGTCGGCGATGAAGGAGAGCGAAGGCCTCCTCGGGCCCCGCGTCGGCGTCGAGGTCGAGGGCCCGACGTAGTCGCACCACGTCGCGGACCCGTTGTTCTCGCCCCTCGGAGGCCGCACTCGCGCTGAGCAGTCCGAGTGACTCGCGTTCGTCGAGGTCCACCCCGTCCCACCAGCCCCAGAAGGTGGGGGTGTCGTGGGTCGAAAAGGAGGCCACCGAACCCTCCGGCACGGGACTCAACTCGTGGTCTTCGAGCGAGTACTGGGCGACGTACATTCTCCGTAGACCCTCGTGGGACATCGCTTCGCGCAGGGCCGGGTCGACGTTCCCGAGGTCCTCACCCACGACGTCCACGCCGAAGCGCTGGGCCTCGATCGCCACCACCGCCATCAACTCCTCGAGGGGCATCGAGACGTAGGTCCCGTCGTGGCCACTCGCACCGTCGGGCACCCAGAAGAGTCGCTGAAGCCCCATGACGTGGTCGAGTCGCACGATTCCCGCGACGCGCATGTGACAGCGCAGCGC
>JABEUS010000090.1 GCA_013044285.1 Acidimicrobiaceae bacterium
ACCCCACCCCGACGATCACATCGGGAACGGGAACCGGTCGAAATGTGCCGGACCTCTCCGCGGACGCGGACCCCTACACCGGTTACCTCGAGTACTCGCCCTCTTTTGGAGACACTGGTGGAGCTCTACTCGAGGGCGGTTGGGGTGGCACGAGTTTCGTCGCCCCCCAGTTGAACGGGTCGACGGCGCTCATCGACGCCTACGTCGGTCACCGCGTGGGCCTCTGGAACCCGACGATCTACTCGGCGGCGTCTTCGCACTGGTCACCCTTCACCCCGCTGTCGACCTCGGGTCCGAGTAACGACAACCTGTACTACAGCGGTCAGCCGGGGACGATTTACAACCCAGCGACGGGACTTGGTACGCCGAACCTCTCGGCGCTGGCTCAGTTCTTCCGCTTCTACGACTCCGAGCGTCGCTAAGTCTCTCGGTGTCGCGAGCCCCGGGCTCTCCCTGCGTGGGAGACCCGGGGCTCGCGCTACCCTGAGCCGGGTCACGAAGGAGGCTCTGGGTGGAACAATGGTCGGCGCCGGTGGCGCTCGTGGGCTCGGGGGAGTACTTGCCTTCGATGCTCGAGATTGAACGCTCCCTACTGAAGGATCGACCTCCTCGTTACGTTCAAATAGCGACGGCCGCGGTACCGGACGGTCCCGAGACCGTCGCCAAGTGGCACCGCCTGGGCGCCGAACAGGCTGCTCGACTCGGCGTGGAACAGGTGGTGCTGGCCGTCGAAACGACCGAGGACGCTCACGACCCGGCCGTCGTCGATCTCGTGCGCGACGCCGGGTTGATCTACCTCTCCGGGGGTCATCCGGGTTTTCTCGCGGACACTCTTCGAGGTACGCCCCTCTGGGCGGCCATCGTGGCCCAGTTACAGGCCGGTTCGGCCCTCGCGGGCTGCAGCGCCGGGGCCATGGCGTTGGCGTCGTGGGTGCCGACTTTGCGTCATCCGCGGGGTGGGGGAACCGAGGGACTCGGGCTCTTGCCCCACCTTCGCATCCTGCCCCACTTTGACGCCTTCATCGGGCGACTCCCCGACCTCGCTACCCGTCTTCTCACCGACCGCGAGTCGAACGTGACCGTCGTGGGAGTAGATGAGGAGACCGCTCTCGTGGGCGGGCCGACCAGATTCGAAGTACGGGGTCGGGGTTCGGCGTGGGTGTTGAGTAGTAACGGTCGCGAGGAGTTCGTGGCCGGTTCGATCTTGGAGGTTCCCGCGTGAGTTTTGATCCCCACCCGAGTAGTTCCGAGGTCGGGTACGCCTCGGTCGGCGAGATTCTCGAAAGCCTGGCGGAAGGTCGATTCACGAGCGTCGAACTCGTCGAGACGTTGATGGCGCGCTCGCGCGCTCTCGACAAGGAGGGGCCGGCGCTGCGCGCCCTCGCCGCCTACGACGAGGCCGCCTACGACGAGGCCGCCCGACTGGACGAAGAGCGCGCCCGCGGCGAACTACGGGGCCCCCTACACGGGGTGCCCGTCGTGATCAAGGACAACATCGAGGCTCGGGGTCTACCCGGTCTCGCCGGTTCGACCAGCCTCCAGGGTCGTCTCGCCGGGGACTCCGATCTGGTCGCCCGACTCCGCGCGGCGGGGGCCGTGGTGTGGGCGTCGAGCAACCTCTCCCAGTGGGCCAATATTCGCTCGAGTTATTCGACCTCCGGGTGGTCGGCGACGGGGGGACTCGTCGGGAACCCCTGGGCCCTCGACCGCTCGGCCGGGGGGTCTTCCTCGGGGGCCGGCGCGGCCGCGGCGGCCGGGTACGGACCCCTCGTCATCGGAACCGAGACGGACGGTTCCATTACGTGTCCGGCCTCGTTGAACGGAGTCGCCGGGTTGAAGCCCACCGTCGGTGCGGTCCCGGTTCGCGGAGTGGTGCCGATCAGTCACTCCCAGGACTCTCCCGGCCCCCTCGCCCGCGACGTGGACTCCCTGGTTCGTGCCTTTGGCGCGTTGAGCGGACGAACAATCGAACGACCCGAGAGTGTGCGTTTCGCTCGTCCCACCACGTGGCGGACCACTCATCTCGAAACCGACGCCCGTCTGGACGAGGTTTTCGACGCGCTCGCAGAGGAGTGGGACCTCATCTCCACGGCTCCGGCTCGACCCGACGGCCAAGTGGGTGAAGATGAACTGACGGTCCTCCTCTGTGAACTTCACGACGACCTCGGCGCGTACCTCGTCGCTCGAGGGGGTGAGGGACCCCGGTCGCTGGCCGAGGTGGTCGCCCACGAGGTGGCCCACGCCGAGATCGAGATGCGCTACTTCGGTCACGATCTCTTCGAACGGAGCCTCTTTCTCGGGGGTACCAGTTACGCCGGCTACACCGAGGCCCGGGAGCGCAACCTCGAGTGGGCGAGAACGACCCTGGACGTGGCACTCGGAGACGCTGACGCGGTGATCTCGGGCGCCTACGCCCCGGCGTGGAAGAGCGATCTCGTGAGCGGGGACCATCCCTCCGGAGTCTCGGCGGCGATTCAGGCCGCGGCTATCGCCGGCTGGCCGATCCTGGCGCTACCGGCCGGACTCGTTGAAGGACTCCCCATCGGGCTCACCTTGACCGGTCGGGCGAACTCGGAGGGGGTCCTCCTAGAGGCGGCGCGTCGCGTGGAGTCTCTCCTCGCCGGTGAGGTGGGTCGTCCCGCGTGGAAAAACCCCGGGCGCGGGTAGCGCCCGGGGTTTGTAGACCGTACGTCTTTAGAGGTCCCGGTAGTGCTCGCGCCAAATCAAACGGTAGAGCTTGATCCGCCGAGGGATGGAGCGCACCCCCGGGATGAAGGGCACCAAGACCAAGACTGCGGTGAGGATCATCATTAAGCCCCACACCAGGAAGTCGGCACTGGTCGAGGTGTTAAACGGCGACACCTGATACCAGAAGGTGTAGAGCCACAACCAGGCCTGACCCGGGTAGGAGTCGGTCTCGTTCATCATGCCCCACTGGGTCCCGAGGAGGTGACCCTTCTGGGCCAGACCGGCGAAGTACGTACCGTCGGAGAGGAACAGGAGGGGCTTCGTGAAGTCCGTGGTGTAGAAGCCCTTCGAGGTCTCGAGCGCCTGGTCGAGAGCACCCGAGCGAGCCATCTGGGTCAGGGTGTTGATCATCACCGGGACCGGACCGTCCTTCGCCGCCGGCACCACCAGCTGGTCTCCAGTGAAGGAGGCCTTCGAAGAGACGTTGCTGTAGGCGCTCAGCCAACTGGTCTGGGTGGCACTGGTCGCCGCGGTCCACTGGCTGAGGGCCCGGGAGAGAGTCGGGCTAGCCGGCTGGCTCTCGAGGGGGGTTACGACGAAGTCCCGAGCGGTGTTAATCGGGATGTGCACGCCGAGCCACTTGGCCGGCGAGATGAACCCGAAGTGCTGGGAGGTCCCGTTGGTGTTGTAGGGGGGGCCGTAGCCCGCGACCGCCGAAGTACCGTTCAACTCGTTGAAGGCGGTGGTGGCGAAGTCGACGGGGTCCGCCTTCGACCAGGTCTGGAGGGTGATGGCCTTGTCGTCGGGTGAACCGAAGGTAATCGCGAGTCCGAGGACCAGGATCAAGACCACCACCAGGGCGATGGTGCCCTCCTTCAAGATGTCGTAGGGGGCGTAGCGTCCCTTGTACTCCGGGACGTCGACGTCGGGGTTGTAACGCTTACTCATTGGCCGACCTCCGGGTTCTCGACGATGGGGGGTACGACGCCCTTGATACGCACCAAGATGACGTGGAAGCCCACCAGGGCCACGAGCACGAGGGGCATGAGAACGATGTGCCACATCAGCATCTGACCGAAGTTCAACACGTTGAAGATCGCTCCACCACCGGTCGAGTTGATGCCGTCCTTCGCCTGAGTGGAGATCCACTGAGAGTCGAAGTTGGTCTGGCTCAGGTACCCGGTAAAGGCGGTGAGAATGGAGGCGAGGAAGGTCACCGCTCCAGTCACCCAGGTGAGTGATCGTCCACCACGCCAAGCCGCCATGGCGAACTTGCCCCAGAGGTGCACGATCATCGCGAAGAAGAAGACCTCCACGCCCCAGAGGTGCAGTGAGTTGATGAAGTGCCCGAGACTCGAGACGTGCCACCACTGGGGCCCGAAAATGGCGAGGATGACGCCGGTCCCGATGACCTCAGCCATCGCGACCAGGGTCAGGACGCCAAAGACGTAGATCCAGGAGGCCACGTAGGCCGGTTGGGTGTCGGGGAGTAGCTTCTCGGGGGGCAGGGTGCCCTCCACCCGCTTACGCAGGCGGGTGGTCCACTGGCGATCGACGGTGGAACTCATTCTTCCTCTCCTCTACGGTGCTTACGGCCCGGAAAGGGCAAGAAGAGCGCCGCGACGAAGGCGGCAACCATGAGGACCATCACAGCCAGGTTCGCCACCGACACGTCGATAACGTGCCAGTGGATGTAGTGACCAGGATGGTTCAGATTGATAAGGGCGCCTAGGCCCCAGTCGAGTGACATCAGTGAACCTCCTTCTTCTTAAGTTTGGCGGTGGATCACCCGCGGGGGTACGCACACCCTAGGGGCTTAGGTCATTCTTATGATGTGGCGACCGGAACCGGCGGAGCGCTCTTCGAGGGTGCGACGCCGATTTCACGGTCGTGGGCACTCTGACGGAGGTGGAACTGGGTCACTCCGATGGTGAGCGAGATCGCTCCGGCGATGTGGAACTCCACGAGGAGGGCCGGTACGTGGGTGAGGTACTGGGTCGCGCCGATGAGAGCCTGGGCCGCCGCGATGAGGACCAGACGTCGTACCCCTAGTTGGAGAGGTCGCGGAGCGGAGCTACTCCAGACGCTGGCGAAGAGTCCGACGACGAGGCCGAGAAAGAGGGTGGCCGCCACCGAGTGGACCCAACTCGCCGAGGAGAAGGCGAAGGGGAGACGTCGCGCAATGAGCTGACCCTGAGATCCTCCGGCGTGGGGCCCCGAACCGGTTGCGCCCGTCCCGGTCACGAGGACGATGACGAAGGGAATCCAGAGCAGGCGGGCGAGCCAGAGAAAGTGGCGGCTGCGCACTTCGGCCCGGGCGCCGGGTCCGTAGAGGTACTTCGAGCGGTGGTAGAGCACCGCGCCCAGTACCACCATGGCGAGGGAGAGCACCATGTGTAGGGAGACCAGCCAGGGATTGAGCTTGGAGTAGACGACGAAGGCCCCGAGGATGGCGTCGGCCACGATGCCGAGAATCAGGCCGCCGGAGAAGACGATGAGGTCCCGACGGCGAGGGGTGCGCATCCAGGCGGCGATGAAGGTGAGGCCGGTCACGATGGTGAGCGCCCCGGTCACCATCCGGTTGGCGTACTCGATGAGGGGGTGGATGCTCCACGATCCGGTCACCCGGTGGGCGAAACAGGTCGGCCAGTCGGGACAACCCAGTCCGGAACCGGTGAGACGTACAGCCGCTCCAGTCAGGACAATCAGGATCATGGAGATGAAGGAGGCCAGGGCGAACCAGCGAAACACGGCCGGGGTGATGCGGTGGCGAGAAGATGTCACGCCAACAGCCTACGGAGAGTTTCGGACCCCTAAACTTGCCGGAGTGTCCAGCGTCGTCGTGCCCGCGTCCTTTTCTCGAGCCGAGGTGGTGAAGGGGTATATCGCCCTCACGAAGCCTCGCATCATCGAGCTTCTCCTCGTCACCACCCTGCCCGCCATGGTGGTCGCCCAGCGGGGGATTCCCGCCTGGACCCTGGTGGTGGCCACCCTCGTCGGGGGCACGCTGGCCGCCGGAGGAGCCAACGCCTACAACATGGTCATCGACCGCGACATCGACGCTCTGATGAACCGTACCAAGGGGCGACCTTTGGTACGCGGGGTGATGAGTCCGCGCTCGGCCGCCCTGTTCGCCACCTTCCTCGAGCTCGTCGCTTTTACGACTTTTGCGGTCTTCGTCAACCAACTCTCCGCCTGGCTGGCGATGTCGGCGACGGCCTTCTACGTCTTCGTGTACACCCTCTGGCTGAAGCGACGTTCCAAGCAGAACATCGTGATTGGGGGTGCCGCCGGAGCGGTCCAGGTGCTCATCGGCTGGGCCGCGGTGACCGACTCACTCTCCTGGGCTCCGGTGTTGATGTTCCTCGTAATCTTCCTGTGGACCCCGCCCCACTTCTGGGCCCTGGCGGTGCGTTACCGGGACGACTACCAGGCGGCCAACGTGCCGATGATGCCGGTCGTCGCCTCTCTGCGTCGCACCACCCTCGAGATTCTCGTCTACTCGGTCATTATGTGGGCCTTCACTGTGCTGATCGGTCCGGCCGCTCACCTCGGAGCCATCTACGCAATCTCGGCCGCCGTGCTCGGAGGGGCCTTCACCGCAATGGCTCTGCGGCTTTACCAGCACGCCCGTAACGACCGGGCCGACGTTGCCGAGGCGATGCGCCTCTTTCACTACTCGATCACCTACTTGACGGTCCTCTTCGTCATGATGGCGGTGGATGTCCTTGTCCGACACCACTGAGTCACCCCGCCCCGGTCGGGGCCGACCCTCCCCGATGATGTTCGTCTCCCTCGGTCTGGGCACGGTTCTCGCCATCGCTCTCATCGTGGTGATGTCGGTCTTGACCGGGGGCACGGTGACGAGCTCCTCGGTGCCGGCGCCGGCGATTGTGGGAAAGACCGTCGCGGCCCAGACCGTGCGGTCGCTCACCGGGGGCACGACCACCACGCCGTGGACGTACGGCCACCCCACCGCTCTTATCTTCTTCGCCTCCTGGTGCGAGCCGTGCAAGACCGAGCTACCTCACCTCGCCGCCTACCTCGCTCACCATTCGACCCACGGAGTGCGGGTCATTGCCGTGGACTCCGAGGTGGGCCAGTCCGACTCGCCGAGTAACGCGCGGGCGATGCTCCAGCGCTACCACTTGAACGTGCCGACGATGGCCGACGCCAAGGGTCAGATGGTGAATGAGTTCGGGCTTTCCGCTCTGCCCGACTCGGCCTTCGTGAACGCTAAGGGAGTCGTGACCTGGCTCAACATCGGCCCAATCTCAGCTAACTCTTTCGCCCAGCGCCTCGCGCAGGCCGCCGCGTAGATTTCTCCGACCGGGGCTAGTCGAAGCGAAAACTCCGGACAGCGAGGCCCGGAGCGAGGACGGCCCAGACGACGAGAGAGATCCAGTCCCCTCCGCTCGGGAGATGACCGGAACCGAGCACTCGGTGCAAGGAGTCGGCCAGTGCTCCGGTGGGTAGCCACGTGGCCGCGGAACGCACCGGCGCCGGCAGGCTGGTGAGGGGTACGACGATGCCCGACCCGAGCAGGAGAACGAGGTAGAGACCGTTGGTCGCGGCGAGATTGACCTCGGCGCGCAGGGACCCGGCGAGCAGGAGTCCGAGACCCGCACACCCGAGCGTCCCGAGCAGAACGGCTCCGAGGATGCTTCCCACCGCGCTCGGACCCCCGTGGGGTCGCCATCCGAGGGCGAGGGCGACCCCCGAGAGCACGGCGATCTGAATGATCTCGGTGACGAGGACGGCGACGATCTTCGCCCCGATGAGCCGGGTCCGCCCAAGGGGGGTCACGTGTAGCCGGCGTAGCACACCGTAGGTGCGTTCGAATCCGGTGGCGATGGAGAGGGCGACGAGGGAGGTGGACATAATCGCGAGGGCCCACATGCCCGGGGCGAGGTAGGCGATTCGTCCCCCCGGGGGGGCGGCGAGCACCGAGGTGCGAGAGAAGAAGACCAGGAGCACGATCGGAATAATGAGCGTCAAAAGGAGGGTCTCGCCCCGACGCAACGTCATGCGGACCTCGGCTCGGGACTGGGCGAGGAGCGCTCTCACGACTGGCCCCGCCGCTCGTCGGCAATGAGATCGAGGTAGCGCTCCTCGAGGCTGGCTCGGGTGCGCAGGGCCCGTAGGGAGAGCCCCGCCGTGGCGAGGGCGGCACTCGCGCGAGCGATCGCGTCGGGGGTGGGAGAGACTCGGACGGTGATGACCGGACCCTCGACCTCGATCTCGGCTCCGAGGGCGCGGGCCAGAACGGCCGCGTCGATGACACCGTCGACTTCGAGGACGAGAACCTCCGAGGTGCCCAGGTGAGAGGGATCACCCTCGGCGAGCACTCGACCGCGGTGAAGAATCGTGATCTCGTCGGCGAGGAGTTCCGCTTCTCGCAACTCGTGAGTGGTGAGAATCACGGCACAGCCCCGTTCACGTTCGGCTCTGATCATCTCGCGCACCACCCGTCGGCCCTCCGGGTCGACCGCGGTCGTGGGTTCGTCGAGGACGAGAACCTTGGGTCGACCCACGAGGGCGAGAGCGAGAACGGTGCGTTGCTGTTCACCCCCGCTCAGGCGTCGCCAGGGTGTGCGTTGACAGGCACCGAGAGCGAGGGCCTCGATGAGCTCGTCAACGCGCCGAGGTTCGGGGTAGTAGGCCGCGGTGAGGGCGATGACCTGGGCGGGAGTCATGGGGAACCAGACCCCTCCGCGCTGGAGGAGTGCTCCGGTGCGCGACACGACGGCGGCGTGATCACGACGCGGATCGAGACCGTGAACACGCACCACTCCACCGGTCGGGGTCCGAAAGCCGAGCAGGGTTTCGACGAGGGTCGTCTTACCGGCGCCGTTCGGTCCGAGCAGGGCTCGGATACTCCCGTAGTCGACGCTAAGACTGACCCCGGCGAGGGCCTCGTGCTCACCGTAGTGCACCTCTAGATTCTCGACCACGACGGCGCGACTCACGGCATATCAACCTAGACGCTTCCTTCGAGGGCCCGGACCACCTCGGTAGGCTGGGCCCCATGATTGACCTGGCCCAGTTACGTCGCGAACCCGACCTCGTGCGAGTTGCCCTGGCCCGCCGGGGCGTCCCCGAGGAACAGGTGAGCGCCGTAATCACCCTCGACGTCGAGCATCGCCGTCTTCTCCAAGAGGCCGAGTCTCTCCGGGCCCGGGTGAAGGAACTCTCCCGCGAGGTGGGAGAGGCCCGACGCCTCGGTCAGCCGCGAGCCGAAGAACTCCAGGATGAGTCTCGCCGGGTGGGTGACGAGGAGCGTTTCGCCCGAGGTCGTAGCGACGAGGTGGCGGCGGACCTGCGCGCCCGGCTCTTGATGCTGCCGAATCTACCCTCTCCCGAGACCCCCGACGGGCTCGACGAGCGTGAGAACGTCGAGGTGCGCCGGTGGTGGCCGGGGATGGACGAGGGGCACTCCGCCCCCGAGTACTCGAGCGCCCAGCGCGTTGCCCACTGGGACATCGCCAGTGAACTCGGCATCTTGGACTTAGAGACGGGGGCCAAGTTAGCCGGATCGATGTTCCCCCTCTTTCGTGGTGACGGGGCGCGACTCGTCCGGGCTCTCACCGCCTACGCCATGGATCAGCACCGCGACGCCTACGAGGAGATTCGGCCACCGAGTGTGGCCCTCACCGAGACGATGATGTCGACCGGGCACCTCCCTAAGTCGGCCGACGATATGTACGAGATTCCCCGCGACGACCTCTGGCTCATCCCGACCGCCGAGGTGCCCCTCACCTCTCTGCGCCGGGGCGAGATTGTCGAGGCCGGACAGTTACCCCTGCGCTACACCGCGGCAACCGCCTGCTTTCGCCGAGAGGCCGGGGCGGCGGGGCGAGACACCCGGGGACTCCTGCGAGTGCACGAGTTCGACAAGGTCGAACTCTTCGCCTACTGTCACCCCGATCAGTGGCGCGACGCCTTCGAGGACGTCCTGGCGCGCGCCGAGGGTCTCCTACGGGGCCTCGGTCTCACCTATCGGGTGCTCGACCTGTGCGCGGGCGACCTCGGAACCTCGTCGGCGCGCACCGTCGATCTCGAGGTGTACTCACCGGGAGTCGACCGGTGGCTGGAGGTCTCGTCGGTCAGTTGGTTCCGCGACTTTCAGGCCCGTCGAGCCAACGTGCGCTTTCGCGACGCGGAGGGGATTCACTTCGTCCACACGGTGAACGGTTCGGCCCTCGCCTGGGCGCGAATCTGGGCGGCCCTCGTAGAGACGGGCCGTCGAGAGGATGGGTCGGTCCTCCTTCCCGAGGTCCTGAGTGGCTACCTCGGGGGCCAGCGCGTTATCGCGGCGAAGGGGTAGCTTCCAGTCGATACCCGACACCTCTCACGGTGGTGAGGAGACGGGGGTTCTTCGGGTCGGCCTCGATGAGTGATCGCAGGCGCTTCACGTGAACGTCGAGGGTCTTCGTGTCCCCCACGTAGTCGCTGCCCCACACTCGGTCGATGAGCACGTCGCGGGTGAGGACTCGTCCGGGGTTCTCCATCAAGAGATGCAGGAGCGCGAACTCCTTCTTGCGCAGTTTGATCTCCTCGCCGTCGACGAAACACCGTCGCGCGTCGAGGTCGAGACGTAAGACGTCGTGCTCGAGTACCTCCTCACTCTCCGGGTGAGCGCTGCGGGGAGTCTCGCGGCGACGTAGGACGGCCCGAATACGGGCGACGAGTTCGCGCAGCCGGTAGGGCTTCGTGACGTAGTCGTCTGCCCCGATCTCGAGGAGTAGAACGGTGTCGACCTCCTCACCCTTCGCCGAGACGATGATGATCGGTACCTCGGAGGTCGTGCGGATCGTGCGACAGACGTCGAGTCCGGACATCTTCGGCAACATCAGGTCCAAGAGAACGATGTCGTAGGTGTGGGCGCGAAAGAGGGCCAGGGCGTCGTGACCATCGCGGGCGACGTCGACCCGAAAGCCCTCTCGGGCGAGCCCCACCTGGAGCGCGTCAACGAAGGACTCCTCGTCTTCGACGAGCAAGACCGAGGTCTCGGGACTCACTGGCCCACCGGAAGTTCCAGGGTGAAGGTGGAGCCTTCACCCTCGCGAGACTCGACGAGGACCCGTCCACCGTGATTCTGTGCCACGTGGCGAACAATACTCAGTCCGAGTCCCGTCCCGCCGGTTGCTCGGGCCCGACCCGGGTCCACCCGGTAGAAACGCTCGAAAATTCTCTCCAAATCCTTGGCGGGGATGCCCGGCCCGCGGTCGGTAATAACGATGCGCACGGGGCTCGTGAGGGGTGCCGAGGAGCCGGAGTCCTGGGTGACCCGAACGCTCACCGTGGACTGGTTCGGGGAGTAGACGACGGCGTTCTCTAACAGGGCCTGAAGAGCCGAGACGAGCTGGCGGCGGTCGCCGCCCACGACGAAGCCGCGTTCGGGCTCCTCGAACTCGAGCGTGACCTCGTGCTGATCGGCCGCGGTGCGAATGCGCTCGATAGCTTCGGCGACGATCAGCGTCACCGGAATCGGCTCGCGCACCGGGGAGCCCTCACCCTCGATGCGGGAGAGATCGAGCAGGTCCTCGATGATGCGGTTTACTCGAAAGGCCTCGTGGTAGATCCGCTCGGCGAGACGCTTGGCGACGGCGGCGTCAGTCTCGAATTGGAGAGTCTCGGCGAGGAGGCCCATCGCCCCCATGGGGGTCTTCAACTCGTGGGAGACGTTGGCGATGAAGTCGCGACGGATCTCTTCGAGGCGACGACGTTCCGAGGTGTCCTCGATGAGGGCGACCACGCCGAGGGGCCGACGGCCGTCGTCAATCACGGCTGAGCGGATGTGGAGGCTTCGCTTCGGCGGGCCGTAGATATCGAGATCTCGTTCGGCCACGCCGTTCGACCAGGCCTCCCCGAGTGAGTCGGTCACCGCCTGGGCGGCGAGGGCGTCACCGTAGCGTGAGGCCATCAGCATCTCGGCTTGGGGGTTGCGGTAGAGCACGTCACCACCCTCGTTGACGAGCACAACCCCGAGGGTGAGTGCGTCGAGGGTGCGCCGCAGGCGAAGGGCGTCGGCGTCGGCTTCGGTGACGACAGTCGTGGCGACTCCGGCCGCTTCTTCGAGGTGGGCGAGAGCTGCTTCCACCTTGCCCCGGTCGTCGCGTGGTTCGACGCCGAGGCGAGTGGCGAGCGCGAAGAGACGCTGGGCGATGGCGCGCTGTCCGCGAAGTCGGTAGAGGAAGGCTCCGACGAGGACTCCGACGAGGACCAGTCCCGCCCCCGCGGCGTAGAGCGCCGGGGAGGACCAGTGGGAGAGGGGCGTCGAGGCGGCAATCACCCGCCCATTCTCGCAGGTCCGTCGGGGTTGTCTGCGTCAGCGACCGTTTCGATTGTCACTTGCCCTAGAGGAGGAACCCATGTTGTTCGCCGATGTCACCGTCACGCCGTCCACCACCGCACTTCCCGGAGGCGCGGTTCTCCAGCAGTTCGCCAACGGGATCAGCGCCTGGGCCCTCCTCGGGGCCCTGATCGCCCTCTTGGTGGGCGCCGTGCTCTGGGCGGTCGGTAGTCACTCCCAGAACTTTCACCAGTCGGCCGCGGGCCGTCGGGCCGTCGTGACCTCCCTCATCGCGGCGATCGTGATCGGGGCCGCTCCCGCGCTCGTCAACTTCTTCTTCCACACCGGACTCTCGGTGCACGGATGAGTCTGCTCACCTGTCTCGGATCTCCCCTTCTGTGTGCGGGAGGGGCCCTCAGTTCGCTCAGCGTGAACGGGTTCTTTAACGGTCTCGCGGGCTGGGTCGGCGGTTCGCTGTCCTGGCTCTACGACACTCTCGGAAACCTGGTCAACTCGCCGAGCGACGCCCCGAGAATCGTGGCCTCGGCGAGTGCGGAGTACCACGCTCTCCTCCTCGTCGCCCCCTTCGTGACGCTGCTCGCCTTGCTGTCCAACGTCATCGGGGGGCTCACTCACGGGGACCTCGGGCGAGTTCTCCGGTCCGCTCTGGTCTCGGTTCCCCTGGTCGCAACGGCGACCCTCGTCGCACCCGGCCTCGCCGAGCTGATCCTTCAACTGGCCAACGCCCTGAGTTCGGTCGCCGCCGTGCCTCTCGGGCCGGCGCTACGTACCCTCGTCGGGCGTAGCGCTTTCGGGGGTATGCCCGGGTTCGGGGTGCTAGTGGTGGCGCTCCTCGCGGCGATCGGGGGATTCCTCCTCTGGTGCGATCTCGTGGTCCGGGCCGTCATCTTGGCCCTCCTTCTCGCCCTTAGTCCCCTCGTCATTCCCCTCGCCGTCGTGGGCTCCCTGCGTCGACTGGTCGCGCGCCTTCTCGAGAGCTTCGTCGCCCTCGCCCTCGCGAAGGTCGTGATCGTGGTAACTCTTTCGCTCGGGGTCCACGAGTTGGCGAGTGGCGGGGTGATCGCGGTCGTCACCGGGGCGGTGAGCGTCCTGCTCGCCGCTCTCACCCCTTTCGTGGTGTTGCGCGTCGTTCCTCTCCTCGAGCACTCCACGATTCACTCACTCGAGGGACTACGCCGCCGGAGCGCCCAGGCGGTGGTGGACGCCCCCTCCTCCCCGGCGGGTCGGGTGATTTCAGCGAGTCTGCCCGTACCTCCCGAGCCCGGACCCCCCGAACGAGCGGAAGACTTCGGGATTCCCATGTGGGACGACGGCGAGTTCGAGGTCCCGGTTGCCTCCGGGGGTACCCCCGGAGAGCCCCCGGTACTGCCTCCCACTTTTCGTAAGGGTCGCTTTCACGTCGGCCGGGACCGGATGGGCCCCACTCTCTTTTGGCACTGGGATGACTGATTCGCGGGTCGCGCGCCGCGACGAGGAGGCCTGGTGGGGACTCTCACCGCGCGGTCTCGTCGCGGCGGTTTTCGGAGTCTGTCTCGCCGTCGTGGGGCTGAGCCTGCACGGCGGGCTCGGGGCACTCGGGCTCGGGGCGGGGATGATTCTGCTCGCTGTTCCGGTGGGCGAGGAAGACCTCGGGGAGAGAATCTTTCGGGTGCTCTCCCGGCGCGGTGCGCGGCGCTGGGTGGAGGAGATTAGCGAAGGAGAATCCACCCGGGGTCGTACCATCCACTTCACCGGATACCCCGTACTGAGTGGCGAGGACCCCCTGCGTCTCGCGGAGACTCTCGAGCGGGTGGCCCGACGTGGTGGGGGCCTCGTGAGTGTGCACCTGTGGGGCGAGTCGGGAGTGCGACATCTCGCGGTCGTCGGAGATGACCCCGGTCCAGCCCCCGTCTCGGTGTGGGGGTCTCTACCCCGGGGACCTTTTCGGGAGTATTCCACCCACCTACGCTCACTCGAAGGAGTGCTCCAGGTGGGGCGGGTGCGCACGGGCATCGAGGGACCTTGGGCCCTCGCTCCACTGGTCACGACGACCGTGGGCACCCGTGTCGTGGTGTTCGCTCGCGTCGCCGGAGAGGGCGCCGGTCGGCGTCGCTCCTCTCGTCGAGCTCATCGGGCCGACGCCGACGGAGCCAGTCTCCACGAGCGGGGTTTTCGAACGAGTGCCCGTCGTCGCTCGCTACGCGAGCGGGTCGGCCTCCGCGAAGAACAGGTCGCCCGGGGTCGGGCCTGGGTCGAGTGGGGCGTCTACCTCCTCGTGAGTGGGGCGACTCTCGAGGAGGTGGCGACGTTGCGGGCCCAGATCGCTCGCCGGGCTCAGTCCGGGGGACTGAGCCTCGCCTGGGGACGGTACCGCCAGGGGGAGTTCCTTCGGGGGCTCGTTCACCCGGAGCGCGCCCGGTGAGGGGGATGGCGACCCACGTAGGAACGAGTGGGGACGCCGAACTCTTCGGCCTCGGAGAGTTCGATGCGGGCACCGGACTCTCGGGGCGCCCCCTCGGAGAGACCGTGTCGGGTAGTGACTTCGTCTACGACCCATTCGACGCCTACCGCGCGGGTCTCGTGAGCAACCCCAACGTCATCGTGACGGGAGCTATCGGATCAGGCAAGTCGAGCGTGGTGAAGATGATGATTGCCCGTGCCCTCGAGCGGGGCCGTCGAGTAGTGGTGGTCGATCCGAAGGGGGAGTACCACTCGGTCGCCGAACTCCTCGGGGGAACCTCCTGGCGACTCGGGATCGACGGTTGGTGCGCACCCTTTAGTGACGAGACGGGAGAGGACCGCGAGGCGGCCCTCGCCGCGTGGAGTGTGGCGACCGGTCGGGCCTTCAGCGCGAGAGAGCGCCTCGTCGCCCTCGCGCTGGTGAGCCGGAGCGGGCCGAGCAAACACCCCTTACGTCGGTGGCGAGACCTCGGAGCGAAAGATCTCAGCGAGGACTTGCTCGCCGGACTGGACCGTTTGATCGAGGGAGACCTCGCCGGACTCTTCGAGGGGCCCGGTGATCCCCTGTGCGTGGACGGGAGTTTCACCGTGGTCGATGTCTCCGCCCACTGGGGCCGAGAGTCTCTTCCCCTGGCCGCCCTGGCGGCCGTGGCGACGGCGCGGCGCGGAGTGGGGGAAGATCGAGGCACCCACGTGGTGATCGACGAAGCGTGGGCGCTACTCGCCGATCCGACCACTCTCACCTGGATGCGCGGATCCTGGAAATTGGCGCGAGCGCGGGCCACGAGTCATCTCCTCGTGCTGCACCGGACGAGTGACGTCGAGGCCGTCGCCCCCGCCGGTTCGGCCCAGCGCGCGACGGCCGACGGACTACTGCGCGACTGCGATACCGCGGTGGTGATGCGACAAGCGGAGAGTGACGTGATTGATCTCGTGGGGACCCACTCGGGTCGACGACGGGTACTGGCCCAGCTGGGTCGGGGCGAAGCACTCTGGCGCAGTGGGTCCTCGTGGTCCCTCGTGCGCCTACGGCCCGACGAGACGGACTGGGCGCTCATCGACACCGATCAGCGGATGAGGTTCGCGTGAGCGGGTCCTGGCGTCTCGGTCGGCGATTCGTGCGGGGGTGGCCGTGGACCTGGTCGGTGCGGGCTCGTCCCGGAGAGTCGGTCCTCATTGTGGGGGCCTCGCAGAGCGGCAAGACCTCTCGGTTGGTCATTCCGGCCATCCTCGAGTGGCGAGGACCGGTCGTCGTGACCTCAGTCAAGCGTGACGTCGTGGCGAGCACCGCTCGTTGGCGAGCAACCCGGGGCGAGGTGCAGTGTCTCGAGCCGGGTCGTGACGACGGCCTGACCTGGGACCCCCTCGAGGGAGTGCGCACCCACCGCGACGCTCTCCGGGTAGCCGCCTCGTTGACCCTGGCCCCGACTCGCGCCGACGGAGAGTTCTGGAACGCCCTGGCCGTGAAGATGGTGGGGGCACTCTTCTGTCTCGCCGCCGAGCGCGGCGCCAGCGTGGTCGACGTGACCCGAGCCCTCGAGGAAAGGACGTGGCACGACTGGAGCGCGGGGCCGGGCGACCCGGGAGCGCGGGCCGCGCTCGACTCCTTCGCGCGCTACGAACCCCGCACCCTCGACAGCGTTCTCACCACCGCCGAAACACTTGTACTGGCGTGGCGCTTCGACCAGCCGCGCGCGAGAGTTCTCTCGGTTCTCGACGGGGAGAACACCCTCTACCTCTGCGCGCCGCGTGGGGAACACGGTCACTACGGGAGCCTCTTTCGGGGAGCGTTGCGCGCCGTCGTAGAGGAGCAACAGCGCCGTGCCGAACAGGGCGAAGCGCACACCCTCCTGCTCATGCTGGACGAGGCGGCGACCGTGGCGGCTCTCGAGGAGCTCGACGCCTGGGCGGCGACGGTCGCCGCGTCGCGGATCACCCTCGTCACCGTGGTGCAGGACTTCGCCCAGTTGCGGGCCCGTTTCGGCGAGCGCGCCGCCACCATCGTTAACAATCACGCCGTGCGCCTCGTTCTCGCCGGGTTGGCTGATCCGAGTGCGGACCGCTACGTTCCCGAACTCGCCGTGCCCCCGAACTCGCCGGCTCGTGCCTGGCGTGAACAACCACGCCACCTCGCGCGTCTCGTGCGCGCTCACGAACCGCCCCGGGACCTTCGCCTGGTCCCGTGGTGGCGTCGACGAGTACTCCGGCAGCGGGGAGGTGCGCTCACTACGCTGTCTTCATGATGGAAGGGGACGAGCAGATCCTCGCCGTGGACTGGGGTGCGACCAGTGTCAAATCGGCTCTCGTGAGCGTGGGGGGTCGCGTCCTCAGTCCCTTGAAGCGACGCCGCACTCCGCACCCCTGTTCACCCGAGACCTTCGTGGAGGTCGTACGTCGACGGGTGGAGTCGACCGGAGCATCCCGCGTGGGGGTGGGCTTTCCCGGAGAGATGCGCGAGGGGCGAGTCGTCGGAACCGGCAACCTCGCTCGGGTCGGCGGGCCGGGAACTCCCCTCATCCCCGAGTTGGTCGAACGCTGGCGGGGCCGGGACCTCTCCCGGGAACTGTCAGCCGAGACCGGGGTCGAGGTGCGCGTGATTAACGACGCCGCCCTGGCGGCCCTCGGGTGTGGCGGGGGATACGGCGTCGAACTGATCGTGACCCTGGGGACGGGCTGCGGGCTCGCTGTGATGGTGAACGGGGAACTTCAGCCGGCTCCCGACGTCGGGACTCACCCGACGCCCGACGGAAGGAACTTCGACGAAGCCCTCGGGGAACGATCCCGGGCGAAGGACGAAGTTCGCTGGCGCGACGACGTGCGACGGGCCCTCGAGGGCTGGCGGAGCGTCTACGGC
>JABEUS010000091.1 GCA_013044285.1 Acidimicrobiaceae bacterium
CCTCGGCGTGGCGGCCGCCATGGGCGCGGTCGTTCCGGGCATTGCTCTCGAAGCGGCCCGGTCGCTGGCGGGACCGAGCTGGATGAGGGCACACTCGAGCGGGGGCTCACGGTGGCGTTGGGTGCTCTACTCACTCGCTGGGGCGACCGGGGCACTCCTGGCGGGCCCCTGGCTCGTGGTAGTGATTCTCGGGGCGGGGGCCGTCGAGATTGTGGCGCGAACGCCGCCGAGCGCCCGCGGACTCTTCACCCCCTTGGGCATCATCACGGGCCTCGGGACCGTCGGGGGTCTGGGGGCTCTCGTCTTCGAAGCGTTGAAGGTGGGGGCTTTTTCTTACGGTGGGGGATTCGTGATTATTCCCCTAATGCAGCACGACACGGTGGTCGTACATCACTGGATGACCGGGGTGCAGTTTACGAATGCCGTTGCACTGGGGCAGATCACTCCGGGGCCCGTCGTTCAGACCGTCGCCGTCGTCGGCTTCGCGGCTGCGGGGTACGTCGGGGCTCTCGTCGCCACGTTCGTCGCGTTCACTCCGTCGTTGCTCTTCGTCGTCGTGGGGGGTCGCTACTTTGCTCGATTACGCGCCAACGCCCGAGCTCAGCAGTTCCTTACGGGAGCGGGAGCATCCTCGATTGGGGCTATCGCCGGCTCCGCGGTTGCCCTGGCCACTCCGTTGCGCCATCTTTGGTTGGTTGGACTCGCCCTGCTCTCTCTCGTCTGGCTCGTGGGACTTCGCCGGTCAACGCTGAGCGCACTTCTCGGAGCCGCGGTGCTCGGCGGGTTAGGTGCCCTGTTCGGTCTTCCCCTTCCTCATTAGAGGATGCCCATGCCTAGAGTGGAGGAGGTAGGTGGAAGGTGGAGGTACTCGTGGACACCCGGATTTTTCGTTGGGTGAATCAACTGGCCGTCTCGACCCCGGCGTTGCACGCGAGTGCCGCCTGGTACGCAGTGTACGGAATAGGACTCTTCGCGCTCGTGCTCCTCGTAACGCTGTGGTGGGCCCGCGCGGGCTCACCGCGAGCGCTCGCGAGTGCCCTGTGGGCCGGCGTAGGAACGATCGTCGTCGTAGGGCTGAACCAGATCGTCGTCGCCGGAGTTCATCGACTACGTCCCTACTGGGCCCTCAGCCACGTCGAAGTACTCGTCGCTCGGACTCACGACTTCTCTTTCCCCTCCGATCACGCCGTGACCGCGGGCGCGGTGGCAGCGGGCGTGTGGCTCGTCGCGCGCCGTATGGGGAGCCTTCCGCTCCGGCGCTTAGCCCTCGTGACAATCCTCGCAGCTCTGCTCTTGGCGGCCGATCGGATCTACGTGGGCGTTCACTATCCGGGAGATGTCGTGGCCGGACTCGCCGAGGGTGCCCTCTTGATGGTGACGGGTGAATGGCTATCTCGGCGGCCCCTCGAAGATCTCGTCACGAACCTGCGACGGAGTCGACTGCGAGTTCTCGTGCAGAAGGCTTCCTAGGTTCGGACGCGGATGGCGATGTGTACCCGGTCGCCGAGACTGACCCCCTCGGCGGAGCGAACTGCGAGTTTGAGGGGAACTGCGTAGTCGTGACCTCGAGGAAAGAGGGAGGTGGTGAACGTCGTCGCACCGAGAACGACCTCGACGGGTATCGCACCCCACCCGTAGGTGAGGGCGGGAGAGATCTCGCGAAGAGCGAGACTCACGAAATCGGGAGTCATCACGAAGTGGTGGGGGGACGGCCCCCGCCATTCGACTATTTCTCCCACCCACGTCCACTCCACGAGGCGAGGCTAGCCCCCGTCCGAAGCGGACGAGGGCTAGCTCACGGTTAGAGAAGTACGAAATCCCCGTCGACGTGCACAACCTCGCGTCCGGCCCGAGCGAGCAAGGACGCCGCGATGGAGGACCGGTACCCCGACTGACAGTGAACCCACACGACTCCGTCGGGGATCTCGTCGAGGCGGGCGCTCAACTCGTGGAGTGGAATGTGTACGCTCCCCGCGAGGTGACCCGCGGCGTACTCTAGTCGACGTCGGACGTCGAGAACCACGGCGTCGGTGGGCCGAGTGGCGAGTTCGGCGAATTCGACTCGACGCAGGCTCACGAGATCGGCCCACTCGGCCGGGTCGCCCGGAACCATCGCCGCTACGCGGTCAATCCCGATGCGCACCAACTCGCGCTGGGCGGCGGCGACGTCGTCCGAGGTACCCCCGATCAGCGTCAGCGGGGTGCCCCAGGGAATCAGCCACCCGAGATAGGTGGCAAAACTTCCGTCGATTCCGATCGACAGACTCCCGGCGACGTGTCCGTGGGCAAAAGCTCGGCGGTGACGAAGGTCCACGACCCACTCACCGTCGTCGAGTCTCCGACGAACTTCGGAACTGTCCGCCCGACTCGGCAGTTCGAGTGAGACCGAGGGTGCGCCCACCAGATTGGTGGGGCCCATGTGGGCGTAGTAGGCGGGAAACGCATCGAGCCCGACGAGCAGCTCCTTCACGTACGTGTCCTCATCGAGGGTGAGGACGGGATTGTGA
>JABEUS010000092.1 GCA_013044285.1 Acidimicrobiaceae bacterium
CCTACATCCGTCGTCCTAGTGCTCGTCGCACTCGCTGGCTTACCCGCCGAGTTCGTCTCGGTGATGGTGACGGTGATCGACTGGCCAATCTCGGAGGTGACGGGCACGTAGGTGGACGAGGTCGCTCCGCTAATGGGCGCACCGTTCGCGAACCACTGGTAGGAGGGGGTCGGAGTGGGAATCCCGGTGACTCCACTCGCCACCGCGGTGAGGGTCTGGCCCACGCTCGGGGTTCCGGTGATGGTTGCCAAAGAGATGGTAGGCCGCAAACCGGTCGTGAATAACGTATCGTTTTGGGTCGTGGTACCACCTGCGGTGATGTTACAGACAACGAATCCACCGATGTAGACGTTGTTCGGGTCAGTGAACGAAACGAAGTAGGTACCCGACGCTAATCCTGAGATTGAGTAAGTTCCGGTACTGGTGGTTGTGGCAGAGGCACCGTTTGGACCGTTTAACGGATTTTCCGAAACGAAAATTCCCGCGAGCGGAGTCCCCGAGGTGTTGGTCACCGTGCCAGTAACAGTCCCGCCCACCAGGAGTGTTTCGTTCTGGGTCACGGTACTACCTGCCGTGACGTTAACGGTGGATGAAGAAGTTAGGTAGACGTTGTTCGGATCGGAGAACGAGACGGTGTATGAACCAGCACCTAAACCCGCAATTGTGTACGTGCCCGAACTTGTGGAAATTGCCGAACCAGAGCCATTCGAACTTTGCCCTACGGCCTGGACTCGAATACCGACGAGCGGGGCCCCCGAGGGGTTGCTTACAGCGCCAGTGATGGTCCCTCCCTGAACCAGGGTCTCATTCTGAGTCGAAGTTCCGCCGGCGATGACATTCACGTTCACTGATTCGTAGCCATAGACATTATTCGGGTCGGAGAACGAGATGGAGTTGGAACCCGGTGGTATGTCGGTGAGGGAATACGTGCCCGCAGTAGAAGTGGTAACAGGTCGCACATTGACGAGACTTGGATTCGTGTCAACGACTTGGATGCCCGCCAGTGGTGACCCCGTGGCGTTGGTCACTGTGCCGGTAACTTTCCCTCCCTGCACCAGGGTCTCGTTCTGAGTCGTCGAAACTCCCGCCACGACGTTCGCGATGGTGGTTGAAGCACTGATGTAGACGTTGCTGGAATCAAAGAAGTAAAGGTTGAAGGGACCACCAGGAGGAACAAGTATCGAGTAGTGCCCAGCACTGGTAGTAGTAGCACCCCAGTTCTCACTGTTCATGCTCGCATCCACTCCAATCCCAGCGACTGGAGTTCCCGAGGCGTTGGTCACCGTGCCGGTGATGGAGCCTCCCACCACAAGTGCCTCATTCTGAGTTGTGGTACTACCCGCCGTGACGTTCACGTTAATCACGATGGTCGACGGCTCGATGTAAACATTGTTTGGATCTGAGAATGAAACGTAGTAGCTACCCGCGGCAAGCCCAGTGACGGTGTAAACACCCGAACTGGCGGTAGTGGTTGTGTTGTTAAAACCTCCTTGCTGAGGACTTGCCAACACTTCTATTCCAGCGAGCGGAGTTCCCGAGGCGTTGGTCACCGTTCCGGTGATCGAACCGGTCGTGCTCGTCGTCGAACTAGTCGCTACGTGTGCAGCGAGAGGAGCCGCCCCAGCCGGCAGGACAAGCCAAGTGAGTGCGACTCCCATGGACACAACGAGGGTGAGAAGACGGCGAAGAGACACGACCAAACCTTTCGGGTTGACGGGGTTACGAGGGGGAACCTCCACCAGGTGGCGTCGAATAGAGGCGAATCTTCACGGCGACGAGGACCTCGTGACGACAGTCCAGCGACGCATCAAGAATCTTCACACTCTCTCTCCATATCCCAACTGGTGTGACTACGGTACATAATCTGATCATCGAGTAACCGAAAACTGAGAGAATAGAGAAATTTCTCACAGGTAGAGATTGCGCCGTAGACGGCCCTAAGGGCGGCGTGTCCGACTGCGGCGCCCATCACCCAGTCTCCGACAACGAAAGTACCCCGAGCCCTCTCGTAGTCGCGCTCAACGAGTGAACTGGGCACCGGGAGCACGACCAACGGAAAGAGGAATCACTCAAGTTCTACGTGACCCATGTCCTGCACCGGTGGGAGGTGAGTTTCGCCTCCGCACCACACATACCGTCTACGCCTAGATCACCGCGACGCTGACGAGCAGGACGGGCTGGCGTCGGTAGCGCTGCCCGAGGAGGCGTCCCGCGGCGCGCTGGGCGACCTTACTCAGGGCCCCGTCGTCTCGTACGCCGTCACGCAGCGCCTCGTCGAGGGCGGCGCGCACCGTCTCGGTGATGTGGGTCACCACGTCGTGGTCGTCGCCTTCGAACCAGCCCCGGGTGGAGACCCGGACGGCCTGGCTGATCTCCCCGCGTTCGGCGTGGATTCCGGCGCTGATGAGGACGACTCCGTACTCGGCCAACATCCGACGTTCCTCGAGGGGTCGCTCGTCCAGATCACCGGCGGAGCCGTCGATGTAGTGGAACCCGGCCGGCACTTGGCCACACTGACGTATTCCGGCCTCGGTGAGTTCGATCTGATCGCCGTCCTCACAGACGATGATGTGGCGCCCGTCGAGGCCCATACCCTCGGCGAGACGGGCGTGGTGGACCATGTGGCGGTACTCACCGTGCACCGGCACGAAGTTTCGCGGACGCAGGAGTTGGTGGTAGGTGCGCAACTCCCCCTGGCGCGCGTGACCGGACGCGTGCACCGGCTCGCGCGAGGAGTCGATCACCTCGGTACCGGCGCGGTGCAGGTCGTCGATGACCCGACCGACCGACCACTCGTTACCGGGAATGGGGTGAGAACTAAGGACGACGGTGTCGGACTCGCCCACCTCGAAGGACTTGTGATCTCCCCGGGCCATCTTCGAGAGCGCCGCCAGGGGTTCGCCCTGGGCTCCGGTGCAGATCACGCAGACCTCACCGGGCTGATAACGCGACACGTTCTCGATGTCGATGAGGTTCGCCGCCTCGATGGTGAGCAGGCCCAACTTGCGGGCCAGCTTGACGTTCGCCTCCATCGAGCGGCCCATGAGCGCGATCTTTCGTCCCTGGGCGACGGCCACGTCGGCGATCTGTTGAATTCGGTGGACGTGACTCGCGAAACAGGCGACGACCATGCGTCGCTCGGGACGTTCGAGAAAGACTCGACGAAGCGCCACCCCGACCGAACTCTCCGAGGCCGTGAAGCCGGGTTCTTCGGCGTTGGTCGAGTCGGCGAGCAAGAGCGCCACGCCCTCGTCGCCGAGGGCGGCCAGGCGGGTGAGATCGGTGCGACGACCGTCGATGGGATTCTGGTCGAGCTTGAAGTCCCCGGAGTGCACAATGGCCCCGAGGTCGGTGTGAAAGACGAGAGAGTGCGCGGAGGGCACCGAGTGGGTCACCGGGAGAAACTCCACGTCGAAGGGCCCGATACGGCGGCGTTCGTGGTCGGCGACCTCGATGAACTCGATTCCCGACACCTTGGCTTCGGTCAAGCGGTGACGGGCGAACCCGAGGGTGAGAGCCGCCCCGTAGACGGGAACGTTGACGTCCTGGAGTAGGTAGCGCAGAGAACCGGTGTGGTCCTCGTGACCGTGGGTGAGCACGACGCCGTCGACGCGGTCGCGGCGCTCCACCAACCACCGAAAGTCCGGCAGAATCAGGTCCACGCCGTACATATCGGGTTCGGGGAACATCAGTCCGGCGTCCACGACGACGATTCGACCCCGGTACTCGAGAGCCAAACAGTTCCGCCCGATTTCGCCGAGACCGCCGAGAAAAGTTACCCGCACGGAGTCGGATTTAGCCACGTGACCTCCAAAGGTCGTCCAGGACGCGCCGAGCCCGGTCGTCAAGAGTGGAGTCGCCGTCTCCTAGGGGAAGGCGGCACTGGCCCCCCGGAAGGCCGAGCACCCGCAACACGGCCTTCGTCGGCACGGGGTTCGGGTAGTCCTCGGAGGTCTCCACCACAAAACTGGGTGCGAGGCGGTGATGCATCGAGCGCGCCTTCTCCAGATCGCCGGCGAGGACCGCCTCGACGAGGGTGCGCAGTTCCGGAGCGGCCCAGTGACCGGCGACCGAGACGACTCCCACGGCGCCCATCGCGAGAAAGGCCAGGGTCAACGAGTCGTCCCCACTGTAGAGATCGAGCCGACCGGCGCCGCGCTGGGCTAACTCGGCGGCACTGACCAGGTCTCCGGAGGCGTCCTTGAGGGCGACCACGTTGGCGTGGTGGTCGAGCAGAGAGAGAGTCGACTCCATCTTGATCTTTCGCCCGGTACGCACCGGAATGTCGTAGAGCATGACGGGAAGAGTCGTCGCCTCGGCCATGGCGCCGAGGTGGGCGCACAGGCCCGCCTGGGAGGGTCGAGCGTAGGCCGGCGTGGTGGCGAGAATCCCGGCCACCCCGGTCGACTGCGCCCGTCGAGTCAACTCAACGGAGCGTCGAGTATCGGACGACGAGGTTCCGGCCAGAACCGGGACGCTGACTGCTGCGGCGACCGCGCGAAAGAGGTCGATCTTCTCGTCGTCACTGAGCGAACTGCCCTCCCCCGTCGAGCCGGCGAGCACGAGTCCCTCGTTACCCTCCTCGACTAAGTGACGGGCGAGCGTGACCGCTCCGTCGAGGTCGAGATCACCCGAGTCGGTGAAGGGGGTGGCCATCGCGGTCAACACCCGGCCGAATCGAGGAGCGTCCACCTACCAAAACTACCAGGGCGCTTAGCCCGAGACGGGGCGGGTTACTCGACCCAGTGGTCGATACCGAAG
>JABEUS010000093.1 GCA_013044285.1 Acidimicrobiaceae bacterium
CCGTAGGCCCACGCCGTCTCCGTCACCGAGAGCTCGTAGGACGGCGGCGTCGCCCGGGGCGAGTTCGAGATCGGCGAGTTCGCTCTCCCAACTAGCGCGACGTAGTCGGGCGAGCCGGGAGAGACGAAAACCGATGGAAGTGGCGAGAGAGTGAGCGATGGAGTGGTCGGACGTACGGGCCATAGGAATATTGTAACACATGATACAAATGCCGTGACGCTCGTGCGCTGGAGTTGTGCCCAATCTCTCGCGAGGCTCCCGGAGACCTCGTCTAGCGTGACGAGGGGAACTCGTTGTCTCGCCAAGTGAGACGCCCCGACACCGAAGTGAGCAGGCCGTGAGAACACTGGGACACTGGATCGACGGAGCACTGGTCGACGCTCGAGCGCAGCGTACGAGCCCCCTCTACAACCCGGCGACGGGGGAGCAGACCGCGGAAGTGGCTCTGGCCGAGCCCGACGAGGTAAACCGGGCGGTCGAGGTCGCTCGTCGCGCCTTCTTAGACTGGCGCGATTCTTCGCTCACTCAGCGCACCCGAGTGCTTTTCGCCTTTCGCGACCTCGTCGCGCGCCGACTCGACGAGGTGGCTCTGGTCATCACCGACGAACACGGCAAGGTTCTCTCGGACGCTCGCGGCGAGGTCCAGCGGGGGCTCGAGGTGGTCGAGTACGCCTGCGGGATTCCGAGCCTCCTGAAGGGGGAGTACTCCGATCAGGTCTCTGGCGGTGTGGACGTCTTCTCCTACCGTCAACCCCTCGGAGTGGTGGTCGGCATCACCCCTTTCAACTTCCCGGCCATGGTGCCGATGTGGATGTTCCCCCTCGCGATCGCCACGGGTAACACCTTCATTTTGAAGCCCTCCGAGCGAGACCCCGGAGCCTCCCTCCTCATGGCCGAGATGTGGCGCGACGCCGGACTACCCGACGGGGTCTTTAACGTCCTGCAGGGCGACGTCCCCGTCGTCGAGGCACTCCTCGATCACCCCGACGTCGCGGCCGTTTCCTTCGTCGGTTCCACGCCGATCGCCCGCCAGATCTACGCCAGGGCCCAGGCGTCGGGCAAGCGAGTCCAAGCCCTCGGGGGGGCGAAGAATCACTCCGTCGTTCTCCCCGACGCGGACCCCGACTACGTCGCGGAGCACCTCGTCGCGGCCGCCTTCGGATCGGCCGGGGAACGATGTATGGCGATTTCGACCTCGGTCCTCGTGGGCGCGAACGCCGACGCGGTTCTCGAGCGAGTGGTCGAGCGGACCCGGGCGGTGCGCGTCGGACCGGGGCGCGACCCGGATAGCGAGATGGGCCCGGTCATCACGTCGTCGGCCCGGACGCGCATCGAGGGTCTGGTCACCGAGAGCGTGAGCGCGGGGGCCAATCTCGTGGTGGACGGACGTAACTTTCGGGTACCCGGCTTTGAAGGGGGCTTCTTCGTCGGGCCCACGGTCGTCGACCGGGTCCGCCCGGAGATGGAGATCTACCGCCAGGAGATCTTCGGTCCGGTGCTCGCGAACGTGCGGGTCGACTCCGTCGATGAGGCCATCGCCCTCGTGAACGCGAATCCCTACGGCAACGGTACGGCGATCTTCACCTCCTCGGGGGCGGCTGCTCGCCGTTTTCATCGAGAGGTCACGGTCGGGATGATTGGCGTCAACGTACCCATCCCTGTGCCCATGGCCTACTACTCCTTCGGGGGCTGGAAGGACTCCCTCTTCGGAGATCACCACGTCCACGGACCGGAGGGAGTGCGTTTCTACACCCGGGCGAAGGCCGTGACCCAACGCTGGCCGGAGCACCGAGACGGCACCGGGGCGAGCTTTTCGTTCCCCACTGGCCGCTAGAGCCAGTCGGGCCCTCCTTCGGTCGACAGCGGACTCCCGAACTCCGCGACGGGCTGGGGAGAGCGTCCGGCGATGACGTACTGACAGTGCAGCGCCCAGGCGAGACCGACGCTCCAGAGGGAGGCGACCATCGCCCCGAGAGCGGCCCAGGTGGACTGGCGAGCGACGAAGAAGAAGGTCACGAACAGTAGTTCCAGCCAGATAGCCCCCACGAAGATACTGGCCCAGGGGGCGTACTCGCGGGCCGCAGCTTCCAGTCGGGGGCTGGGGGCGGCTTTCTTCGACCAGTAGAAGGAGAGGATGGTTCGCTTCTCGGTCCAGGTGCAGGCCCGGTAGATATTGAGAGAGCGCACAGGAATACCCTAGTGAGCTTGTTGCGATTTATACCGCGCCCCGGTACCATCAGGCCAGCCGGAAATCTATCCCCGGCTTAGGGGGACTTTATGAAGCGTTTAGTTCGTCGGTGGCGACTGCCGGTCGCCCTCTCGGCTCTAGTTCTCGTGGGGGTTCCTGCGGCCAGTGCATCAGCGGGGACGACCAGTCCAACCGTGTTAGTTCCGGTCGCGACCGGAATCAACACTCAAGCACTCGGGTCGATGCAGGTCTTCGGCACGACGCCGTCTTCGACGCCGGAGACCGTGTCCTTCGTGATGCAGATGCGCAACCAGCCCCTGGTGAGTTGGTACGTCACCCACGGACTTCACCACTTCATCTCCGAGTCCCAGTTCGCCCAGTACTTCGGACAGACCCCTGAGCACTTGAACGACTTGGTGCACTACCTCGCCGGGTACGGCATCACGACTCAGGTCTACTCCGACGGCCTCGACGTCGTGGCCACTGGCACCGCCGGCCAGTTCGACTCGGCCCTGTCCACCACGCAGGAGAACGTACGAGTTCCCTCCCAGATGACCAAGAGCGGGGAAGTCATCCCCGCCCAGGACGTCCACGTGAACTCCACCGATCCACTACTGCCCGACTACATCGCCCGGAACGTGTTGGCGGTACTCGGACTCACGAACTACGGACCCTTCACCACGAACCAGGCTCACGTTCTGCGCACGGTGAAGGCGGTCGGGGGCACGGTGAGTACCAGCTCCTGTATCGCTCTCTCGGGACTGCCGTCCGCTTGCAACCTCCCGTCGAACTTCATCTCCAACTACGGTCTCGGCGAGGTGGCGAGCGCCACGACGGGGGCTGGAGCGACCATCGGTATCGTGACCCTGGCCGCCCTCAACGTGGGAGCGCCCGAGACCTTCTGGTCCCAGTACGCGAACGTGCCCACGACCGGGCGCACCGTGACGGTGCAGAACGTCGATGGCGGTCCCGGTGCTCCGAGTCAGGCCTCCGGCTCGACCGAGACGGACCTCGACGTTGAGCAGTCCGGTGGTATTGCCCCCGGAGCCAACATCATCGTCTACCAGGCGCCGAACACCGACTACGGATTCGCCGACGCCTTCTTCACGGCGGCTTCCCAGAACGTAGCCGACTCGGTGTCGGCCAGTTGGGGCCAGTCCGAGACGAGCGTGCAGGCTTCGGTGAACTCCGGTCTCGAGTCCCCGCAGTACC
>JABEUS010000094.1 GCA_013044285.1 Acidimicrobiaceae bacterium
CTCAGTCACACGTGAGGTCCGTGCCGCGGTAGAGAAGTCGCTCTCCATCTGGCAGTCCGCCAGAGCGTGACGATGCTCAGTCAGCCCTATTCGACTTTTCGAGTACGTCACGACGTCTCATTACCCTGAAGCGTATCCAGAGTTGAACACCGAGTTAATACGGGGCACCCACGAGTAGTGCGATGGTCTACTCGGACGACCCATCGTCGGGCGCCTCAGCAACTGTTCTGCCCGTCGCTAATGCGACCTCCAGATCAAGTTCCACCTCGTCACCGGTCACTTCATCGTCGCCCCCATCGTTCACTTCAAGGGGGGTGAGCAGCACTTCACCGTTGGTCTCGGTGCCTTCATCGCCCTGGGTGTCTTCGTCGACATCGACTATCCGACTCGCAATTGTGGCGCTGAAACCCGTCGAAAGGTCGTTGACGTCGACTGACCCCTGCAGAAATTCGTCCTCCGCTTCGTCCTCGTTGAGGAGCGCGGCTTCGGTGACCGTCGCGCCCTCATCTTCCTCGGTGTTCTCTTCGAAGATTTCATCTTCCAGCTCGAGTTCTTGTTCTATCTTGTCCATGATTCCCCCCTTTCTCATTTCGTGAGTTCCGCGCAGTGTCGACGTGTGAGTGCCATCGCCCGGTTCGAACGAAACGGTTTTCGTCGAGCACTAGTCCAACCAGTGTCATGGTAACGGGACTTCCTCGGGAGTTGACTTGGGGCAACGAGGTGAAGGCCCTAGCCAACTTCTCGCGCGGAGTGATTTATTCGCCGGCAGCCTGCCGAACGCGCGTGGGGCCGACAACCCGGTCAAGTTCACGATGCGTAGGGGCAGAACCTCGAGTTAATCCTATGAACCAAGCAATGAAGGTGACCGCTCGCCTACTCACTCGAGCCTCACGGCCAAAGCCGATCGTGACGGGAGTCCCGCGGAGCACCACAACGACATGGTGTGATGGGGCTCTCGCGGCCTTTGAACGATCCCGTCACATTGTTCGGCTTACGACCACGCGGCGAACTTCTCCGGGTTCATCTCTCCGAGATACCTCTCGGGGTATGGATCCTCAACGACGAATGGCGGTGTGATCCGACCTGAGCATCCGATGTGCTGGACCTCCGAAATCCGACCCCGACCTCGTAGGAGACCGTGGTCGAATGGTCCTTCTCCATCACTCGCTCCCAGGGAACGTTGTTTTTCGAGATCGCGGTTCGCGCCCCTCGACCTTGAAGCCACCGTCGGGGCCACTTGTCGGTGTTTGACTCCCTGGTGATCTATCGCTATATTCGGGCCATCGCTTGAGACACAGTCGGGATTTCGGCTGACTGGCGGGTAGGAAGGCGGGGCCGATGTCGGCACTCGCACGTCGCCGGCGATTGCGGTTGCTGTGATGTGACGCTTCACCGATTGCTCTTGCTTCTCCAACTCTGCGAAAGGGTGCCTATGAAATGGTCCCGCCTGACTATGAGCGCTCCCGTGGTGCTCGCGTCCGTCTTCTTAACGTCACTCGGAGTCCAGTCCTTGACGACGGTGACGGTGCACGCTCTGGCGTGCAATACCTGGCTCGGACCGGGAGGGAGTCCCGCCATGGCGACGAGTGGCGACTGGAGCGTGGCGACGAACTGGTCCTCAGGAGTGACGCCGATACCGTCCGACAACGTGTGCATTACCGCGCCCGGGACCTACACGGTGACCCTGATGCCGTGGTCCATCGGCACCGCTGATCCCGAGCACAACGGCAGCGAGGTGAGCTCACTGACTCTCGGCGGGTCGAGCGGCCAACAAACTCTGATCGTGTCGGGACAGGCCAGCACTTCTAATAGCAACGAGCCCGTCAATAACGTTTTTCTTAATCCAACCGGTTCGTCCACCATCAACCCCTCGGGCACTCTGATCCTTGATTCGACCAACTCGGGTAACCAGTCGCCTCCCGCCCACAACGGGGCTTCCGCGTGGATTCTGGGTGGGCCGCTCACCAATTTCGGACACATCGTGGCCCAGACTGAAGACACGTTTCCGGAAAGAGGAACCTTGATATCGATGGCGAGTCTCACGAACGCCCCGGGAGCGACGATTGACCTGGAGTCGGGCCCGATGATTCTCGACGGAGGTACCCTTGTCAATCACGGTACTTTCACGGTGGCCCAACCGGCGTCGTTGCAGATGAACCTCTCGACGTCGAGCAGCGACATCTTCGTAAATGAGTCGTCGGTCATCAACGCGGGGACTATCGACGTCAACAGCGCTACGTGGAATCAGTCGGCCGGCTCCGTGAAGGGCCACGCCATCCAAATAAATTCTGGTTCGACTCTTCTGGATCACGCCGGACGCGCACAGTTCGTGGACGCCGTCCTCAACTCCACTCTGGAGGGGATGATTCCTCGTGGTCAGATAGTCACGGTCCTCGGAACGGGCCCCTTTAACGTCAGTGGGAATCAGTCATTCAGCACTTCTGTCTCGTTTAACGGGACGAAGGTAGTGAACGACGGCACTCTGGTGTTGGAGGCGACGGGTAAGGGTACGAAGACCGGAGGTTCCGTGGTTCTTAATAACGGGACACTTATCAATAACGGCTCGGTGATCGCCCGAAACAAGGACAAGTCGTGGGGGGTCCACCTCCAAGTTGGCTTGGTGAATCAACGTGCGGGTTCTGTCTCGGTGGCGGGTGGAGAACTCTTCCAAGACACGGCGACCCCCTCGGTGAATCACGGACGGGTGAGTGTGTCGGCGGGCGCTAGTTACCTAGTTCAGGGTGGCTCGTTCGCCAATTCGTCGTCGGTCGTGAACAAGGGGGTATTTAACGTCAACAGCGCCACCTGGAGTCAGTTGGCCGGTTCGGTTGAGGGACACGCCATTCAGATCAACTCTGGCTCGACTCTTCTGGATCACGCCGGACGCGCACAGTTCGTGGACGCCGTGCTCAACACCACTCTCGAGGGGACGATCCCTCAGGGTCAGACCATCACGGTTCTCGGAACGGGCCCCATCAACGTCAGCGGTAATCAGTCCTTTAACACCGCCGTCTCACTGAACGGAACGAAGGTGGTCAACAACGGGCTCTTGGTGTTACAAGCCGCGGGAAAGGGTGCGAAGACGGGTGGATCCGTGACTCTCGACAACGGAACCCTCATTAACAACGGCACCATGGACGCTCGAATTACGGACAAGTCGTGGGGGGTCCACCTCCAAGTGGGCTTGATCAATCAACGCTCGGGCTCCTTTTCCGTCTCGGGGGGCGAACTCTATCAAGACACGGGTACTCCGACGGATAATTTCGGACGCGTCGCCCTGTCCGCAGACTCGACCTACCTGGTCGCGGCTGGTTCGTTCACCAACTCTCGAGGAGCGCAGATTTCCAGCCAAATTGGCGGACCGAAGAAGGTCGGCCAATTCATCTTGACGGTGGGAGGGCTCTTGACGGCCGGTGGCACGTTGTCTCTTCCGACCGTCGCGGGGTACCGACCAGCGCAACGAACGATCTTCCCGTTAGTGCTACTCGGCGGTGGCCGGTACTCCGGCACCTTTAGTTCGGTACCCCACGGCTTCTCGATGGACCTGAAGGGTGAGAGCGCCAGTCCACCGTTCGTGGGAGTCTCCTTCTAGTTCCGTCTCGAGACATTGCTGCGTTCACGTCGCACCACTCACTCTCGTCGACCTAGCGCACCCAAGGGAGAAGAGTGAGTGGTGCGACAACTTTCTAACTAATGAGGACCTTGAGCGCGTCGTGGAGTGACGCGTGGGCGAAGGTGTCGTACGCCTCTATCATCTGATCGAAGGCGAACTCATGAGTGACGAAGCCATCCACCAACAATTGATGTTCGGCGACGAGCTTGAGGAGCATGCCGAGGGTGTTGGTGTTCACCAGACCCATGGAGACGTCAATATTCTTGATCCACAACTCGTTGAGGGCGAGTTCCACCGGGTTCCCGTGCACTCCAATGTTGGCCACGCTTCCTCCCGGTCGGACAATCTGGGTCGCCATGGTGAAGGTCTGGGCCTGGCCCACCGCTTCGATGGCGACGTCGACACCCGCTCCGTCAGTGAGCGCGAGGACTTGCTGCATCCAATCGGCGTCTCCGGAGTTCACAGTGTCGGTGGCGCCAAAGGACATCGCCCGCTTCAGACGGCCTTCGTCGAGGTCGATAGAGATGACTCGGGAGGGCCCGTAGAGGCGCGAAGTCACCACGGCGGAGAGACCGACGGGTCCCGCACCAATGACGGCGACGACGTCGCCGGGCTGTACTCGTCCGTACTGCACACCGATTTCGAATCCGGTGGGCAAGATGTCGGAAAGCAACATTCCCTCTCGGTCGGACATTCCCTTGGGCATGACGTACACCGAGTTCTCCGCGAAGGGAACTCGGACGTACTCGGCCTGGGTGCCGTCGATCATGTACCCGAAGATCCAGCCAATTCCCGGTGTTCCCTCCGGATCGAGGCAGTGGCTGTAGAGCCCGGTACGACAGTTCGCGCACCGACCACAGGAGCTCACGCAAGACAAGATGACGCGATCGCCCACCTTTAGTTGGGTGACGGCGGAGCCGACCTCCGTGATTACTCCGACACCCTCGTGTCCGAGTATTCGACCAGCCTCCACCTCAGGGAGATCACCGGCGAGGATGTGCAGGTCGGTGCCGCAGATGGTGGTGGCCATCATCTTCACCACGACGTCCGTGGGTTGCTTGATGACCGGATTCGGGACTTCCATCCAGGACTTGGTACCGGGACCCTGATAAACGAGCGCCTTCATAGCCGCCCTCCAATTCGAGTTGTACATCGGCACACGTGGACCACTGAATGGGGTCGCGTTCGGTACTGAAAACATTCTACCACCATTATTTGCATTATGTAATAATTAGAAAGTGCATGAAAATAGGAAGCCGGTACGAGACTCGGACGAGGCCGTTGTTGGGGCCATTTTGACCGCGTGCGGAGTCCTAGTCGCTCTCGCTGAGGAGTCAGTCGGTGGTCGGGGGGCGAAGGTGAGTATGGCGCAGTACCGCACCCTCGCCGTGCTGTCGTCGAGAGGTCCGCAAAGCCTCGCGAGGTGGGCTGAACTAGTGGGGGTGACTCCCGCAACGGCTACTCGGATGTGTGATCGATTAGTGAGGAGAAGTCTCATTGGGCGTCGCGAGCACGACGTTGATCGTCGCCAGGTGTGAATCGAATTGACGACGAAGGGAATTCGAGTAGTGGAGATGGTCACGGAACATCGGCGTCTCGCTACGGCGAGCTTGATGCGCGAGATATCCTCCGAAGATCGTGTCGCTCTCGTGCGGGCCCTTCGACGTCTCGTCGAAATCGCTGGTGAGCCCCCCGAACAAGCGTGGGCGGTTGGCTGGGAGTCTTGAGTCGAAGCGGCTCTTTCGACGGCGTCGTGGCCGCACCGTGTCCTCTTGGTCGGACCGGGTCGAGGTCGAGATGTGTGGTGAAGGAATCTCTAGTCGCGCGGCGAGTTCCGACGGTGAGAGATTGGTGAAGTGTCACCCCCGACTCCCAGTGTGAGAAGCCCCAGTCGAAATCCCCGAAATGAGAGCTCGCGTGAGTAATCGAGCGCGATACTCCAGCGCGTCACTCGACCAGCTGGAGGCTCTCCGTCGAGCCCGTGACCGTATGGACCGAGACTTCGCTTCTCCCCTTCGCCTCGCCGACCTGGCCGAGTGCGCTCATATGTCGAGCGGACACTTCTCTCGGTCCTTCGTGAGGGTCTACGGGGTGACTCCCCACCACTACCTGACCACGCGACGCCTCGAGCGGGCCAGGACTCTGCTTCAACTGGGCTCGCTCAGTGTGACCGAAGTCTGCATCGCCGTGGGATTCTCCAGTCTCGGCACGTTTTCGCGCCGGTTTCACGAAATGGTCGGGGTAAGTCCGTCGCACTACGCGCAGTCCCACTCTCATCCGCCACTTCCGGGATGCGTCGCGCGGCTCGTCCTGCGACCGGTCAGGAACGGTGAAGCGCGGCGCGCATCCCATTCTGTACGCTGACCCCGTGACCCTCTCCATCCAGTCCAGTTTTCTGCCCCATGTTGACCCCGAGGCCTCGCTGCACTTCTACCGAGATCTCCTCGGATTCGAACTCCGTCTCGACGTGGGCTACGAAGGAATGCGCTGGCTCACCTTCGGATCTCCCGAATAACCCGACACCTCGGTGGTGCTTGCTCCGCCGACCGTCGATCCCTCCACGAGTGAGGAGGAGCGTCGGGTGGTCCGAGAGATGATGGCGAAAGGTAACTTCGCGATGGTGGTACTCACGACTCCCGACCTCGAGACGGTCTTCGCCCGTCTCGTGGAGGCGGGAGTGCCGGTGATTCAAGAACCCACCGACCAGCCCTACGGACTGCGTGACTGCGCCGTGCGCGACCCCGCGGGCAACGTCGTCCGAATCAACCAGTCGCACTAGGCGGGGACCTTCGTTCCTGGCCCGAGAAGTGGTCTCCCCGGTAGGTTCGACTCGAGAACGAGGTGGATCCGTGGAAGAGGTCATGATTCCCGGACGATCTAACGGATGCACCCTCATGGTGACCGGGGCCGGTTCCGGTATCGGACGCGCGTGCGTCGAGCCGCTGGTGACAGAGGGGCCCGAGTCAACGGCTCGGATGTGTCGGCGCCCCGGCTCGAGGAACTCGAGCGCGAACTCGCCAGTGAGGTGTTGCTCACGGTGGTGGGAGATCTCACCGATCCCGCGGTGGTGGCGCGCGTCGTGGAGATGGCCGATCCGCAGATTGACGGACTCGTCAACGCGGCCGGAATCATGGACCGGTTTCTTCCCCTCGCCGAATTAGACGACGTGACGTGGGACCGGGTCATGGCGGTCAACCTGGAGGCGGTCATAGAGCTCTCGCGCGCCGCGCTTTTCGATCAGGCTCGAGCGCGCTCTGCTATCCAGCCTCAACGTGACCGGCGAAGCCTCCCTTCGAGGGTTAGCGGCCGGCACCACCTGCGCGGTTTCTATGCAAAGGGTCATCGGACTGATGGCTTCGCCAGCCTACTTCTACAGTCCCCGACGGGTTCGACTCAACGCGGTGGCTCAAGGAGTCGCCTCGACCAACAACGAGACTCTCGCGTTTCTTCGGCCGCCGAGCATCTCGGGTCCAATTCCCCAAGTGATCGTGCCTACATCGGCCGTCACTCACCAGTTGTTCGCGGCGATTAAATACGACGAAATCGGGCACAGTTCAACGTGAAGCAGGTACGTTGGAAGTAGGGACGTCCAGACTTCGCATCCTCCTAAGTTGGCGTGTAGTCAGCCTTGGAATGAGGAGGGAATCTATGGCGTGTGACGACCGAGAAAAGAGTCGCCCACCGGAGATCAGCGCCGCAGGTGGTCTGAGCGCCGAGGACGGCCCCAGTGAATGAATTCACGAGACTTCTGAATCAGTGGTCGAGTCGGCTACTCGGGCGCAGGGTGCGACCGCAGCACCAACGTCGCGACGTGGAAAGCGAATCTCACCGCGTCGTCAAAGGGGACCGCGATTATCGACACGGGGCCGAAGGCAATGCGTTCCAGGTCAACAGTGAGCCAGAGGGAAGCATTCACCGCGACGGCGATCATCGACACGAGGCCGAAGGTGACGCCTTCCAAGTGAACGGTCACTCCGCGAAGAGTGAAGGCCCCACGGACGATGGGTCATGAGCCACATTCTCTCGATCATCGTGTCTCAGAATTGACACGTCGCAGGAGAGTGTGCCCCGGGCATCGTTAGAGAATGCCGTGTACACGATGAGCAATGGCGCCGCAGAAGCGACCGGGACGACCAGAACAACGAGAACGACAAAGTGAGACTCATGATGAAGGATTTTTTGACGGATGTTGAGACGCTGCGCGCACGGGCTCGTGAGAACATTGACAAGGGACCCGTGACTGATGCCTACGGCGCCGACCTGGAGAGGGTCATTGATATTCTCAATCAGGCGCTCGCCACTGAACTCGTGTGCGTCCTTCGCTACAAGCGCCACTTCTTTACGGCTCAGGGCCTCAATGCCCAGTCCGCAGCGGCAGAGTTCCTCGAACACGCCGGCGAGGAAGCGGAGCACGCCGATCGCATTGCCGCGCGCATCACGCAACTCGGCGGGCAACCTGACTTCAATCCGGATTCGCTCTCTGGGCGCAGTCACTCGGAGTACGACTCGTCCCTGGGACTCGAAGAGATGATCAAAGAGGACCTGGTGGCCGAGAGGGTAGCGATTGCTTCGTATTCCGAGATCATCGCCTGGCTCGCTGATGGTGATCCGACCACGCGTCGCATGCTGGAAGAGATCCTCGCGGTCGAAGAGGAGCACGCTGAGGACATGCTCGACCTCCTTAGCCAGACCAAATGACCTATCGCAGTCTTTCGAAATGAACGGCTGATTGGTTGAGACCCACACCCATCTTGGAGGGTGTGGACGATCGAATATTCTGCAGTCATTGGGTGCGGCGCGATATTCCAAGGTCGTTCACGGAACTCGACGGGGTGGATTCGAAACTCACACTTACCTTTTCGGTCGCATTGTGAAAAGGACGTCAGATGTCGGCTCTCTGCGAGCGACTCGGAAGAGGCGACGACCTGCCCCGCGAGGCGGTGGGCTGGGCGTGAGTGAGCTTCCTCTCGGCCGTACTGGTGTGATCGGAAGCGGTGCTGAGCACGTGCTCCTCCTCTGGGACGGCGTCCGTATTCAGCGTGCTGAGCCCGACGTCGACGCTGAGGTGATTCTCGGGCAGCCGCGTCGCCGGAACTGACGCGTTGCACCTCAACGCTGAAGGAGACCGCCCTCATTACCGCGCCACTCGGTAAATGTGGCCGTCACTAACTTGCCGGTCACTCGTTCCAGGTGACCGGGCGAGCGGTCGCCGCGCGGGCAACGACGGCCCCGGCGCCGCCGGTCGGGGCGAGAAGAGCCGTTCTGATAGGTGGGGTTAGCGGGCGACTAGCGAGTCGTCGGGCGCAGTTCTTGGCGAACCCGGCGCCACGTCATCGGCAAGAACAGCGTGACTTCGATGACGGCGGTGGCGATCGCCGCGAGCCCAACCGCGGCCAGACGAAAGCGGTCGATGAGGAGTTCAAGCACTGAAATATTGACCACGAGACTGATGAGCGCGCGGGCGGTGAGACTCCACAGTTTTTTGTCGATCCACGCGTAGGCGGTGTAGAAGGCCGTGACGGCCGTGCCGGGAAGGGCCAGCAACTGGAGGCGCAAGAGTGTCGTGCCCGAAGAGACGTAGGAGTGGCCGAAGATGAGCATGACCCAGGGGGCGAGGGGAACGGCGACGATCCAGGTCCCGAGCAGGATCACGAGAGTGGTCGCCAGTCCCCGACGGGTGTGCCGGTTCATGCGCTCCGGTTCGTGCAGGGCTTCGACCAAGAGACTGCGCGAGACCGACCAGAGGAACATCATCGGCCCGAGGACAATCTGGAAACTCACGTAGTAGATGGAGTTCGCAGCTCCCCCGAGGTGGGCGAGGACGATGAGGGTCACGATGGACCCCGAGACGTTAGAGAGCATCGTGGTCACCGCCTGAGCGGCGGTCATCGACCAGAGGCTGCGACCCTTTTCCATCTCCTCGGTCGGCAGTTCCTCTTTCATCCGACGCGGGAGGTGGACTCGGAACAAGAACCAGTTGACCCCGATGAGGGCGAGGGGGATGGGAGCCATCCAGGTCAAGAAGAGGCCCGAGGCGCTCGTGCCCCAGAGAGCGAAGGGCAGAAGAGCGAGTTTGGCGAGCGAGTAGAGAATGTTCTCGACCGGGACCCAGCGAGACGCCCGCAGGGCGACGAGAGCGTTGTCCTGCAGCGCGAAAATGGTCCAAAGTCCGGTCGAGATGACGAAAATCAGACCCCAGTGCGACCCACTCGGCAAGAAGTGCCGGGCGAGTCCGCTCCACACGTAGAGGGTGGAGAGAAGGACTCCCACGGTGGTGGAGACGACGTAAGCGCGCACGATGAGCCGGGCGCTGTGACGTCCGGCGAGGGGGAGCTGACGCTGGAAGAGGGCTCCGTAGCCGAGTTGGGAGATCGCCGCGATCAGAATCATGGCGGCGATCATGGCCGCCGACTTACCGACGTCGACCTGTCGATGCTGGTGGGCGGCGATGCTCCAGTAGGCGAGCCCGAGGGCGGCTGAGCCCCCGAACGAGACCACCAGAGAGACGGCGTTAGCCACCAGTTTCTCGTCGCCCAGGCGTTCTCTCAGACGCGCGGGCCAGCGGGGCGGGCGTGGGGGGGAGGAGGTGATGACTCCAATCTAACGAGAGCCCCTAAGAATCCTCGAAACGAGGTTGACCACTAGGGTGGCGGGGGAGGTCATGGTCGTGAACACCGTCGTTGTCCGTCCGCAGGTCGTCTCGCCCTGGCGCCGACGGTTCAATCTTCGAGTGCGGGCCACGATCGGTCTCGTCGAGGATCCTCCCGAGATGTGTTTGGACGACACTCAGTCCTACCTCCCGGTGAACGCCGTCGCTCGACTGGTTCACGGAGACCTCGCCACGATGGTGGTCGGTGGGATGGCCTCCCTCTTCGCCCAAATGCTTCACCCTCTCGCCATGGCCGGCGTCGCTCGCCACTCGCGTTACCGCGAAGACCCTCTCGGGCGTCTCGTGCAAACCGCGCACTTTATTGGGAACACCACCTACGGCAGCGTCGAATCCGCGGAACGCTCCCTCGAGCGCGTGCGCCGGGTTCACACGGTGGTGAACGGACTCACCGATCGTGGAGAGGTCTACGACGCCTCTGATCCACACCTCTTGACCTGGGTGCACCTCTGCGAGGCTCGGATGTTTCTGGAGGCCTACCGGCGCTACGGACGCACGCCCTTAAGCAGCGCGGACCTCGACGCCTACGTCACCGAGATGGCCCGTCTGGCCGACGACCTCGGCGCGGAGGACCCGCCGCGTTCCTACGCCGATCTCGCCTCGACCGCCGAGCGATTCCTACCCGAGCTCGAACTGCGCGACGAGGGAGTAGTGGCCCGGGACTTCCTGCGTCGCGGTTTTGTCGCCGGTCGCGTCACCCGAGCGGTCCATCGCCTCATCGTGGTCGCCGCCCTCGATCTACTCTCACCGGCCGAACGTCAGGCCCTCGGGGTCGAGACCTCGGCCCCGACGCTCGCCGCGGCCCGGGTGTTGATGCACGTCGTCGCGGCCCTGATGCGTTCCGTGGTTCCCCCCGTGGAACGCCGGGCGGGAGAAGACGGATGAAGGTGTCGCCCGCGACGCGCGCGCGCGGCGCGGTCGCCGTCATCGCGGCCCTCGCGAGTTACGCCCAGTTTGGCGTGACGACCTCACTCGGCGACGTGGCTCACTCCCTCGGACATCCGGGGACGACCAGTTCACTGGTCGCCGAAGCTGGTCTCAGTGGGTCCCAACTCGGGGTGGGTCTCGCCGTCGTGCGCGGGGCCTCCCTGTTCGCTCTGATCTTCGCGGCTCGGGCCGATCGCACCGGACGCTGGCCGGTCATTCGCTGGACGACGATCGTGGGACTGATCTTCACCGCCCTCGCCGCCTTCAGCCCGACTTACTGGTTCTTCGTCGCCTGCTTCGCGCTCGGACGCCCCTTTCTCTCGGCCACGTCGGCTCTCTTGACGGTGGTGACGACCGAGACCTCCCGGGTACGCGACCGGGTGGGTCACCTCGCGGTTCTCGCGGCGGCGACGGGGGCGGGCGCCGGCCTCGCGGCCCTCGTGCACTCCGTCTTGAAGAGTTCTCAGGGTTTTCGCTGGCAGTTCGCCTCGGCCGGTCTGGCCGTCCTGCTCACGGGCCCCCTCGCTCGCCGGAGTGAGGAGCCGGTCGTGACCGAGGAGCACCCCGCCCGACTCGGGCGGGTGGAGCGACGCTGGAGGGGCCGACTCTGGGGGGTCGCCCTCGTGGTGGCCGCCCTCTCGGCGGTCTCGGGGCCGGCGAACGGCTTTACCTTCGTCTACGGGGAGAACGTGCTCGGTTTCAGTCCCGGTCGGGTGACTCTGGTACTCGTCGCCTCGTCGGTCTCGGGTCTCGCGGGTCTGCTCCTCGCTCGCCGAGTCGGTCAGCGCGGCTCGCGCGGTCTCGGGATCACCGGAGGCTTTCTGTTCGTCGTGATCGGTTCGGTGATCGCCTACTCGGGGTCGAGGACCGGATTCGTGGTGGGTTATCTCTTCGGCGTGGGGGCGGCCGGTTTCGTGACCCCCCTCCTCGGGGCGATGTCGACCGAGATCTTCCCGCGGTCCCAGCGCGCCACCACCTCGGGGTGGCTGGTGGTCGCGGGAGTGCTCGGCGCCCTCAGCGGACTCCTCGTCTTCGGGGCGGTGGCGGACGCCGCGCGAGCGACGGGGACGGGTGTTCTCGCCGACGCCGCCCGCGTTACCTTTTTGCCGACCTTGCTCGCGCTCGGGGCCCTCGTGAGGCTCGCCCGATTAGACCCCGCCGAGCACGAGGTCGGCGACGAGGGCGCGGTGGTCTGAACCGACGTCGAGGGCCCGTGAGGCTTGGGTGGTGATCTCTCCGCGACTGAGCAGGTGATCGATCTGGCTGTGGGCCCGGTAGGCCGGCCAGGTCTTCGCCCGCACGCGGCTCTGGTAGCCCGGGAGCATGGGGCGAAGGAGGGGCCGCCAGCAGTTGAAGTCTCCACCGAGCAGGAGCGGCTCCGGGCCCAGTTGATCGAGGTAACGGCGTACTCGGGCGTACATCCGGGGCGAACCGTGGGAGAGGTGGGCGCCGTGCAGGGCCGCCACGGTGAGCGGGTGGCCGTCGACCTCTAGTCGAGCGAGGAGGAGGACCCGGCTCACCCGTTCGCGGGGGAGTCGCCCGAGATCGATGACCTCCACCGGGCCGGGGTAGCGCGAAACGAGA
The DNA here is from genome assembly GCA_013044285.1 of Acidimicrobiaceae bacterium. Taxonomy (GTDB): domain Bacteria; phylum Actinomycetota; class Acidimicrobiia; order Acidimicrobiales; family RAAP-2; genus RAAP-2. The sequence continues at coordinate 12,792 of JABEUS010000094.1, forward strand.
CTCAGTCCCCACTCGCCGGACTCGTGGACCGGGTGGGTCTGGCGAAACTTGCGCTGGGCCCGTGAGAGCTGACGGTGTTCGGTGAGGTTGATACCCCGTTCCCCGGTGAAGTGGGCGAGGGGGGGCTGCCAACTAGAACCCCCCGACGCGCTCTCAATTCGTTCGCCGCGCGCGAGGGGGGCGAAGTGACCCCGCAGTCCGGCCGCGTCTAACTGGGCCACCATGTCCAATGTCTCGCCGCGCCAGGACTCGGGAAGGATGGCGATATCGGGGGCGAGATCGATCACGCGTTCGAGTGCGCCGGTCGCGCGACCCCACCCGTCGACTCCGGCGTGCAGGTTGCAGACGACGACGCGCACCCGCCGATGGTAGGTCCTCTCCGGGGTCGGTGTGGCAAGGTGGGGGGGTGGATTCTGTGAGGGTGGGATTTTCTCCCCGATTGTGGTGGGTGGACGCCTTCATCGGGGACAACGCGAGGGGTAACCCCGCCGTGGTCGTTCTGCTCGAGGCCCCCCTCGACTCCGAGGTGATGCAACAGATCGCTTTCGAACTGGGCGTCTCCGAAACGGCCTTCCTGCGCCGCGTCCGCGACGCCTGGAGTCTGCGCTGGTTCACGCCCACCGTAGAGGTGGACCTCTGCGGTCACGCGACCCTCGCGAGTGTCCACGTCTTAAGTGCCGAGTTGGGTGTGCCGGCGGGCGAGATCACCTTCCTCACCCGTTCGGGCCCCCTGAGTGGGAGACGTCTGGCGGCCGGACTGGTGGCGGTCGACCTACCCCGGAGCTACCTCGAAGAGTTAGAACCCACCGCCCTCGGCACCGCCCTCGGACCCCTTCGGGAGGTCTGGCAGGCCGGACCCTCGAGCGTGCTCGCCGTCGTCGAGGACTACGAGACTCTCTGCGGGCTTCGCGTCGACGCTCTCGAACTCTTCGCCATTCCCGCGTCACTCGTGGTCGTGGTCTGCGCGGGTGCTCCGGACAGCGATCTCGCACTCCGGGTCTTCGCTCCCCGCCTCGGGCTCGCCGAAGATCCGGTGACCGGCTCGGCGATGTGCGCTCTGGCGCCCTGGTGGGCCTCGCGCACCGGCCAGCCGACCGTCTCGGCCCGTCAGGCTTCGGCCCGCGGCGGGCTCATGCACGCCCGACTCTTCGAGCGGGCCGTCGAGGTCGCCGGAGAGGCCCGCACCTTCTTCAGTGGGGATTTGCGAGTATGAGTCTCGGACCGGGAGAGCACACGCGAGTGCGTCGCATGCCCGAGTACGCCGCCTACGACGAGGCGAGCGTGTACGGGGTCCTCGACGACGCTCGTTACTGCTACCTCGTGGGAGTGGTGGACTCTTTGGGCGTGGCCCTTCCCACCATTCACCTGCGCGAGGGCCGCTCCCTCTACCTCCACGGCTCTCGCTCCCACGCCCTCTTTCGTCACGTTCTCGAGGTCGGACGGGCCACCCTGTCGGCGACCGTTCTCGAGGGACTACGCCTGGCCCGGAGTGGCTTCGAGTCCTCTCTCGCCTACCGGAGCGTGTTCGTGGTCGGTGAGGTGCGAGAAGTCACCGACCTACTGGAGAAGCGCCGAGTCCTCGACGGTTTCGTCGACCGGGTTCTCCCCGGACGAGTGGCCGAGGTGCGCCCGGTGGAGGAGCGCGAGGTCTCGCTCACCACGGTGCTCCGCCTCGAGATCTCCGAAGCGTCCGTGAAGGCCGCGTCCGGACCCACGAAGGACGAACCGGCCGACGCCGCGCTCGACATCTGGGCCGGGTTCGTGCCCCTCTACGAGTCCTTCGGGACCCCGGTCGCTCAACGCGACGGCGCCCAGGCGCACCGTGAACTGCCGTTACCCCCCTCGCTACGGAGGTTGAGTTAAGTGAACGTCGACGCAATTCGCCGGGCCGTCGAGGAGGTTCGTCCCGTCGACGAGCGAGAGCGTCTCTCGAAGGAGGCGGTCCTGGGCCAGTTGGAGGAGACCGATCCCGCCAACGAGGAGGCGTCGTCCCACCACCTCACCGCGTCGGCCTTCGTCGTCTCGACTCGGGGCGTGATTTTGCACCGTCACCGTCGTCTCGGCATCTGGGTCCAACCGGGTGGACACATCGACTCCGGAGAGGACCCGGCGACCGCGGCGGCTCGAGAGACACTGGAGGAGACGGGGCTTCGGGCCCGTCACCTCGAGCCGCCCCGACTCGTTCACGTGGACCTACACCCCGGACCTCGGGGCCACACCCACTACGACCTGCGCTACCTGCTCGTCAGCGACCCCCTCGATCCGACTCCGCCGCCCGACGAGAGCCAGGAGATCGGGTGGTTCGACGAGACGCACGCTCGCGAGCGGGCGACCGATGATCTCACCGGGGCCCTCACCAAGGTCTTTCGACTCCTCGAGACCGAACCGGAGATTCTCCGGTGAGTGAAGAGGCGCTGCTCCAGTTGGCCGATCTCGACCGAGTTCTCGATCGCCTGAGGGCCGCGCGCGCCGGACTGGTCGAGCGAACTCGGGTGGAGGAGATTGAGCGTCACCTGCGGGCCCTGAGTGCCGAACTCAGTGACGTCGAGGCTGCGCGAGTTCCGCGCGCCGGCGCCCTACGCGCCGCGAGCGCGGAGTCCGAACGCCTCCGCGCTCGGGCCACTCAGGTGGGGGCCCGACTGGCCCAGTCGGTGAACGCCCGGGAGGCCGAGTCTCTCCACGAGGAACTCGATCAGGTGACTCACGCTCTCGAGACCGCCGAAGACGCCGAACTCACCGCCCTCGTTGAGATGGAACCCCTCGACGAGGCCATCGTCACGATGAAGAGTCGGGCCCAACCCCTCATCGAGGAGAGGGCCGAACTTCTAGAGACGATTCGTGATCTCGAAGAGACCTTGGACGAGGAGTCGACGGCCCGGTCCCTCGAGCGAGAGGCGCTCGCCACGACTCTCGAGCCGAGTCTGCGCCAACGGTACGAACGCGCCCTCCAGAGAGTGGGGGGAGCGGGGGCCGCGCGCCTCGTCGAGGGGCGCTGTGCCGGGTGTCACGTGGCCCTCGCCCCGGCGGACCTCGACGAACGTCGCCGGGCCCCGGAAGGTGAGTGGACCGACTGTCCCTCCTGCGGACGTATCTTGCTCGGATGATCCATTTCCTACGCCACGGACAGAGTGAGTCGAACGCCCTCGGACTCCTCGTCGGGCGCTCCGACCCCGCCCTGACTGAGTTCGGACGAGCGCAGGCTCGGCGCGTGGCCGTTCTCCTCGAGGGGGTCGAAGAGGTCTGGAGTTCCCCACTTCGCCGGGCCCGCGAGACGGCGGCCCTCGCCCTGCCCCACGTGGAGGCGCGCGTGGAGCACTCCTTTATCGAGGTCGACTACGGCGTCTTTGACGGCACACCCCTGCTCGAGGTGAGTGACGACCAGTGGTTGGCCTTCGAGACCGACCACTCGGTCGCGTTCGAAGGTGGAGAGTCCCTCGCCTCGGTCGACGAGCGGGTGGCGACCCGTCTCGACGCCCTCTTAGAGGACTCGGGGTCCTACCTGCACTCTCCGAGTCGCCACCTGCTCGTCGTGAGCCACGTCTCGCCGATCAAGTCGGCCGCCGTGTGGGCGCTCGGGGTTGACGGGGCCGTCGCCTGGCGCACTCGGGTGGACAACGCGTCGATCACCACCATCGGAGTACGGCGGGGATCTCCCCACCTCGTGGCGATGAACGTCGTGGTTCCTCACCGCGACGAGGACTAGGTCCGGGGCCGAAAAACGACGACGCCCGCTCGCTTCACTGAAGCGAGCGGGCGCTCGACGTTTGGCCCCCCCAGCCAATAAGAAAAACTTAGCAACGCGCTCCCTCGACCCCCGTCGTTAATCTCCCCGAAACTTCCGCTTTGTGCTTAAGTTCACAAAGCGCCGAGCGATCTCTCCGGCTCCGGGGCTCCTAGTAAGACTCACCGGCGGAGGGGTCTCGTGGTCGGCTGCGGGTTCCGGTCACCGACTCCGGGCCTCGCGGCGCGGTCTCGAGGTCGAGTACCTCATCACAGAACTCCCGGACTCGTTCGTCGTGGGTGGCGACCACGAGGGTGCAGGGGAGGGACCCCAGAAGATCCAACACCCGAAGAGTCTCGGCCGCTCCGAGGGCGCTCGTCGGTTCGTCGAGAATCACGATCTCCGGCGATCCGTGGAGCGCGCGCACGAGGGCCACCCGGGCGCGCTCGCCGCGCGAGAGACCACTCAGTCGATCGTTCGGACCGAGCGCCACGCCGAGAGCACTCAGGCGTTCGAGATCGACCTCGTTCACTCCACGGCTCAGCCCCACGACGTCGCGCACGAAACCCTCGAGCAGCGTGGGCTCGGCCGGAAGGTAGGCGAGTCGAGATCGCAACTCCTCCTCGTGGACCTGCCGGAGTTCGACCCCCCCGAGCGTGATCGAACCCTCGTAGTCGTCGAGTCCGGCGAGGGCGAGCAGGAGTCGAGACTTGCCCGAGCCCGAGGAGCCAACGACGGCCAGGCGACGACCCTCACCCAGGTGGAGGGCGACCGCGATCGTGTCGTCGCCGACGGCGACGCGCAGGTTCGCCTCGAGGTCGAGTGCTCCGAGGGACTTACTCCCGCGAGGCGCCTCACTGGCTAGTTCCTCTAGACGTTCGGCGACCCCCCCGACCGCGACGACCGCCTTGAGGGCACCGGGAACGACGGCCAGTTCTCCGAAGAGGGCGAGGGCGACCCCGAGGCTCACGGCGTACTCGAGACCTGATCCCCGGGGAGAGACGAGGAGAAGAACGACGAGGGCGAGGAGGGGAAGAGCCGCCACCAGGAGGCCCACTCGACGCTGGTGACGTTCTACGTCCCGACTCGCGCTCGCCAGGGCGCCGAGGCGGGGACGGAGGGCCTCCGCTAACTCCGAACCCGCCCCGAGAGCGAGTAGTTCGGGGGCGGCGCGACGAAGAGAGACCCCGAGCGCCGCACTGGCTCCGCCGGCCTCACGAACCCGGCGCTCGCGGGACTGCCACCCGGGTAGGAGAAGGAGGGCGAGGGCCAGAGTGCCGAGGTGGACGAGGGCGAAGCCCACGCCGACGAGGACCCAGGCACCGGTCGGTGAGAGAAGGGCCACGACGAGGTCGGCCACCACCACGCTCAACGCCGTCGCGAGTAGGGGAATACCGGCGCGCAGCCAGAGGTCCTGGAGGGTGTCGGTGTCGCTCAAGAAGCGCTGGAGAAGGTCCCCGGTCGAGTAGCGCCGCCACCGCGAGAAGGACCACCGGGTGCTCTTCTCCAGAAGCCAGGCGCGCCAACGCTCCACCGCGGCGAAACCAACGCGGTGAGTAGCGAGGCGCTCGAAGAACTGGAGCGGAGAGCGCAGGAAGGCCACGATCTCGAGAGCGGTGAGGGCGACGGCGATCGCCAACCAGGCCGGTCGTCGAGCGGCGTCGACGAGCAGTCCGATCGACCCCACCAGTAGTCCGATACGGGAGAGGGCCGAGACGCTGGCGGCGAGGAGGGCGCGCAGGAGGGTACTCGTGGGGGGTCGAGAGCGCACCCACCAGCGTCCGGTCGGGCTCGACGAGAGAGACGTCATAACCGGATCTCACGTCGGGGGGTGATGAGTCGAGCCTCGTCGACGGACGCCTCCAGTACCGCGGCGGGAGAGTCTCGGAGGGTCTCTTCGACGCGGGCCCGGGTCGACTCGTCGAGGACCCCGGCCACGTCGTCGAGGATGACGAGGACGCTCCGTCGGGCGAGGGCTCGCGCCAGAAGGACCCGGACGCGCTCGCCCGTCGAGAGACCCTCTCCGTCACTGACGAGGGGGCGATCGAGGTCGGCGAAGCGTTCGCCGTGTAGTCCGAGGGAGTCGAATAGGGCTCGTAGTTCGGCGCGGGGGAGATCTCCGCCGATGAGTTCGCGCAACGGTCCGTCCGGGAGGCGAGACTCCACCGAGACGTAACCGAGCGGCCCGCGGGGCCGACGCACCTCACCCGAGAGGGGAGCACTCCACCCGAGCAGGGTGCGACAGAGGGTCGTCTTCCCGGCGCCCGAGGCTCCGAGGAGGGCCACCCGGTCCCCGGAGTACAGGGTGAGGCTCACCGGGCTCGACGAGGCACTCGTCGTCACCTCGAGGGCACTGAGAAACTCCCCGGTCGCGACCTCGGGCTCTTCACACCAGGGCTCCAGGGTGGCCCGGGCCCGTACGAGGCGTTCTCGACGGTGAAAGAGGAGGCCGTAGCGGCGCACGTACTGGAAGATTTCGGCGGTAAAGAGGACCGAGAGCAGGGCCGACACGAGGCTGGTGCGGCCCCCCATGAGGGCGAAGCCGACCACCATCGCGACGAGTCCCACACTGACCCCACTCAGGAATTCGGTCACGAGGGAGCTACGCAGGGCGACGCGCAGGGCCGTTTCGGCCACCTGGTGTTCGGCTCGAGAGAGTGACCCCACCTCCTCGACGGCGAGGTGTCCGACCCCGAGACCCCGCAGTTCGAGCCCGGCGCCGAGCAGTTCGAGTTCTCGTTCGACGAGGCGGGTGTGCTTGACCCGGTACTCCACGTCCATCACCTCGGCGGCGCGTCCGGCCCGGATGTAGAGGGGAGCAGAGATCCCCATGAGTCCGAGCACAATGAGGACCCCGAGCCAGCCCGAGCGAAGAAAGACGACGATCAGACCGAGCAAGGAGGTCGCGAGTCCGGCCCGCGCCAGGTCGATCTCCACGTCGTCGGGGAGAAGCGCGAGGGCCTCGAGGGCGCTGGTCATCGGGGGACTCGGGGGGAACACTCTGGCCAGTCGGGGGAACCACTCCTCGTGGACCTCCCGGCGTCGTTTCTCTCGTAGGAGGGCCGGCGCGAGACTGGCGAGCAGTCGCAGAGTGAGGGCGAGGACGGCCACCTCGACCCCGGTACCGACCCGTCGGGAGGCGAGATCGTTGAGGGCGAACGCGGCGAGACCGGCCGCGAGCAGACTGCTCAGTCCGAGGA
>JABEUS010000095.1 GCA_013044285.1 Acidimicrobiaceae bacterium
GACGAGACCGGCGTAACCCTCGGGAATCTCGAGGGCGAGACCGGTTCCGACCATCCCGCGCTCACCCGGTCCGAGTCGAATGGTCTCGGTCGAGACGAGGTCGGCGCCGGCGTCACCGGGGTGCTGGGCCTGAGGTATCACGGCGTCGGGGCTGAGTCGCCGAAAGCGGATCTCCATAAACAAGGAAGGATAGCCAGTCTCGCTCCCCCAGCTTCGGTAACCTCTCGGCATGCTGGCGTGGATGGACTTAGAGATGACCGGGCTCGAACCGGATAAGCACGTGATCGTCGAGATTGCGACCCTCATCACCGACGACGATCTCGTCGTCGTTGCCGAAGGACCGGACCTCGTGATTCACGCGAGTGAGGAGGAACTCGCCCACATGGGCGACTTCGTCACGGAGATGCACACCCGGTCCGGACTGCTGAGCACCATTCGGACCTCGACCATCTCGGTACGAGACGCCGAGGAGGCGACGCTCGAGTTCCTCCGCCTGCACGTCCCCGAGGCGCGCACGGTTCCGTTAAGCGGCAACTCCATCGGGACCGACCGGCGCTTCCTCCAGGAGTACATGCCCGAACTCGAAGCGTACTTTCACTACCGCAACGTCGACGTGTCGACGGTGAAGGAACTGGCCAAGCGTTGGTACCCCGACCGGGTCGCCGGGCGCGCCGAGAAGGCGACCTCCCACCGAGCCCTCGACGACATTCGCGAGTCGATCGACGAACTGGCCTTTTACCGGACCGAAATCTTTCAGCCACACAACGTCACACGCCCGCCGGAGAACCCGGCGGGCGTGTGACGAAACAAAAGCGGGACTACAGGTTCGGCTGAGGGGTGAGACGCAGGTAGGGCTTGACCTTGGTCACGCCCTTCGGGAACTTCGTCTCGGCGTCCTCGTCGCTCACCGAGAGAGCCACGATGACGTCCTTGCCGTTGGTCCAGTTGACTGGGGTCGCCACGGAGTACTTCGCCGAGAGCTGCAGCGAGTCGAGCACGCGCAGAATCTCGTCGATGTTGCGACCGGTCGAGGCGGGGTAGGTCAAGATGAGCTTGACCTTCTTGTCCGGACCGATGATGAAGACGCTACGCACCGTCATGGTGTCGTTGGCGTTCGGGTGGATCATGTCGTAGAGACCGGCCACGGTCTTCGTCTCGTCACCGATCAACGGAAAGTTGAGCGCGGTGCCCTGGGTCTCGCCGATGTCGTCCTTCCAGCGGTTGTGGGAGGCGACGTCATCGACCGAAAGGCCGATGATCTTGGTGTTGCGAGCGTCGAACTCACTCTTGCGCGCGGCGAATGCCCCGAGTTCGGTGGTGCACACCGGGGTGAAGTCGGCCGGGTGCGAGAACAGGATGCACCAGCCGTCGCCGATCCACTCGTGGAAACTGATCGGTCCTTCGGTAGTCTCCGCGGTGAAATCGGGAGCCACGTCTCCGAGACGAATAGCCATGTGTCACATCTCCTTCGTTGCAGTAGGTAACAGCAGTAATCTACCGTTCCCACCTATTCTTATAAACTTCCATCATATTAGTAGAAATATGTCGGGGCGCTACCCCGCGGGTCCGGTCGATAGCATGGGCGACCGTGTCCACCCCCACCATCGCCGCCTTCGACCTCGACGGCACTCTCACCAAGGGCGGCAGCGTCTTTCACTGGTTGCGATTCGTCTGCGGCAACGGGGCGGTCGCCCGGGTAGCGGTGCCCCTCAGCCCCGCGCTCACTGTCGGTGCGATTCGCTCCGGGCACTACGCCGACGAGGCGAAGGAGCGACTCTTTCGGGGACTCCTCGAGGGTCGATCCTTCGAAGAGGTCGCCGAGCAGTCTCGTCACTTCATCCTGGAACACCTCGCTCACGAAGCGCGCCTCGACGTGATCGCGCGTCTGCGCTGGCACCGTGAACGCGGAGACGACGTCGTCTTGGTCTCGGCCTCTCCCCAGCTCTACGTGGACGTCCTCGTCGAGCACTTCGGGATCACCGGAGGGCTCGGGACCCGCCTCGCCGTCGACGAGTCCGGTCGACTGACCGGTCGCTACCAGGGGAACAACTGTCGAGGCACCGAGAAGATGCGCCGGCTACGCGAGTGGATCGACGCGCGCGGCTACGAGGAAGAACCGCTGATCTACGCCTACGGCAACTCTCGGGGCGACCGTCGTCTCCTCGGGGGGGCGAACCTGCCCTACGACGTCGGACGGCTCGGCCGGCTGGGTGCCCTACGGAACTTTCCCCGACTGGGCCCGGACTCGCCCTAGGACTGGTGCACCGAGGGGGAGAGTTCGACGAGTCCGCCCTCTCGACCGCTGTAGGAGACCTGAATCGTGGCCACCTTTTCGGCCCAGGCGAGCACGTTGGAGCCCCGCGGGTCGTAGACCCCGACGTTGACGTCAAAGATGCCGTCGAGAAGGGGTAGTTCGGGGAGGTCCACCCCCACGGTGGTGTTTCCGGCGTGCAGTTCAATGGGGTTGGCATGTGGATCGGAGCGAGAGACCAGCACGCCCGCCCGGGTGTGCAGTTCGAGGACGAAGAGTCCGCTCAGTCCCCGCGTCGCGCTGAGTTGAACGTCGAAGTGAAAAGAGGACCCCGAGCGCACGTCGAAGGTGCCGGTCGGAGAGCTCACTCCCTCGATCTGAACCTCTCCCCCACTCATCGTCACGCCCTCGGCGTTGGTCGAGGGTCCGAGAAGGTGATCA
>JABEUS010000096.1 GCA_013044285.1 Acidimicrobiaceae bacterium
ATTCGTTTCTTCCCTCAACCATGCGACTGAGGGGAGGTATTCGGTATTAGCACCGGTTTCCCGGTGTTATCCCAATCTTCGGGGCAGGTTGCTCACGTGTTACTCACCCGTTCGCCACTCAGTGTCAGAGCAAGCCCTGACACTCCGTTCGACTTGCATGTATTAAGCACGCCGCCAGCGTTCATTCTGAGCCAGAATCAAACTCTCCATCAAGATCCATGCGACGACCGAAATCGTCAGCGAATCAGAAGAGCCAAGTGGGTGACTCTAATTCCCACCTGACAACGCCGGGTCACGGGGTGACACCGGCGCCTACTGCAACATAAAAACATCGATTCGGTATAGAGACCGAAACGACGCCCTTACTGGCTTTTGGCTCTCGTTCTTCCGTTTTCAAGGAGCGATGTCACACACGAGCTGGGCTCGGAGGTGTAAACACACCCCGGGATTACTCCCGGTCCTGTCTGACGGTTGCCCGTCCGACAGGGATGCCTACCTTAACAGTTCGCTTCGTTGTGACGCAAATCACACTCGGCGCACCATTTCGGCGGGATGAACATCATAGCAGACTTCCATCCCCGTTCGAACACCGGTCACGTTCGAGACACCGGTCGCTTTCGCGTCCGACTCTCGCCGTTCACCCGCTGTTCGGCGGCTCGGCAACCTTAGCCGGTCCGCTGGTCACCCGTGGGTCAGCGCGGAGAGATAGGTCCTATCTCTCTCAACATCTGGCGGTATTCCAGGCGCTGTACGTCGAGGCGACGGCGTTGTTCGGCGTGCGCGTCCGGTCCCGAGGCCCCCGCAGAACTCCGTCGGCGCAGGGCTTCTCCCGGCGCGAACAGGTTCCCAAAACGTCCGGGGTACTCCTCATTCACCACATCGGCGAAGGCTCGACTCTCCTCGATGGCCCGTCCGACTAACCGTCCCGCGACTTCGTGGGCTTGGCGAAAAGGGCGACCCTCACGGACCAGTTCTTCGGCGATATCGATCGCGACGAGTAGGGGGTCCTCGGCGGCGCGCGCCGCGACCACCTCGTGAAACTGAAGGGATCGGTAGGCCCCCGCCAGGGCCACGAGGACCAGTCGCAGCTGGTGAACCGAGTCGAAGACGGGCTCTTTATCCTCCTGCAGGTCTCGGTTGTAGGCGAGGGGAAGTCCCTTCAGGGTCACGAGTAGCGAGGTCAGGTTTCCCACGAGCCGGCCACTCTTTCCCCGGGCCAGTTCGGCCACGTCGGAGTTCTTCTTGTGGGGCAACATCGATGAACCGGTCGTAAAGGCGTCCCCGAGTGAGGCGAAGTTGAACTCCGCACTCGTCCAGAGCACCAACTCCTCACCCATTCGCGAGAGATCGATACCGAGCATCGCCCAACAAAAGAGCGCTTCAGCGGCGAAGTCCCGTGACGAGGTCGCGTCGAGCGAGTTCGCGAAGGCCCCGTCAAAGCCCAGTTCCTTCGCCGTTTGTTCCGGCTCGAGGGGTAGCGAGGTTCCGGCGAGAGCCCCCGCCCCGAGGGGCGAGACGTTCAAGCGACGAGCCGCGTCCCGAGCGCGACTCACGTCACGCAGGAGTGCCCAGGCGTGGGCGTAGAGGTGGTGCGCGAGCAGCACCGGTTGAGCCCGTTGGAGGTGGGTGTAACCCGGGAGATAGGCCCCGGGGTAGCGATCGGCCGTCTGGACGAGGACGTCCACGAAGTCCAGGGTGAGATCGGCAGTTTCGAGAAGGGCCCCTCTCACGTAGAGGCGCATCGCGGTGGCCACCTGATCGTTGCGACTCCGTCCCGTGTGGATTCGCTGGCCGAGTTCACCGACCAACTCGGTCGCCCGGCGCTCAATGGCCATGTGGATGTCTTCGTCGCTCGTCTGACGTTGAAATCGGTGGTCGCGAAACTCCCCCCGAATCTCCTCCAGGGCGGCCGACAGATGCATCGACTCCTCTTCACTCAAGAGTCCCGCCCGAGTGAGGCCGCGCACGTGAGCGACACTGGCCGTCAGGTCGACGTCGAAGAGGGCCTGATCGAAGGGGAAACTCTCCGAGAGCGCGAAGAGCGTCTCGTCCATCTCCTCCTCGAAGCGGCCGGACCAGAGGGTCATAATCTCGGGAGGGAGTTCTTCGCCCCCTGGCGCTGAGCCCAGGTCTTAATCGAGAGTCCGTAGATCTTGACGAAACCCTCGGAGTCGGCGTGCTCAAAGGTGTCGGCGGCGTCGTAGGTGGCCAGTCCGTAGTCGTAGAGCGCCGCCGGACTACGCCGGCCACTCACTCGTAGGAGACCCGGGGCGTGGACCGCGAGACGAACCTCCCCCGTGACGTGGCGCTGGGTCTCGTCGAAGAAGGCGTCGAGAGCCTCTTTGAGCGGTGAGAACCACATGCCGTCGTAGACCAACTCCGCCCAACGAGACTCGAGGCGGGCCTTTTCGTGTCGCACGTCTCGTTCGAGAACGAGATCTTCCAAGTCCTGGTGGGCCTGGATGAGGGCCAGGGCCGCCGGGCACTCGTAGACCTCGCGGGACTTAATACCCACTCGGCGGTTCTCCACCATGTCGATGCGACCGAATCCTCGCGAACCGAGCAGGTCGTTCAGCCGCTTGATGAGGACGGCGAGACTGAGTCGCTCCCCGTCGAGAGAGACCGGCACCCCGGCCTCGAATCCCACCGTGACCTCGGCGCTGGAGCTCTCGCGGACCCGGGTGAGAGTCATGGGCTCTTCCGGGGGCGCCGCCCAGGGGTCCTCCATCTCGCCACACTCCACCGCGCGACCCCAGAGATTCTCGTCAATGGAGTAGATCTTCTCCTTCGACGCGCGGATGGGGATCTGCCACTTCTCGGCGTAGTCCACCGAATCGGCCCGAGTCATCCCCCAGTTGCGGGCCGGCGCGAGGACTTCGAGGTCCGGAGCGAGCGCGTGAGTCCCGACCTCGAAGCGCACCTGGTCGTTACCTTTTCCGGTGCAGCCGTGAGCGACCGCGTGAGCGCCGAACTTGCGGGCCTGGTCGACTAAGTGTCGCACAATGACCGGGCGCGACAGAGAAGAGACGAGGGGGTACTTACCCTCGTAGAGAGCGTTCGCGGTGATGGCGGCGGCGCAGAACTCCTCGGCCATCTCGTCTCGGGCGTCGACCACGACGCACTCGAGCGCTCCGGCCGCGAGCGCGCGGGCTCGAATTTCGTCGAAGCTCTCCGTCGTGTCCGCGTCTTGACCAACGTCAACCAAGACGCAGACGACTTCGACACCCCACGTTTCGATCATCCAGCGCACCGCCACCGAGGTGTCGAGCCCGCCGCTGTAGGCGAGAACCACTCTTTTCATTTCTTCTTTCCCTTCTGACGTGTCGCCGGCAGGTCTTCGAGACCGGCCAGCGCCCGAAACTCCGTCACGAGCGAAGCCCCTCCGCGCTGCTCGGAGGCGATTACGAGAATCGTGTCGTCTCCGGCGAGAGAACCGAGTACCCCCTCGAGTGCACTGCGGTCGAGGGCCGAGGCGACCACGTGCGCGCAGCCCGGGGGGGTCCTGATGACCACCAGATTGCCGGAGTGATCGACCGATCCGACCCACTCTCCCATCATGCGCCGGAGGTGATCGAGGGGGGCGGCCGCCATTGAGGGGGTGGCCGGAATCACGATTCGTCGAGATCCGTGCAGATCTCTAATCTTGATGGTCCCGAGCTCTTGTAAGTCGCGGGTGACCGTGGCCTGCGTGGCCTGGACCCCCTCCGCCTTGAGACGGGCCACTAACTGGGCCGCCGTCGAGATGATCTCGTGTTCGAGTAACTCCGTCACGCGGTGCTGGCGTTGTGCCTTACTCACTTCTCCCCCTTTATCCAACGTAGAACTCCCACCATCGCCGAACGACGGTGGTAAACCTGGCGCCACACTCTCGAAGCGGCGGAGTCGAGGACCTCGTCCAGAATCTCCTCGCCCCGGTGCGCCGGCAGACAGTGCAGCACGACGGCGTGGGACTGGGCGACCCGGAGAAGGTCGGGAGTCACCGCGAATCCGGCAAGATCTGCTCGGCGCCGTTCGGCTTCTTCCTCCAGTCCCATCGACACCCAGGCGTCGGTGTAGATCGCGTCGGCGTCGCGGACCGCGTCGTAGGGGTCGTCGGTCAACACCAACGATCCGGGTCCATCGAGCGATTGGGCATCTTCTCCCCCTCCGGACTGCAGTTGGTAGCCCGCCGGGGCACCCACTCGGACGTGAACGCCCAGTCGGACGAGAGCGACGGCGAGAGAACGGGTCACGCAGGTGGCG
>JABEUS010000097.1 GCA_013044285.1 Acidimicrobiaceae bacterium
CATCATGAGCCACCTCGATCCCGGACTCCTCGCGCGACTCTGCGAGATCCTCCCCGCCGACCTCGGCGGCGTCGTTCAGGTCGGTGAGGAAATCCGTGACGTCGAACCGGCCCTCGAAGACGACCCTCTCGTGTGTAGCGTGCTGACGGGCACCCACCCCGAGCGCTGGCGGGTCTCCTACGCCCGTCCGGGAGGGGTCCTCGTCGTCGAGGAGCCCCTCGACGTGAGTTCCCTCGAGGATCGAGTGCACGCCCTTCATCGAGGTGACCTCGTCATCGCGCGCACCAGTGGGGAAGCCTGGCGGGCCCTCGCCCTGCGACGAAGCGAGTCCCGGGTCGTGCTCGTGATAGAGCCGGGAGACGACGAGGAACTACTCCGACGCGTCGTGCGAGTCACCTCGAGCGAACCGGAAACGCCGAGTGAGGTTCGCGTGGAGTTGCTGCGGCCCCTCCCCCTCGTCACCGGGCTCACCGAGCCCTTCGTCACGACCCTGCGACGGCGCTGCGTCGAGATGGTGGCCTACCTCGCACTGCACCCCGGCGAACCGGTGACGGGAGAACGCCTCCGTACCCGAGTACTCGCCCACGCCCAGGTGGATGCTTCTCGCACAACTCTCGCGAACACCGCGACCTCGGTGCGGCGCAGCCTCGGATCTCTCGAGCACCAGTGGCGGCTCGCCCCCGTGGGGCCCAACGGACTCTACGAACTATCCGGCGTTCAACTCGACGTCGCGGAGTTTCACCTGCTCGTCGCCGGCGCGCGCTACGAGGAAGACCCCTACGACTCCCTCGTCGGCGCTCTGCGTCTCGTCCAAGGAGAGCCCCTCGCCAGTGTCCTCAAGGGTTTCGAGTGGTTCCGCTTCGAGGGACACCTCGCCCAGTTGCAGCGAGAGGGCGAACTCGCCGCCCTCGCGCTCTTCGATATCGCCCTCGAGCGAGAGGAACCAGACGTTGCCCTCTGGGCCCTGCGACAGGGCCTCCTCATCGATCCCGAGAGCCCCCGACTGCGTGACGAACTCGGGCGGGCTCCGCGTCTGCTCCCCCTGCGCGTCGGCCAGCCCGACGACGATCGGGGTCGGGTCGTCGCGGGAACCTGGGCCCTCGAACGTTTCGGGTCCTCGAACCGACGAGTCGGCGAGGAGAGACCGGGTTCGCGCTAGGCCAGTTTGGCGGCGATTGATCCGGCCGAGCGTAGAACCAGCCCGTCGGCCCCGGCCGCGGAGTAGCGGTGGGTGGGGCTAGTGCGAGCCTCGCCCACGAGGTCCGCCAGCAGTTCGGCAAAACTGCGCAGGGGCTCGACGAAGAGGTGTTTCGAGAGCGAGCCCGGGATGGTGTTGATCTCGTTGACGTAGATCTCGTGGTCGTTGGCGAGAAAGTCGATGCGCGCAACTCCGCGCACCAGGGCGACCGACACGAGGGTGCGAGCAGCCGCGCGCACGAACTCGCCCTGGCCCTCGGGAAGAAGTGCCGGCAGTTCGCGGGGGGCCGAAACCATTCCCTCTCCACCCACGTACTTATCCTGGTAGTTCAGAATCTCCGCCCCACTGGTACGACGCAAGGGGCGCTCAATCGCCGAAAGTTCCACCTCGGGGTAGGTGCGAAGGGCGATCTGGACGTCGCTCAAGTCCTCGCGGTACGGTTCGATCACGCAGCCCCGCGACAGGTGGGCGTTGGTGACGAGTCTCGCCTTGGCGGTGTCGAGGTCGGCGACCACGTCGATACCGATCGATGAGCCCCCGAAGCGGGGCTTCAGAATATAGGGTCCGGCGAAGGCCAGCTCGGTGGTCTCGGGGACGAGAAGGGCCCGGGGAAGACTCGGCAGACCAGCCGCAGTCACCAACTGAGCGAAGGTCCACTTGTCCATCCCGATGGCCGCACCCGCGGCGCTCGGTCCGCTGTAGGAAATACCGGCGAGGTCGAGGGCACCTTGAAGCGATCCGTCTTCTCCGGGTCCCCCGTGGGTCGCGAGCACGAGTGCCTCGATCTCGAGGCGGCGCTCCTTTTGGAGGCGTCCGCCCGGCTGGACGAAACCCCCGTCCGCCCCGAGGCGCAACGTCACCTCGGTGGATCCGGCGGGAACTCCTTCGAGGAAGCTCTCGGCCTCGACGCCCGACGAGACCAGGTGAAAAGTGCCCGCCTTCGACCAGTAGAGCCCGAGCGCGTCGCCCGTACGGCTCAGCTCACGCAGAGCCTGGAGCCCGGTGAGAATGGAGATGTCGTGTTCCGGTGAAGGACCGCCAAAGAGCACACCCAGGGCCACTGACCACCTCGTTCATCTCGTCACGCTGCGAAGTATCAAGGGTAGTGGTCCGGGAGGTCGTTGAGGTACAGCACCGCGTCTCCCTCGCCTAGTTCCGCCCGGACGGCCTCGACGGCGCTCTCGCGGGTGTCCACCCGGCGCACCCCCTCACCGTAGCCGGCGCAGAGCGCCGGAGCGTTGGTGCGACCCACGCAGATTAACTCGGCGCCACTTTCGCGGACCAGACGAGCGAAGGCCATGTTCTCCCGGTACTGGTCCCTCCCCAACTCGATGAGACCGGGGGTCACGACCCGGCGTCGCCCCGGAACCGCCAAGGTGCTCAAGAGGTCGAGGGCGGCGCGCGCACTGGCCGGATTGGCGTTGAAGGTATCGTCGACGACCATGACCCCCGAGGCCGCCCGGGCGACCACCGAGCGGTTGTCGACGGGACGGAGTCGACGCAGTCGGGCCGACATCTCCTCGACGCGTGCACCCATCTCGAGGGCGGCCGCGACCGCACAGGCCACGTTGGTGACGTTCACTCCAAGAACTCGAGGAGCCCGTTGGGCTTCGTGTCCGGGAACGTCGAGAACCCACTCCTCGGACACTTCTCGCACG
This sequence comes from Acidimicrobiaceae bacterium, assembly GCA_013044285.1. Classification (GTDB taxonomy): domain Bacteria; phylum Actinomycetota; class Acidimicrobiia; order Acidimicrobiales; family RAAP-2; genus RAAP-2. Next base: position 2,857 of record JABEUS010000097.1, read on the forward strand.
CGCACGTCGGCGTTCTCTCCGGTTCCCGCCCTCACCACCCGCACATGAAGGCGCTCCGGCCAACTCGCCAGGCGCGGATCATCGGCGTTGATAATCACGACGCGGGCGTGGGCGGTGATCTCGAACTTCGCTCCCTCAATCACCTCGAGAGATCCCATCCGCTCGAGGTGCACCGGACCAATCGCCGTGATCACGGCGACGTCGGGAACGCACCAACTCGACAGAGCGGCGATCTCACCCGGACCGTAGGTCCCCATTTCGGCGATGAAGCCCCGAGTCCCGGCGACCAGATTCTCGTTAATCGCCCGGGAGAGCCCAGCCCGGTTGTTAAAGCTCTTCGGGGTCGCCACCACCGCTCCGTCACCCGAGAGCAGGTCGAGGAGGTGGTTCTTCGTCGAGGTCTTGCCGTAGGAACCGGTGATCGCGACCACGGTGGGGTGAACCTGTTCGAGACGTTGCCGAGCTCGCTCGACGAATCCGCGGGCTCGCGAGTTCTCGAGGGGCTGGAGGAGTCGAGTCGCGAGGTCGAGCACGAGAGGAACGAACCACACCACGAGGGCCCCACCCCACCAGGGTCGTCGGGCGAGAAATCCCGCCCCCACCACTAGC